>JBEBVF010000208.1:0-3072 GCA_040392885.1 Paracoccus sp. (in: a-proteobacteria) | reverse complement strand
GTTCTCCCGCGCGATGGCGATGATCGCCTCCAGCCCCTCGCGGTCGATCAGCGCGCCGCTGGGATTGTTGGGGTTGGTCAGCGCGATCAGCGTCGCGCCCTCCGCCGCCTCGGCCAGTTCCGCCAGATCGGACAGGAAGGCGTTTTCCGACTTCAGCCAGACCGGCCGCACCGTGGCCCCGCAGCTTTCCGGGATGGAGACATGCTGCTGATAGGTCGGCACGATCGACACCACCACATCCCCCGGCCCGGCCAGCGCGCTGTGGACAAGGTGGTTGGCGCCGATGGTGCCATGGGTGACGATGACGTTCTGCGGCGCCTGCCAGTCATAGAGGCCACAGATCGCCGCCTTCAGCCGCTCCGAACCTTCGATGGCGCCATAGCCCATCCGCATCGGCAGCAGTTCGGCCAGCGCCTCGTCATTGCGCCCGGCCAAGGCCAGCAGCTCGCCGATGGTGATGGAATCCACGCAGGTCTCGGCCAGGTTCCAGGTGGCGTCGTTCTCGTGGGCGTTCATCCAGATCTCGACGCCGAATTCGCGAATCCTCATCGCCCGCCCCTCTTCGCTTCGCGCGGGCGCGCCCGCCAAGCCCCCGATCCTGCACGAAAGCCGCCGCCTCGCCATCCCCCGCAAGGGGGATCGCCGCCTCCGGCCCGGGGCGGATGGCCCCGCGCGCGCGAATGCCGGATAGTGGCCGGGATTCGCCCGCCCCTGCCCTCCCGGAGACCGCCATGCCCGCCTATCCCATCGACCTGATCCGCAGCCGCTTTCCGGCGCTGCACCGGTCCCGCACCGCCCATCTGGACAATCCGGCCGGAACACTGGTGCCGGACATGGTCAGCCAGGCGGTGGCGCAGGCGATGACCACGGCCTCGGCCAATCTGGGCGGGCGCTTTGCCGCCTCGCGGCGTGCCGATGCGATCTGGCAGGCGGCGCATGAGGCGATGGCGGATTTCGTCAATGCCGCGAACTGGCGCGAGATCGTCATCGGCCCGAACATGACCACGCTGGCCTTCCAGATGTCGCGGGTGATCGGCAAGACCCTGCGCCCCGGCGACGAGATCATCGTGACCCGCATGGATCACGAGGGCGACATCTCGCCCTGGCTGATGATGGCCGAGGAGCATGATCTGGTGGTGCGCTGGCTGCCCTTCGACACCGAGACCTGGCGCATCGAGCCGGAGGCGCTGGTGGCGATCCTGTCGGAGCGGACGCGGTTCATGGCGCTGAACTATGCATCCAACATGACCGGCAGCATCAACGACGTGGCCCGGCTGGCCGGCATGGCGCGGGAGGCCGGCGCGTTCACCTGGGTCGATGCCGTGCAGCTGGCGCCGCATCACCTGCCCGACGTGCAGGCGCTGGGCTGCGATTTCCTGGCCTGCTCGTCCTACAAGTTCTTCGGCCCGCATCTGGGCATCCTGTGGGGGCGCGAGGCGGTACTGCGCGCCCTGCCCCCGCAACGCGTCCGCTGCCAGAGCGACGACATCCCCGACCGTTTCTGCACCGGCACCCCGCAGACGGAACTGCTGGCCGGGCTGAGCGCGACCATCGACTATCTGGCCTGGGCCGGCGAGCAGACCGGCCATTCCGGCAGCCGCCGCGACCTGATGCTGGGTGCCTATGAGGCGTTCAATGCCCATGAGGCCGGGCTGACCCGCCGCCTGATCGCCGGACTGGCGGCGCTGCCGGGGGTGAGGGTGCTGGGCATCACCAACCCGAACCTGTTCGCGCATCGGGTGCCGACGATCTCGTTCACCCATGAAACGATCTCGACCCACCGTTTCGCCGAAGCGCTGGCGGCGCAGGACATCAATATCTGGTCCGGCCACAACTATGCCTATGAGCCGGCGAGACTGCTGGGCCTCGACGAGGAGGAGGGCGTGGTGCGCATCGGGCTGGCGCATTACAACACCGAAGACGAGGTGACGCGGGTGCTGGAGGCCATCGGGCAGCTTGTCTCGCAGGCGGATGCGGCCTAGGAACGGGAACCCCGTTCCAGCAACCGCACAGGCCGATGACCGACACCGCCGACTGGGTCGCCCCCTTCGCCCATGCGCTGGACCGCCACGACCAGCCCGACGGCGTCGGCGCCCTGCTGGCGGCGATCCGGGCGGTGGCGCCGTTCCACCTGGCGCTGTCGGTGGCCTATCGCCGCGACGGGGCGCCGACCTATGTGTTCGACACCTTCTCGGGTCCGCGCGCCCGGCAGGCGGTCGAGCTGTATATCGCCCGCACCTATGTGCTGAACCCGGTCTTCAACACCTATCTGACCGGGCTGGAGCCGGGGGTGCATCTGATGCGCGACCTGGCGCCGGACGGCTATTTCACCTCCGACCTCTATCAGAACCTGGAGATCCGCCGCCACGAGGGCGAGGAGCTGGGCTATCGCACCCATGGCTGGCCGGAGGGGATGGAGGAGCTGATCCTGGCCATCGACCTGCCCGGCGACATGCTGGCCGAGATCAGCCTGTCGCGCATCCGCGCCGAGGGCGGTTTCGAGCCCGGCTCGATCACCCGCCTGCGGCAGGCACATCCGCTGATCGCGGCGATCTTTCGCCGGCTCTGGGCGCATCTGTCGCGCCACGAACCGCCTTCCAGCCACAGGCTGGAGCACCTGCTTGGCAATTTCGGCAGCGATGTGCTGAGCCCGCGCGAGCGCGAAGTGGCGATCCTGATCCTCAAGGGCCATTCCAGCGAGTCGATCAGCCAGCGTCTCGGCATCGCCACGGCGACGGTGAAGACACATCGGCAGAAGCTCTATGCCAAGCTGAACCTCTCGACCCAGCAGGAGCTGTTCTCGGCCTTCCTGCGGAGTTTGAACCTCTAGGAAGACGGGCCTGCGGCGCCCCTGCGGGGCTTGCCGGCCCGGCGCTGCCGCCCGGCTTTTTCGGGCCGCGGCGGTGGTGCGGGTTTCGGGCCGGGGGGGGCCGCCTGTTGGCCGCCCTGTCGTGCGCGCGGGGCGCGCCAGGCGTTCGTGGGGGGGGGGGCGGGGGGGGGGGCGGCCGGGGGGGGGGCGCGCCCCCCCCCCCCCCCCCGCCGCGGGGCGGGGGGGGGGGGCCCCCCACGAAA
>JBEBVF010000207.1:0-3175 GCA_040392885.1 Paracoccus sp. (in: a-proteobacteria) | reverse complement strand
CCGTTGGCAGCGGGAATGCGTCGCAGTCTCGCGAGATTTGCTGGTATTGCGGGGCGGCGGCGTTGCAGGCGATCCGTGCCCGCCGTTGGCAGCGGGAAGGGGGGCGGCATCTCGAGATTTGCCGGTATCGCGGGCGGTGGCGGTGCAGGCGATCCGTGTTCGCCGTTGGCAGCGAAAAGGTAGCGCGGCCTCTCGAGATTTGCCGGTATCGGAAACCGGATGGCCGCTGCCTCGGTGATGGACAGGGTTTGCCCTGCGGCGGGGCAGGCGGCTGCGGGAACCTCGGAGAGGCGAAGATGGGGGGGCCATGCGGCGGTGCCCCGCCCGGATTCGTGCCTCAGCGCAGGCCCATCGCCGCCAGTTCGCGGGCGATGTCCGGGGGCAGCGCCGGTTCGGCCTCGCGGGCGCGGGGCAGGTCGTCGGGGGCCTCGTCGCCCGGCAAATAGCGCCAGCCCTGGAAGGCGCGGCGCGGGGCCGGTTTCGTGCGCACCACCTCGCGGTCGAGGATCAGCGCGCAGCGGCGGATGCCGTCGGCGCCGATGACCTCTTCCATCCCCAGCAGCCGCTGGCGGGCCAGCAGCATGCCCTTGAACACCCAGTAGAGCGAGCCGCCCGGCACCAGCTCGGCCTCGCGCTTGGGCCACATTCGGGTGATGTGGCGGGCGGGGGCGTCGGGGCCGTAGCGGCCCATCTGCCAGGCTTCGAGGCTGGCTGGATCGTCCTCGCCGACGCAGAGCTTGATAAGGTTGAGGGGGTGCTTCATGCTCCCAGATATGCGGCCATGGCGGCACGGCTGCAAGGGGGTCGGGCGCGACGCCGGGTCGCGCCGACGCCTCCGCCTTCGGCACGGGTGCGGGGTTCCGTCCGGCGCGGCGGGTTTTCTCTTCGGCTGCGACGCGGGCGGACTACCGGTGAGGGGGTAGGGCAGCGTGGGAGTGCGCCTGTCCGCTGGTGGCGAGGCAGACATCGCAGGACGATTCGCTTTCCCGCACCATGGCCGGGGCTGAGAAAAGGGAAAGGACCGGTCAGGGTCCGGCCGGTACCCGTGCCTGCGTATTCCACCGTCACACGCGGCAGATGGGGGGCGCCCGGGTGTCCAAAGAAGGGAGGTTGCTTGCCGGCCGAGGGCTGATTGCCGGCCTCCCGCTCCGGCGGAGGGATGATCCTGCCGGTGCCCTCATGCGGCAGGGAGGGCGGAGTCGGGGACGCCGGGGCTGTCGGTCGGCGTAGGGAGGTTGCGCCTTGGCTGCGTGCTGGCCGCCGGCCCGGCCGTTGCCGCGATCCTGCCGGTGCCCTGCATCCTCGCGGAGGGGCAGGGGACGCCATTTCCATCGGCCTTCACAACTGCCCGGGCCTGCATCTTCGCGCGCGAGGGCGAGAGGGGACGTTGCGTGCGGGATGATCCTGGACAAGCAGGCGACCCTGCATCTTCGCGCGCAAGGGCGAGAGGGGCCGACCTGTGGGATTCGCGGATCGAGGTCGGGTTCGACCTGCATCTTCGCGCGCAAGGGCGAGAGGGGCCTCCGGGCACCCGGCGGGCGCCGGCAGCGTTGCGGTGGCCCGCTGCCGTCATGGCGCGCTCCACGCATCCGGCGGGAACCGGCGCCAGATGCAAACCGCGCGCCCTCATGGCTCGCTCCGCGCAACCGGGAGCGGCCCCGCCGCCCTCATGGTCCGCTCCGCGCATCCGTGGACGGCAGGACGCTCAAGTCCCAGGCTCGATGCACCGGCGCGCCCGCTCCGCGCATCCGTGGACGGCAGTGAACCGGCGCAAGGTGCAAGCCGCGCGCTGGCGGCTCGTTCCGCGCCTTCGGGCGCGGCGGCGGTAACTGCCCGCCCGGCCTGCGCCTTTCCCGCACAGTCCCGTTGCATCGCCGCCGCAGCGCCGCCAAGATGGCGCCGGGCGCGGCATCCCCGGCCCGCAAGCAAGCCTGAAGGGAGAACCATGCTTCGACTGACCGCGGGTCTGGCCTCGACGCTGATGGTGGGGTTCCTGCTCTGGGTGGGGCGGCCCGTGCTGGTGCCGATCATCGCCGCGCTGATGGCGCTCTACCTGCTTCTGGCCGCCTCGCATGGCATGTCGCGCGTCCCGCTGCTCGGCCGGGCGCCGGAATGGCTGCGCCGGGTGCTGGCGTTGCTGGGCTTCATCGCCGCGCTGGTGGTGCTGATCGTCGGCATCGGCCAGGAGATGGGCCGCGCCGTCGCCGCCCTGCCGCAATACGAGAGCAACCTGGAGAACCTCGTCACCCGCGGCGCCGCCATGATCGGCATCGAGGACGAGCCGCTCTGGGGGCGGCTGCGGGCGATGACCCTCGACCAGATCAATCCGGCGGCGCTGGTGGCGCCGGTGGTGTCCTCGCTGTCGGGCCTGGGCAGCATGCTGTTCCTGATTGTCCTCTATGCCTCCTTCATGCTGGCCGAGCGCGCCTCGCTGACCGACAAGATCGGCCGCGCCGCCCGCGACCAGGTCAAGGCCGAGCGGCTGCTGATGGTGCTGGACCGCATCAACGACCGCATCGGCCGCTATCTGGTGGTCAAGACCGTGGTCAACCTGGTGCTGGGCGGGCTGAGCTGGGTGATCCTGACCGGCATGGGGGTCGAGTTCGCCGGGCTCTGGGCGGTGCTGATCGCCATCCTGAACTATATCCCCTATGTCGGCTCGGTGCTGGGGGTGACCTTTCCGACCATCGCCGCCGCGGCGCAGTTCGGCGATTTCACCGGCCCGATCCTGCTCGCCAGCCTGCTGACCATCGTGCAGATCGGGGTTGGCGCGGTGCTGGAGCCGAAGATGATGGGCCGCGCCTTCAACCTCAGCCCGTTCATCGTGGTGCTGGCGCTGGTGGTGTGGAGCGCGCTCTGGGGGGTGCCGGGCGCGGTGCTGGCGGTGCCGATGACCGCCAGCCTGATGATCATCCTGGCCGAGTTTCCCCAGACCCGGCCCATCGCCATCATGCTCTCGGCCGACGGCCGCATCTGAGGCGGCGGCTGCGGGCAGCCTCAGGGTCGGCGGGGCGGATGGTCCCGACCGCCGCGGTTTCCCGCTGTTCTTGCCGGGTGCCGCCCGGCGCATCCTGCCGGGAGGCGCCGGCGGGCGCGGCGCTGGCGGCAGCTTCCTCCCTGTCTGGGGCCCGGTCCGGTCGCCTTGCCGGAAGGGCGTGCCCGGCCTCGTGGCCCG
>JBEBVF010000206.1:0-3416 GCA_040392885.1 Paracoccus sp. (in: a-proteobacteria) | reverse complement strand
CGATGACGCCGAGCAGCAGCAGCACCGGAATGACGATGCCGGCATTCGAGGAGGCGGGCTTGGTGTCGACGACCACCGGCTCGACCTCGACGACGGGGGCGACATAGCCACCGGCCAGGGCCTGCGAGGCGGTCAGGCCGAGAACGGCCGCGAAAGTGGCGAATTTGGTCATGATCTGCTCCATTGCGGGGTGCTGCCTGCGGGCGGCAGCATGCAACAGCGATTTCACAACCGCACCGAATTGCAACAGGAACTTGTGCGGGCCGTTGCTTTCCCGGTGCGGCGTGGCTTTGTCGCCGACAAACGAAAAGGCCGGCCCAAGGGACCGGCCTCTCGTCACGCGTGACGTCGTGAGACGGCGATCAGTTGGCCGCCGGGGTGCTGTCGTTGTCGTCGTCATCGTCCGAAGCGATGGCGGCGATCACGCCCAGCAGCAGCAGGGCCGGGATCACCAGGCCGGCGTTCGACGAGGCCGGCTTGGTGTCGACGACGACGGGCTCGACTTCGACGACGGGGGCGACATAGCCGCCGGCGATGGCGTGCGAGGCGGTCAGGCCGAGGACGGCGGCGAAGGTAGCAAATTTGGTCATGATCATGCTCCGTATTCACTCATGAGAGCTGCCTTATTCGGGCAGCATCGGTGCGACAGTCGCACAATCCTGAACCCTTTGGAACTGATCCGGTTCGCGCAAGCGGCGCCTTTCCCCCGGACTGTTGCAAATCCGCCAATGGCGAGGGATTGCCGGCCCGGGCTGCCTTGGCGGGCGGAAAATCGCCCATCACCGGCCGGGGCTGCGGGCGCTGCGCGCCGGTGGCAGCAGCCAGGACAGTGCAAAGAAAACCAGCGAGATCACGACGATGGACGGGCCTGCCGGTGCGTCCACATGCAGGCTGAACGCCAGTCCGCCGAGGACCGAGCCTGCGCCGATCAGGGTGGCGCGCAGGGCCATGGCCTCGGGCGTGTCGGCACCGCGCCGCGCCGCGGCGGCGGGGATCACCAGCAGCGCGGCGATCAGCAGGGTGCCCACCAGCCGGATTGAGGCCGCCACCGTCACCGCCATCGCCAGGGTCAGGATCAGCCGTTCGTGCAGCGGGCGGATGCCGGCGGCGGCCGCCATCTCGGGGTTGAGGGTGGCCGCCAGCAGGTTCTGCCAGCGCCAGGCCAGCAGCGCCAGCACCCCGGCGCCCACCACCCCGGCCAGCACCACGTCGCCCCAGCCGACCGAGAGAATGTCGCCGAACAGGAACGCCTCCAGGTCCAGCCGCAGCGCCGGCACCAGGCTGGCGGCGACCAAGCCGGTGGCGAGGCTGCCATGCGCGATCACCCCGAGGATGGTGTCGGCGGCATGGCTGCGCCCCGAGAGCTGCACCACCACCAGCGCCACGATCACCCCCACCAGCACCGTGCCCGCCGGAACCGGCCAGCCGGCCGCCAGCGCCAGCGCCACGCCCAGGATCGCCGCATGGCCCATCGAATCGCCGAAATAGGCCATCCGCCCCCAGAGGACGAAGCAACCCAGCGGCCCGGTCGCCGCGACCAGCGCCAGCCCGGCCAACCCGGCGCGAATCAGGAACGGGTCGATCATGGCGCCGCCTCGTGGTGGTGGTGGTGATGGTGATGGGGGCCCGAATCGTGGTCGTGGTCGTGATGGTGGCGATAGAGGGCCAGCGTCTCCTCGGCCTTCGGATCGCCGAAGATGGCGTGATAGGCGGGGGTGGCCCGGACCTGCTCGGGGCTGCCCTCGCAGCAGACATGGCCGTTGAGGCAGATCACCCGGTCCGAGGCCCGCATCACCACCATCAGGTCATGGCTGACCAGCAGCACGGCGGCGCCGGTCTCGCGCCGCACCTGCTCGATCAGGCGATAGAAGGCGACGATGCCGGGCTGGTCGATGCCCTGCGTCGGCTCGTCCAGCACCAGCAGCTGCGGATCGGCCAGCAGGGCCCGGGCCAGCAGCACGCGCTGGAACTGGCCGCCGGACAGCGCCGTCAGCTGGCGCGGCCCCAGATCGGCGACGCCGGTGCGGGCCAGGGCGGCGGCGGCGCGGGCATCCGACACCCGCCGCGGCACCGACAGGAACCGCCGCGCCGTCATCGGCAGCGCCGGGTCGATCTGCACCCGCTGCGGCACATAGCCGATGCGCAGCCCGGCCGCGCGCTCCACCCGCCCCGAATCGAGCGGCAGCAGGCCCAGCAGCGCCCGGATCAGCGTTGACTTGCCCGAGCCGTTGGGGCCGATCACGGTCACGATCTCGCCGGGATGGATGGCCAGGCTGACCTCCTCCAGCACCGCGCCGGCCGGGCCGGGATGGCGCAGGGTGATGGCATGGGCGGCAATCAGCGGCATCGCGGGGGCGGCCGGCGCGTTCATGCGCGGCCCTCCGCTGCGGCCTCTGGGGCGCCGGCCTCCCCGGCCTCCCCGGTGGCACAGAGCGGGCAGAGGCCCAGCGCCTCGACGCCGACCGGATCGGGGACGAAACCCTCGTCGCCGGCCAGCCGCTCGACCGCCCGGGCCACGGCAGGGGCGGCAGCCTCGGCCACCCGGCCGCATGCGCGGCAGATCAGGAAACTGGGCACATGCACCTGCCCCGGCGCCCGGCAGGCGGTAAAGGCGTTCAGCCGGTTGATGCGATGCGCCAGGCCGTTCGCGCACAGGAAATCCAGCGCCCGATAGGCCAGCGGCGGCTGGCGGGGGTGGCCTTCCTCGGCCAGCCGCTCCAGCACGTCATAGGCGCCCAGCGGGCGGTGCGATTCGGCCAGGATCTCCAGCACGCGCAGGCGGATCGGGGTCAGGCGCAGCCCCTCGCCCTCGGCGATGCGGCGGGCGCTGGCCATGACCGAATCGCGGCAGCGGCTGTGGTCGTGGGGCTGGAAGGCGGGGTCGTGCGGCATGGCGGGCCTATGGGTCAGGGCACGGGCGGGCGCCCGGCAGATGTCGCGGATCGCGCGGCGCTTGGCAAGCGGCTGTCGTGCGCGGCGGAATGTATGTTGACATGTTATATCATATCGTGAATCTTGGCCACCTCTTTCGACGACCGGAGATCTTCCATGACCAGAACCTTGCTTTTGGCCTCTGCCGCGCTGGCGGGCCTGTCCCTGGCTGCCGAGGCGGCGCCGCGGGTGGTGACGGACCTGCCGCCGGTGGGCGCGCTGGTGGCGCAAGTGATGCGGGGCGTCGGCGCGCCCGAGGTGCTGCTGACCGCCGGCGGCGACGGCCACCACCATCAGCTGCGCCCCTCCGAGGCGCGCCAGGTCGCCAATGCCGACCTGCTGGTCTGGCTGGGGCCGCAGATGACCCCCTGGCTGGATGCGGCCGCCGGGTCGCTGGCGCCGGGGCAGGGGCTGGCGCTGCTGGCCCAGCCGGGAACGCATCTGCATGACGGTCACGGCCACCACCACGATGAGGGCGAGGCCCA
>JBEBVF010000205.1:0-3453 GCA_040392885.1 Paracoccus sp. (in: a-proteobacteria) | reverse complement strand
GCCAGTTCCGCCTCGGTCAGCGCCCGGTCCAGTGCCTCGCAGATCACCGCCACGCCTTCGCTGTCGAAGGTCAGCGGCGGGCGGATCTTCAGCACGTTATCGGCCGGGCCCTCGCGCCCGATCAGGATGCGCATCTCGCGCAGCCGGTTGATGACGTGATCGGCGATGGCCGTCGCCGGCTCGCGGGTCTCGCGGTCGGTGACCAGATCGACGCCGGTGAACAGCCCCATGCCGCGCACCTGGCCGATGGCGGGATGGCGGTCCTGAAGGTCGCGCAGCCCGGCCAGCAGTTCCGCGCCCACGCGGGCGGCGTTCTGCTGCAACCCCTCGTCATCGACGATGTCCAGCACCTCCTTGCCGATCAGCGCCGACAGGTTCGAGCCGCCGAAGGTCGAGAAGAATTCCGGCCCCTCGGCGAAGCGTCGGGCGATCTCGGCCGTGGTCACCACCACCGCCAGCGGATGGCCGTTGCCGATCGGTTTGCCCAGAACCACGATATCGGGGATCACCCCCTGCTGCTCGAAGGCGAAATAGTAATCGCCCAGCCGGCCCAGTCCGGTCTGCACCTCGTCGGCGATGCAGATGCCGCCGGCGGCGCGGATGCGCTGGTAAACATCCGCCAGATACCCTTGCGGCGGGATGATCTGGCCGCCGACCGAGGGGAAGACCTCGCAGATGAAACCGGCCAGCCGGCCGCCCTCGCGCGCCTCGATCGCGGCCAGCGCGCCGTCGATCTGGGCGGCATAGGCGGCGGCCGCGCCCTGCTCCCCGGCGCGGAAGCGGCCGCGATAGTCGTCGGCCACGTCGACCAGATGCACCCATGGCTGGCGGCCGCGCATGCCCGGCCTGTTGAACTTGTAGGCCGAGATGTCGATCGCGCCGGTGGTGTTGCCGTGATAGCCGTGATCGGGCGTGATCATGTCGAGGCCGCCGGTCGCCGCCCGCGCCAGCCGCAGCGCCAGTTCGTTGGCCTCCGACCCGGAATTGACGAAGAAGCAGACCTCCAGCCCCGGTGGCATCTTCGAGATGATCTTTTCCGCGAAGGCCAGCGGCGCGGGATGCAGATAGCGGGTATTGGCATTTATCCGCGCCAGCTGGGTGCAGGCCACGGCGCGGATGCGGGGATGGGCATGGCCGACATGCGGCACGTTGTTGTAGGCGTCCAGATAGGGCCGGCCCCACTGGTCGAACAGGTGATGGCGCCAGCCGCGCAGCAGCATCACCGGCTCGCTGTAGCTGAGCTTGAGGTTCGGCGCGAAATGGGCGCGGCGATAGGCCAGCAGCTCGACCTCCGGCGCCGGCTGGAAGGCCAGCCGCGCATCGAGCAGGTTCAGCAGCGGCGCCGGATTGGGATAGCGGGCCAGTTGCAGCGCGCGGTCGTCGGGGTCGGCCACGCCGTCCCAATCGGGATCGTCGGCCAGCCCCAGCTGGAAATGCAGATGCGGCGCCCAGCCGCCGTTCTCCTCCGGCGCGCCCATGCGGGCGAAGGCGGTGCCGGCCTTGATCTCGGTGCCGGGGGCGAGGTCGGCGGCCTCGCGCGCCAGATGTCCCCAGAGGGTATAGAAACTGCCCGCTGGCGTGTCGTGGCGCAGCACGACATTGCCGCCATAGCCCAGCGGCAGGTCCTCGTAACCGGCGCGCGCGACCACGCCGTCCAGCGGCGCATGCAGCACGGTGCCGGCCGGGGCGAAGATGTCGATGCCCAGATGCAGGGTGCGGCGGGCGGCGCTTTTGGTCAGGCCGAGGAAGGCCTTGTCGGTATAGATCAGCCGCGGCTCGCCCCAGGCCCTGCCCATCCAGCGCGCGCCCGGGGGATGGCCGAGGCTGCGCGCCTCCTGCGCGGTCAGGTGGAAGGGGTTTTCGGGCATGACCGCATCGGCCACCGACAGCGCGCCCTCGGGAAAGGCGGCCAGGTCCTCGGCGAGGATGGGCGCGAAGCTGCCCCGGTTCGCTTCCAGCCAGTCGCGGATCGCCGGGGCCTGCGGTGTCACCGGCAGCCCGCAGGCATGGCGCAGCCGGGCGAGGATGCGGTCGGCGTCGAGCCCGCCGCGCTCCAGCAGCCGCCAGGCCGGCGCGGTCGAGATGGTGGCATAGGCGTCGTCGGGGCGCTTTGCGGCCTCGATGGCGGCGTTGACCACGCTGACCGCCAGCCGCATCCGCACCAGCGGCCACAGCATCGGCAGCGCCGCCTCGGGCAGCGGGCAGGCGGCGTGATAGCCGGCGGCCAGCTCGGCCAGCGCCGGCTCGGGATCGTCGCGGTCCAGCAGCGCATAGGCGGCGAGGATGGCGAGGTCGCAGATCACCGGCGCCCGGGTCATGTCGCCGAAGTCGATCAGCCCGGTCACGGCCGAGGGCGCGGCCAGACCCTGGCGGATCAGGATGTTCCAGTCGTTCAGGTCGTTGTGGATGGCCTGCACCGGCTGGGCGGCCAGCGCCGGGCGCAGGGCGTCGAACCCGGCGAGGATATCCGCGACCAGCGCCCGGCGTGGGACGGGCAGCACCGACAGGTGGTCGGCGATCCAGCCGCCATCCGGCAGGCGCCATTTCTGGGCGCGGTCGAGGCGCGGATGCTCGAAATCGCGCAGCGCCCGGCTGAGGCGGCCGGCGAGCTGGCCGAGCTTGCGCAGCAGGCGGCGCGATTGCCGCGGCGCGGCGGCCAGGGGCGTGCCGGGCAGGGCCGCCATCGCCCAGGCGATGCGGGGGGCGCCGGTCTCGTCGGCGACAGTCTCCACGGCGCCGCGCAGCGCCGGCAGGGGCAGGCCGGGATCGGCGGCGGCGACATGGCGCAGCGCCGCCACCTGCATCGCCACGTCCTCGGGGTCGCAGCCGGGGCGCATCACCTTGAGGATCACCGCACCCTCGCCGTCGCGGCCGCGAAAGTTCAGGTCGTATTCGCCGCCCAGCCGCTCCAGCCCGCCTTGCAGACCGAAACGCCGCGCCACATCCGCAAGCCAGTCACCCATCGTCCCGTCCCCCTGATCGACAAGATGTATCCAGGATGGTCATGCAATGCCGCGCCGCGTGATGCAATGAGTGCGGGCCTCGCGTCGGGGGGGGTGTGCTGGCCGGTGCGCGTCGGTCTGTCGGGTGCATGGCACCTATGTCGGGCGCGGCTCGTGGTTCGACAGGGACGACCGGCATTTCCGCATCGGCTATGCCGGGCCCACTGAGGCCGGACTGCGCGCCGGGCTGACGGCAGTCTCCGCCGCGATCCGCGAGGGCATGGAGGGCTGAAGGGAGAGGGCGGGCGCTCCGTGGCTTCGCCATCGCCGCTTCGGGGACGGGTGGGGCCGGCCCCGACCGGGGTTTCACCGCCACCGCCGCAAGCGTTTCCCCCGCACCCCTGCGGGGTTTGGGAAAACGGCGCTGCCGCCCGGCCTCGTGTTGCACAGGGGCCTTTTCTTCTTCGGCTAGAAACCTGGAGAGCAGTGCCTGGGGTGCGGGGGCGGCGAG
>JBEBVF010000204.1:0-3457 GCA_040392885.1 Paracoccus sp. (in: a-proteobacteria) | reverse complement strand
GCCCGCAGCCGCCGGCCGCAACCGGCGCCCTGCCAACCCATCGCGGCACCGCCGCCTTCGAGCCGACCCGCCTGGCGCTGCCGCCGCATGTCGTGGCGGCCGAGCCCCTCGACTGGCCCCGCCATGACGACCGGGCCGAGCCCGCCGTCACGCCCGAGCCGGCGCCGCGGCCACGGCCGCGCCTGCGCGTCGAACTGCCGGTGCGGCAGCGGCGCTACGGGTTTTCGCTGATCGCCTTCGCCGATGCGATGTTCCAGCTGCTGATCTTCTTCATGCTGGCCTCGAACCTGTCGACCTTCTCGCTGCTGAGCATCAGCCGCGGCGGCGGGCCCGGCGGCGGTGGCGCCGGCGGGGCGCAGGCCGCCGCCCTGCCCGGCAGCAGCCCCGGCCAGACCGCCATCTGGACGCTGTCGCGCGACGGGGTGACGGCGGGCGGGCAGCGATTCGAGCTGGCCCAGATCGCTCGCCTGGCCGAGGGCGCCCGCGCCGCCGGCACCGGCCAGGTGCTGCTGGTCACCCGCAGCGACGCCGAGGTGCAGGGCGTGGTCCGGGTGCTGGAGGCACTGGCCCGCAACGGCATCACCTCGGTGCAGATCGCCGCCCCGCAGCTGGCGGCGGCGGGAGGCACGCCATGAGCCTGCGCCTGCCCCCGCCCCGGCCGCGCGCGCGCATGGACGTGTCGCTGGCGATCGTCAATCTGGTGCTGCTGCTGATCTTCTTCTTCCTGATCTCGGGGCGCATGGATGCGCCGACCGGGCGCGGCATCGACGTGGCCCATACCAGCGAGCTGCCGCTCGACCAGTTGCCCCGCCCGGTGCTGGTGGTGCCGGAGACGGGCGACTGGCTGCTCGACGGCGTGCCGGTCTCGCCGGAACTGCTGGCGGTGGCGCTGGACGCCCTGCCGCCTGATCTGCCGGTGCATCTGGTCATCGACCGCAGCGCCCCGGCCGAGCGGCTGGCGGCGATGCTGGCCCGGCCGGAACTGGCCGCGCGCAGCGTGCGGCTGGTGACCGTGCGGGACGGCGCGCCGTGAGGCGGCGCCAGCCGCAGCCCGCCGCCGGCCCGGCCCGGCCGCCCCGCGCCGAATCGCGCGGCCAGTGGCTGCTGGCGCTGGCGGTGTCGATGCTGGCGCATGGCGCCGCCGCCGGCTGGGCGCTGGGGCTGTTGCCGCGGCTGCCGCAGCATGTGGCACCGCCGCCGGGCGAGATCCGCGTCACCAGCCTGCCGGTCGAGGTGATCGCGCCGCCGGTGATCGGCAGCCCCGACATCGCCGTCCTCAGCCCGCCCGATGCCGCCGCCGCCAGCCCGCAGCTGGAGCCGGTGCCGGACACCACCACCGCCGCGACGCCCCCGGCCGATGCCGCCGCCTCGCCCGGGGCCGAGAGCCTGCAACCTCAGCTCGGCGAGGTGCTGCTGGCCGATCCGGGCCTGGCGCTGCCGCCAACCGGCGCCGCCACCGCCGCGCCCCGGCTGCTGCCCAATGCCGCCACCCCCCTCGCCCCGGCGCCGACGGGCCTCGCCGCCACCAACCTGGCGGCGCCACCGCCCGCCACCGCGCCGGCGGCCCCGACCCCGGCCGCAACGGCCGCCCCGGCGCCCTCCGGCGCCCCCGCGGCCGAGCCGCCCTCGCCGCTGCTGCTGGCGCTGATCGACGGCATCCGCGCCCGCATGACCGAGCCCTGCCTGCTGGCGCTGCCCGACATCCTGCCCGATGGCCAGGTGCGGCTGACGGTGATCTCGGCCGGGGAGCGCCAGACCGGCGATTTCCTCGCCCAGCTGCGCGAGCTGACCGAAGGCGCCACCTTTGCCGAGCGCCGGCTGCTGATCGACCGCCGCCAATGCCCGGCCCTGACCTGGCTGCGCGCGGCGCCCGGCTATCCGGTCTTCGGCCTCGGCGTCGGGCTGGCGCGCGACAGCCTGCCCTCGGGCGAGGCGTTGCAGGGCGCCATCGGCAATACCGCCGGCTCCTTCACCACGCTGCTGCTGGTCGACGACAACGGCGTGGTGCAGGACCTGCGCCGCTTCCTGCTGTTCTCCGGCGGGCAGGCGCGCTTCGACATGCCGGTGAACCGGGTCGGCGCCGCCCGCGACACCAGCCAGATTCTCATCGCCATCGCCACCCGCGACCGCCCCGCCGGCCTGAGCGAACTGATCGGCTATCGCGCCGATGCGGTATTCCCCAAGCTCGGCCCCGGCCTGCAATCCGGCGCGCTGCTAGGCGTGGCGCCGTTCTTCGTGCAGTGACGGAAGGGGGCCTCCGGGACGGCGCGGCTACGGAACCGCCGATCCGCCGCGCGAACCACGACGCCGCTGCCTTCCATCGGGTCCACCAGTTCCACAAGCCCGGCGATCGGGTCTATCCTTCCGAGGGATTCGAGGTGCCAGCCCGGGTCGTGGCAAGGAGCGTCACCCGACCGGCACCCTGAAACATGGAAGGAGACAAGGGCATGGAAACGAAACGGCACGACGCCGCCTGTCATTGCGGCGCGGTGAGGATGCGGGTGCGGCTGACGGAGGGGTTTCGCACCGCGCGGCGCTGCTCCTGCTCCTATTGCCGGATGCGCGGCGCGGTGGCGGTGTCGGCGGAACTCGGCGATATCGAGTTCCTGCAGGGCGAGGACAATCTGAGCCTCTACCAGTTCAACACCGGCACCGCAAAACATTACTTCTGCCGCACCTGCGGCATCTATACCCATCATCAGCGCCGCTCGAATCCGCGGCAATTCGGGGTCAACGCCGCCTGTTTCGAAGGCGTCAGCCCGTTCGATTTCGCGGCGGTGCCGGTGATGGACGGCGTCCAGCACCCGGCCGATGGCGGCGGCGGGGGCGGCATCGTCGGCATCCTGCGCTATTTCCGCCTCGCCTGAGGCCGGAAACGCAAAAAGGCCGCCCCGAAGGGCGGCCTTTCCATCCCGTGACGGGAAAATCAGTTCTTGGCGTAGTATTCGACGACCAGGTTCGGCTCCATCTGCACGGCGTAGGGCACGTCGCCCAGCGCCGGGATGCGCACGAAGGTGGCGGTCATCTTGTTGTGGTCGACTTCCAGATAGTCGGGCACGTCGCGCTCGACCAGGGCCACGGCTTCCAGCACGATGGCCAGCTGGCGCGACCGCTCGCGGATGGCGATCACGTCGCCTTCCTTGACCCGGTAGGAGGCGATGTTGACCCGCTGCCCGTTCACCTCGACATGGCCGTGGTTCACGAACTGGCGGGCGGCAAAGATGGTCGGCACGAACTTGGCGCGATAGACCACCGCGTCCAGGCGGCGCTCCAGCAGGCCGATCAGGTTCTCGCCGGTATCGCCCTTGACGCGCTCGGCCTCGCCATAGATGCGGCGGAACTGCTTTTCGGTCAGGTCGCCGTAATAGCCCTTCAGCTTCTGCTTGGCGCGCAGCTGGGTGCCGAAGTCCGACAGCTTGTTCTTGCGGCGCTGGCCGTGCTGGCCGGGGCCGTATTC
>JBEBVF010000203.1:0-3696 GCA_040392885.1 Paracoccus sp. (in: a-proteobacteria) | reverse complement strand
AACAGTTCAGCCCGGCGGCGCCGCATGTCCCGCCCCGCATCCCGCGCGAGGCGGACGCCGTCGCGCCGATCCTCGCCACCATCCGCGCGCATCTGCGCAAGCATGTGCTGGACGAGGAAGGGCTCTGGGGCTTCAAGGACCCGCGCACCGCGCTGCTGCTGCCGACCTATCGGATGATCTTCCAGGGCATGGGCATCGTGCCGTCCTTCGTGTTCTGCGCCCGCGACGGCAGCGCGGTGGTGGAGTCGCTCCTGCAGGCGACGCGGCTGTCGCGCAATGCGGCGGAACAGGTCTATCTGACCCGCTGCCTGACCGCGCTGCGCGACTGCGCCGCGAATTGCCATGTGCTGCATTACGAGCGGCTGATCGCCGACCCCGTCGGCCAGATCGACGCCCTGGCGCGATTCGTCTGGCCGGAGGGCGACCCGCCCCGGCCCCTCGACGAGGCGGCCCGGCGGGCGCTGGTCGATCCGACGCTGGATCGCTCGTCGCTGAAGGCGCAGCCTCTGACCAACCCGCTCGCCCGCCGGATGGATGCGCTGATCGCCGGGATCGAGGGCCACGACTTCGACCGCGCGCCGGTGCTGGCCGAACTGCGCGAGATGGGGATGATCCATGACGGCTATCTGACCTGGGTCGCGCAGGTGATGGACCAGAGGGCGGCGCAAGGCGTGGCCGGCCTCCGCCCCGGCGTCGACAAGGCCGCCGGGGCGCTGACCGCCGACAAGCTGCTGTCCGGAATGGGCGCCAGCATGACGGCGCTGCTGAGCGACAATGCCCGGCTGCGCAAGGCGCGCGACACGGCCGAAGCGCAGGTGGAGGCGCAGGAGCGCCAGATTGCCGAGACGGTGGCGGCGGAGCGGCTGCGTACCTCGGAGGCGGCGGCCGAGGCCGAGGCGGAGCAGCGCGCCCGCGAGGACCGTCTGGCCAGCCTGCAGGAGGCCGGCACGGCCCTGACCCGGCAGTTGGCCGATGCCCAGGCAGAGCTGGTCCAGCTGCGCGAGGAGCACGAGATCGCGGTCGACCGGGCGCGCCAGCACCTCGGCGCCCTCGCCCAGCTGGAAAAGGAGAATGCGCGGTTGAAGCGGCAATCCGGGCAGGGCGGCGCCAAGCCTGCGGCCAAGCCCGCGCCTGCAGCCGCTGCGACAGGCGGCAATGCGGCCGGCGGGGCGCAGGCTGCGGCCGTGGCGCCCTCCGAGGAGCTGCGCAAGGCCAGACAGAACAATGCGCAGCTGCGCCAGCGCATCGCGGAACTGGAAAAGACCGCCGCGCGCGAAGGTGCCAGACGGCGGGCGGCGGAGGCCACCATCACGGCGATGGAGAATTCGGTCCGGCACCAAGCCGGGACCGCCTTGGTCGAGGCCGTCCGGCGGCCGGGCTGGCGGACCATCACGCTGCCCTGGCGGCTGGTCCGGATCGGCGCCGCCCGGTCCCGTCCGGACGACAAGGGTGATGCGGAGGGCCAGCCGTGACGGAAACGCCCAGTTCCACCGACCCGCGCGCCGGGCGGATTCTCATCGTGATCCGGAACCTGTATTTCGGCGCCGGCGGCATGGAAAAGACCGCCGCCAATCTCGCCAATCACCTGGCCGCCTGCGGCCGGTCGGTCGCGGTGATGTATCGCCATGCCCCCGGCAGGCAGCCGCTTTATCCGCTTGCGCCCGAAGTGCAGCACCTGGCCGGCGATTTCAGCCCGGACTGGCTGCACGAGACGGCGCGGCAGCATGGCGCCGACGTCATCGTGGCCTTCTATGCCACCGCCATCGAGGCGCCGGGCATCGCCGCCCTTGCCGATACCGGCATCCCGGTGATTTTGCATGAGGGTTCGAACCCGCAGCGCGTCATCAAGACGAACTGGGCTGCTCTGCGCCAGATCACGGTCGAACAGGCTACGGAAGAGCGCCTGGCGCTGATGTCGATGTGTACCCGGTTACGCTTTACGGTGCCGGCCTATCTCGACAGCCTGCCGGAACCGCTGCGCGCCGATGCCGCGGCATTTCCCAATGCGTTCGCACCGGCCAATCGCGCCGACATGGAGTTGCGCAGCCGCGAGACCAGAAGCCATTTCATCAATATCGGTGGATTGAAGAAGGTAAAGAACGTCATCGCCGCCGCACGGGCCTTCGCGTCGGTTGCCGATCAGATCCCGGATTGGGATTTCCATATCTTCTCGGCACAACCGAAAGATCCAACCACCCGGAACCAGCTCGATTCCGTCATTGCGCTCCATAGCCTGCAAGGCAGGATAAAGGTGTTTCCCCCGACCGACAATATCGGTCGCGAATACGGTCGCGCCAAGATCCACGTCATCGCCTCCAAGGAGGAGGGGTTGCCGAACTGCATTGCGGAAGCGTCCCGTCATGGCCTGCCTTCCATTGGCTTCGCCTGCTGTGCGGGCACCAACTCCATGATCAAGCACGGACAGAACGGGCTGCTGGCGGATTGCGACCCGGATGAGGTCGAAAATCTCGCTGCGCAGATGCTGCGCCTTGCCCGCAATGATCAGGAACGTGACGCCTTTGGGCGGGCAGCCCTTGAGGAAAGCCACATTTACGACCCGGCGGCGGTATTCCAGCGCTGGGAGGACCTGATCGACGAAGCCTATCGGGATTCGCCACCGCGCGAGGCCCTGCTGCGCCGCCGCCATCCTGATCCCGCCGAGGCGTCCCGGATTCGCTGCGTACAGCGCAGCGCCCTGCTTTCACGCCCGTTTCCCACACCGGCGCCGGTCGGTCGCGCGCCCATCCTCTCGATCATCATCCCCATCTTCAACAAGGCGGAGCATCTGGCCGCCACGCTGGACACGATCCGCGACAACGCCTATCCCGCCAAGGAGGTGATCCTGGTCGACGACGCCTCGACCGATGCGTCCCCGGCAATTGCCGACAGCTATGCGCGCGAGCATGGCTGGCAGCTGCTGCATCATGAGCGGAACAAGGGCCTCTCGGCCGCGCGCAATACCGGCCTGGCGGCGGCAACAGGCGACATCGTCCAGTTCTGGGACGCCGACGATCTCTATGACCCGCAGGGGAACTGCCGGATCATCGAGGTCATGCAGCAGAACGGCAGCGACATCGCCACCGGGCTGGCGACCCGGAACGGCGAGATCATTTCCCGTTATGCCCGCGCCGCCGCGGACATTCCGGTGACGACATTCGCGCGGAACCCGGAAATCTTCTCGACCCCGTCCTCCTGCTTCAAGCTCTATCGGCGCTCCTTCCTGAAGGACAACGGCCTGGAATTCGTCTCCGGGCTCTATATGCAGGATTCCGAGTTCAACCTGCGCGCCTTCCCGCTGGCCGAACGGATCTCCACCACCTCGGCCATTCTCGGGGAATATATCCTGATCGACGGTTCCGGCTCCCGGCACTTCCATGCCCGCCGCTACACCTCCGTGCTGGCGATCGAGGAGTCCACCCGGCGCTTCTATCACGATCACGGCCTCGGCACCCTTGAACTGGAGCGCCAGCGCCACGTTCTGACCACGGTTCTGCCCGGGTTCGTCAAGCGCGCCACCCTGGATTTCTCGCTGATCGACGAGCGGACGCCGCCCGACAGCATCGACCTGGACTTCCTGACCGAGGTCCAGCGCCGCTTGACGGACATGGGCGAGGGGCTGCGGAAGACGCCGATGCCGAACAAGCGGCTGCATCTGGCACTTTATGCCATTCGCGAGGGCTACTTCATCTGGCTCTG
>JBEBVF010000202.1:0-3714 GCA_040392885.1 Paracoccus sp. (in: a-proteobacteria) | reverse complement strand
TGCTACCAGCTTTTCACCCAGGCCGGGTTGAAGATGCGGCCGTCGGGGCGCGCCAACGCATGCAGCTGTGCCATCTGGGCATCGGAAAGCGCGAAATCGGTGACGGCGATGTTCTCGCGCACCCGGCCGGGATTGGACGAGCGCGGGATCGCCACCACCCCCTGTTGCAGATGCCAGCGCAGCACCACCTGCGCCGGGGTCTTGCCATGCGCGGCGGCGATGGCGGCGATCTCGGGCGCATCCAGCAACTGGCCGCTGCCGATCGGGGAATAGGACACGAAGGCCAGCCCGGAGGCGCGGCAGGCGGCGATCAGAGCCGACTGGTCCAGCCGCGGGTGGTATTCGCACTGATTGGCGACCAGCGGCCGGTCGGCCAGCGCGATCGCCTGGTTCATCAGCGCGACGGGGAAATTCGCCACCCCGATATGGCGGGTCAGGCCGCGCTCGGCGACCGCGCACAGCGCCTCGACCGTTTCGGCCAGCGCAATGTCGGGATTGGGCCAGTGGATCAGCAGCAGGTCGACCTGATCGAGGCCCAGCCGTTCCAGGCTGGCCTCGGCCGAGGCGCGCAGGGCCGGGCCGGCCAGTTCGGTCCACCAGACCTTGGTGGTCACGAAGTATTCCTCGCGGGCCAGGCCGGTGCGGCGCAGCGCGGCGCCCAGCCCGGCTTCGTTCTCGTAGCGCGGGGCGGTGTCGAAATGCCGATAGCCGGATTCGGCGGCGGCGAGGACGGCGGCCTCCAGCACCTCGCCATGCAATTGCCAGGTGCCGAGGCCGATCTGCGGGATCGCGGCGCCATTGGCCTGGATGGTGGGGATCATGGGTGCCTCCGTTGCTGTCGCTGGCGCAGATTATGCCGATGGCGGCGGGGAAGCCAACGGGGGGGCGGGTTCCCTGATCCCGGCAATCCATACGGAGCCCGAACAACTCCGAAAAGTATCTACCCCACTGGCCGAGGACGACCCCAAGCCCGGCGGCGCAAAGCCTCCGCACCCGCGCCCAACCCTTGGCCAGCCGCCGGAAACCGACCCGCCGCTCACCGATGCCGCCGCCCCTGCGCGCCCCGAATCCGCCCTCCCGCGTGACCGCCGGCGGCGGGGGCCGGCGGTGCCCGCCCGGCGCATCTTGACCCTTCGCCGGGGCCGGGCCATGACAGCCGCGACCATCGCAAGGGGGACCGTCATGCAGCGCATGGGCCTGCTCATCATCCTGTCCTCGCCCTCGGGGGCGGGGAAATCCACGCTGGCCCGGCGGCTGATGGCCTGGGACCCCACGCTGCGCTTTTCGGTCTCGGCCACCACCCGGCCGCCGCGGCCCGGCGAGGTGGACGGGCGCGACTATCACTTCATCGACATCCCCCGCTTTCGCCGCCTGATCGCGGAGGAGCAGATGCTGGAGCATGCCGAGGTGTTCGGCAATCTCTACGGTTCGCCGCGCGCGCCCGTCGAGGCGGCGATGCATGAGGGTCGCGACACGCTGTTCGACGTGGACTGGCAGGGCGGCCAGCAGATCCGCAACTCGCCGCTGGCCGCCAATGTGGTGTCGATCTTCGTGCTGCCGCCCTCGCTGGCCGAATTGCGGCGGCGGCTGATCACCCGCGGTCAGGACTCGCCCGAGGTCGTCGCCGGGCGTATGCAGAAGGCGAGGGACGAGATCAGCCATTGGGCGGAATATGACTATGTGCTGGTCAATGACGATCTCGACCGTGCCGAGGCGGAGCTGCGCGCCATCCTCGGCGCCGAGCGGCTGCGGCGCGACCGCCAGCCGCGGCTGGGGGCCTTCGTGCGCTCGCTGATGGAGGAGGAGGAGAGCCATGATCTGGGAACTTGACGGCCACCGCCCCGAGATCGCCGCGGATGCCTGGATCGCGCCGGATGCGCAGATCATCGGCAAGGTGGTGATCGAGGCCGGCGCCTCGGTCTGGTTCGGCGCCGTGCTGCGCGGCGACAACGAGGTGATCCGGGTCGGCAAGGGCAGCAATGTCCAGGAAAACTGCGTCTTCCACACCGATCCCGGCTGCCCGCTGACGGTGGGCGAGAACGTCACCGTGGGGCACAAGGCGCTGCTGCATGGCTGCACCATCGGCGACGGCGCCCTGGTCGGCATGAACGCCACGGTGCTGAACCGGACCGTGGTCGGGGCGGGCAGCCTGATCGGCGCCGGTGCGCTGATCGCCGAGGACAAGGTGATCCCAGAGGGTTCGCTGGTCATGGGCATGCCCGGCCGGGTGGTGCGGGAGCTGGACGCCGAGGCCCGCGCCCGGCTGCTGTTCCTGGCCGAGCGCTACCGCGCCAATGCCCGCCGGTTTCGCGACGGCCTGCGGCCGGTGGCCTGAATGCTGGCGGATTTCCTTGCCGCCGTGCCGATGCCGCTGCTGGCGGTGGACGGGCAGGGTTGGCTGGTGGCGGCCAATGCCCCGGCCGGGCGGTTGCTGGGCGGGCTGGCGGTGGGGCGGCCCTTCGTCGCCACGCTGCGCCATGCCGGGGTGAATGCGGCGCTGGACTGGGTGCTGGACCCGCGCGCCGCGCCGGCGCCGCCGGTGGACCCCGACCTGCCGCCGCCGCCCGAGGGCGGGGTGCGGCTGCGCGCGCAGCTGCCGGGCGCGGCCGGGGATCTGGCCTGCGAGGTCACGGTGGCGCCGCTGGCGGCGCGGCTGGGCGGCGGCGCCCTGGTTGCCATCGAGGATCGCAGCGACATCGAGACCCTGGACCTGATGCGCCGCGACTTCATCGCCAATGTCAGCCACGAGCTGCGCACGCCGCTGACCGCGCTGACCGGCTTCGTCGAGACCCTGCGCGGCCCGGCCCGCGACGATGCCGCCGCCCGCGCCCGCTTTCTGGAGATCATGGCCGCCGAGGCCGGCCGCATGAACCGGCTGGTCCAGGACCTGCTGTCACTGTCGCGCGTCGAGGCGCAGGAGCGCAGCCGCCCGGCCCGGCCCGCCGACATCGCCGCGCTGATCCGCGAGGCGGTGGCGGTGCTGACCCCGCAGGCGCGCGCCGCCGGGGTCGAATTGCTGGCCGAGGGGGTGGAGGCGCCGGTCAGGCTGCCGGTCGATGCCGACCAGATCACCCAGGTGCTGCACAACCTGATCGGCAATGCCCTCACCTATGGCGCCAGCGGCGGCGAGGTGCGGGTGCGGCTGGCCCCGGTCGCGCATGAGCCGGTGCTGCGCGGCCCCGGCTGGGCGATCGAGGTCGCCGACAAGGGCGAGGGCATCGACCCCATGCACCTGCCACGGCTGACCGAGCGCTTCTATCGCGTGGACGGCCACCGCTCGCGCGCCAAGGGCGGCACCGGGCTGGGTCTGGCCATCGTCAAACATATCGTGGGCCGCCATCGCGGCCGGCTGCGTATCCGCAGCAGGAAGGGCGAAGGCTCGGCCTTCACGGTGATCCTGCCGGACGGGTAGGTGCACGCGGGTTCGGCGCGGCCTGTAGGGGGCCGAAGGATCGCAGCCCGGATAGCGTTTGCGCGCGCGCGTCTGCCCCGGTTGCCGGGGCCGGATAGCGCGTGGAGCCTCCGGAGCAATTGCCCCGTGGCGGCGATGGGCCGGATGGTGCGTGCACGCACGCACCCTACGCGGCTGCCGGAGGCCGTGCACCCACGCTCATCGTCTTTCCCTAGGGGCGAATGAGCGTGGCGCGAGCGGTGTTCGAGCGCCCTTGCGGACGGGCCGTAGGGTGCGTGCTTGCACGCACCCTTGCCGCCTCA
>JBEBVF010000201.1:0-3730 GCA_040392885.1 Paracoccus sp. (in: a-proteobacteria) | reverse complement strand
AAGAAGCTGGCGCTGATCTCGATCCTGCGGGCCGGGAACGGGCTGCTGGACGGGATATTGGAACTGATTCCGGCGGCGCGGGTGGGCTTCATCGGCCTCTATCGCGACCCGGAGACGCTGCAACCGGTGGAATATTACAGCAAGCTGCCCGACGAGCTGGACGCGCGCATGGTGATCGTGGTTGACCCGATGCTGGCCACCGGCAATTCGGCGGCGGCGGCGGTCGAGCAGTTGAAGCGCAAGGGCGCGAAGAACCTGCGTTTCCTGTGCCTTCTGGCCGCGCCGGAGGGGGTGGCGCGACTGCGGGCGGCGCATCCCGACGTGCCCGTGGTCACCGCCGCGCTGGACGAGCGGCTGAACGAGCACGGCTATATCGTGCCCGGCCTGGGCGATGCCGGCGACCGCATGTTCGGTACGAAATAGGCGGCGATTAACCGGGCCTTGAGGATTGACCGGCTAACACTGCGGGGAATCGGTCCGCGGGGTGGCACGGATGCCGGCAGGGTTGCGCAACTGGCGATGGGTCTGGCTCTGGTGGTGGCTCTGGCCGCTGGCAGCGGCGGCGCAGGTGCCGCCCCCAGATTTCCGGGGCGCGCTGTTCATCGACGCTGATGGCTGCGTGCGCGAGCGGGCCGGCCCCGACTGGCGCCCGCGGCTGCTGCCCGATGGCGGTCCCGATTGCGGCTATCCGCCGACGCCGCTGCCGCTGACGCCGCCCCGCAACTCGGATCTGCCGCTGCCGCCCGGCATGCCGGAGGCGGAGGCGAGGCTCCTGGTGACCATGGCCGAGGGGCTGCGGCCGGGCGATTTCCTGCCCGCGGCTCCGGCACCGCCGGCACCGGCGCCGGCGCTGTCGCATCCGGCGCTGAGTGCCATCGAGGCGGCGACCTCCGCCGAGGGCATGGCGGCGCGGGCGCTGATGGCCGGCGACCGGCCCAATGCCCGGCTCTGTGCGCTGCTGGGGCAGGGGGTGGCAGAGGGCGCCGCGCTGGGCGCCGATCCCAGCCGCGGCTTCTGCTCCGGCCCCGCCCCGCAACTGGTCGCGGCCGCCCTGCGCCCGGCGGCGGCGCTGCCCGCGCGGCCTGAAAGTGCCGCCGGCGAGCCGAGCGAGCGGGTGCCGGCAGTCCCGACGCCCGCCAGCCTGCCGGTGATGGTGGGGGGGCCGGGTGCGGCGAGGCCGAGCCCCTCTCCCAGAGCGGTGGCGGCCGGTCTGCCGGTCCCGGTGGCAGTGGCGACAAGCCCCGGCCCGGCTCCGGCGCTAGCGCCCTCTCGGCCGGCGCCTCCAACGGTCCCCGGCCCGGCCGCACCGTTGCTCCGGGCGGAGGCGATGATCCCCGCCGGCGCCCGCTATCTGCAACTGGGTATCGGGGCCGATACCGCCGCCGCGCAGGCGATGTTCGCGCGCGCCGCCGGACTGGGCCTGCCGCTGGCACGGGGCCGGGTGAAGGGGGGCGAGGGCATCCTGATCCTGGCCGGCCCCTTCGACAGCCGCGAGGCCATCATCCGCGCCCATGCCCGCCTGCGGGCCGCTGGCTTTGCCGGCCTCGTCGCCCGATGATCGTTCACCCGCGAAGCCGCGGTGCCGGATGCCGTCGGAAGAGGGGGGCGCATCATCGGATCGCGGCGCCGATGTCCCGAAGCGGGGGCTTTGCGCCGCCGCCCGTCCCTTTCACGGGCGCTGGCAGATCTCCCGCAGGGCTTCCCATTCGCTGTCGCTGAGGATGCCACGCGGCGCGGGCTGGCCGCGCACCGGGTCGCCCTCGATCAGCGCCAGCGTCAGCGGCGCGGCGGGGTCGCCCTGGCGCGCATAGGGCGTCGCCGGCAGCGAGATGGCGGCAAAGCGCGCCAGCAGGGCCTGGCTGTCCTGCGGCGCTGCCGGCGGCGCGGCGATCAGCGTCAGCCCGTAATCGCGCACCGCCTCGGGGTCGATATGGCCGCGCACCAGCAGCGACAGGCTGGGCCAGGCGCCGGCATGCGTCAGGATCGGCGCCAGCGGATCGGCCTCGGCCGCGCCCTGCAATGCCGCGAGGATCTCGCCGGCCAGGATGTCCGGGCCGGGATCGGCCCGCGCAGGCAGCGGCCCGGCGCGATGCGGCGGCCTCGGCGCCGGCCGGGCGGAGGTCAGGCCGCTCCAGTCCGGTTCGGGGCCGAGATCCGCGGCCGGGGCGGCGGCGGGCTCGGCGGCGGCCACCCCCAGCAGGTCGGGGCCGATCAGCACGATGCCGCCGGGCAGCGGCACCGCGCCATGAATGCCGCCGGGCAGCACATGCAGCCGCAGCCGCGCATCCTTGTCGGCGCTACCGGCGCCGTCACGGCCCATGGCCGGGGCAAGGCGGTCGGCCAGCCGCGCCAGCACCGTGTCGCCGGCCGGGCGGTGACAGGCCGGCCCGGTGATGCGGGTCAGGTCGGCCAGCACCGCCTCGCCGACCAGGGCGCGCTGGGCCGGCGTGGCGATGCGGATGGTGTGATGCACGACCCAGCCTGGCAGCCACCAGACCGCCGCCGCCGCGGCCAGCGCGGCGAGGCCCAGCGACAGCCGCCGGCGCAGCCGGCCGGGATGCGGCAGCGCCGCGTCGATGGCGTGATGGACGCGGGCGATGGCGTCGATCATCTCCGGCTCGTCGATGGTCAGGGTCTCGGCCGGCGCCTCGCCCTCGCCGGGCGGGCCGGGCGCATAGACCGCCGGATGCCGGCCCGGGGTCAGGTTGGTCACCGCGGGCAGCGACCAATGGGTCAGCGGCACCTCGGTCCCCGGATCGCTGAGCACCAGCGTCGCCTGGCCGAAGGAGACCACGACCTCGCGCGGGGCGGCCGCGCCCGCCGGCTGCCAGAGGCCGATCGCTTCCAGCCGCTGATATTGCGCCAGCGCCGTCATTGCGGGCCTGGTCTCCCCTTTTCGGTGCGCGCCGGCCGCCGGGGCGGCGCCATGCGTTTCCAATGTCGCCGCAGCCGGGTTTCGGGGCAAGCCCCGATGCGGCGGACGGGCTGGCGGATGCAATCGACGCTGGCAGCGGTGACCGGTGCGGTGGGGACGGCGCGGCCGCCGCGCCGCGCGGTTTTGCCGCGCCCTGCGGCGGGGTCCGCGCCGGGCTCACCCGCCGTTGCACGGCAGGCGGCGCAGGCCGCCATGCGCGGCGATCCGGCCTTGGGTGGCGCGGGGCTGCCGGCGCTACGCGCTGCCCGCCGGCACGGTCATGCCCTGGTCGCGGGCCAGGTCGCGCATGCGATCCTGAAGCTTTTCAAAGGCCCGCACCTCGATCTGGCGGATGCGCTCGCGCGAGACGCCATAGCGCGCCGACAGTTCCTCCAGCGTCAGCGGATCGTCGCGCAGCCGGCGCTCGACCAGGATGTCGCGCTCGCGCTCGTTCAGGCCCTCCATCGCCGCCGTCAGCAGCGAGCGGCGCACCTCCAGCTCGTCGGCCTCGGCATAGGCCTCGGCCTGGTCGGCATCCTCGTCGGCCAGCCAGTCCTGCCATTGCGCGCCGGAATCGCCCTCGCTGGCGCCCATTTGCGCGTTCAGGGACGCGTCCGAGCCGGCAAGGCGGCGGTTCATGTCCACCACCTCCTGCTCGGTCACGTTCAGGTCATGGGCGATGCGGGCGACATTTTCGGGGCGCAGGTCGCCATCCTCCAGCGCGCCGATGCGGTTCTTGGCCTTGCGCAGGTTGAAGAACAGCTTCTTCTGGGCCGAGGTGGTGCCCATCTTCACCAGCGACCACGAGCGCAGGAT
>JBEBVF010000200.1:0-3804 GCA_040392885.1 Paracoccus sp. (in: a-proteobacteria) | reverse complement strand
GGGACCGTCTGGAAACCGCCTATGCCGACGATGCCCGCGTCGACGGCGCCATCTTTGGCCGCGTCAAGGGCGGCTTCACCGTCGATCTGGGCGGTGCCGTGGCCTTCCTGCCCGGCAGCCAGGTCGATGTGCGCCCGGTGCGCGATGCCGGCCCGCTGATGGGGCTCAAGCAGCCGTTCCAGATCCTCAAGATGGATCGCCGCCGCGGCAATATCGTCGTGTCGCGCCGCGCCATCCTGGAAGAATCCCGCGCCGAGCAGCGTGCCGAGGTCATCGCCAACCTGCATGAGGGTCAGGCGGTCGACGGCGTGGTCAAGAACATCACCGAATACGGCGCCTTCGTCGATCTCGGCGGCGTCGACGGCCTGCTGCACGTCACCGACATGGCCTGGCGCCGCGTCAACCACCCGTCGGAGATCGTCTCGATCGGCGAGACCGTCAAGGTCCAAGTCATCAAGATCAACCGCGACACCCACCGCATCAGCCTGGGCATGAAGCAGCTTCAGGCCGACCCGTGGGATACCGTGGCCGACAAGTTCCCGATCGGCTCGGTGCATCATGGCCGCGTGACCAACATCACCGATTACGGCGCCTTCGTGGAGCTGGAAGCCGGGATCGAGGGCCTGGTCCATGTCTCCGAGATGAGCTGGACCAAGAAGAACATCCACCCCGGCAAGATCGTCTCGACCTCGCAGGAGGTGGACGTGATGGTGCTGGAGATCGACGAGGCCAAGCGCCGGGTGTCGCTGGGTCTGAAACAGACCATGCGCAACCCCTGGGAGGTCTTTGCCGAGACCCATCCGGCCGGCACCGAGATCGAGGGCGAGGTCAAGAACATCACCGAATTCGGTCTGTTCGTCGGCCTCGACGGGGATATCGACGGCATGGTCCACCTGTCCGACCTGTCCTGGGACCGCCGCGGCGAGGACGCCATCCAGGACTATCGCAAGGGCGATGTCGTCCGCGCGGTGGTGCAGGAGGTCGATGTCGAGAAGGAGCGCATCTCGCTGTCGATCAAGGCGCTGGAGAACGACCAGATGGCCGAGGCCGTCGATGGCGTCAAGCGTGGCTCGGTGGTCACGGTCGAAGTGACCGCGATCGAGGATGGCGGCATCGAGGTCGAATACAACGGCGTCAAGTCCTTCATCCGCCGTTCGGATCTGGCCCGCGACCGTCAGGACCAGCGCCCCGAGCGCTTCCAGGTCGGCGACAAGGTCGATGCGCGCATCACCAATATCGACACCAAGACCCGTCGTCTGGGCTTGTCGATCAAGGCGCGCGAGATCGCCGAAGAGCGTGAGGCCGTCGAACAGTTCGGCTCCTCCGATTCGGGTGCCAGCCTCGGCGACATCCTCGGTGCGGCGCTGAAAAACCGCAACTGAGGCCCGATCGCCCGTCTTTCGGCGGGATGATGCGCAGATATTGCTCCGCCCCCGGCCTTCGGGGGCGGATTTTTTCAACTCTCTTTTGCAACAGCCGGAAAACCGGCTAGATTGAACCGACCGCGCCAATGCGGATTGGTTTGAAACACAATGATTTCCCCCTGAATGGGAGGTGAAGGCATGATCCGGTCGGAACTGATCCAGACGATCGCCGAGGAGAACCCGCATCTGCTCCAGCGCGACGTGGAGCGGGTGGTGAACACCGTGCTCGAGGAGGTCATCGCCGCCATGGAGCGGGGCGACCGCGTCGAGCTGCGCGGCTTCGGCGCCTTCTCCGTCAAGCATCGCGATGCAAGGCAGGGCCGCAACCCCCGCACCGGCGATTCGGTCGCCGTCGAGGAAAAGCACGTGCCCTTCTTCAAGACCGGCAAGCTGCTGCGCGACCGGCTGAACGGGCAGGACTGAGCCCCCGGCCTGGGCGCGCCGCTTGCGCGCCCGGCCCGAATGCGCGACAACGGGCCCGTTCCGTCCCTGTCTGACGAGGCTGTCATGCGCGCGATCCGCACCGTTTTCCTGCTGCTTCTGGCCGTGATCCTGGTGGTTCTGGCGCTGGCCAATCGCCAGCCGGCGACGTTGTCGCTGAAGTTCACCGACTACCTGCCGGGACCGTCGGTGACGCTGCCGCTGTTCCTGATCGTGCTGCTGACGCTGATGGCGGGCATTGCCATCGGCCTGATCTGGGAATGGCTGCGCGAGGCCGGCCAGCGCAGCGAGGCGGCCAGCCGCGCGCGCGAGATCGAGCGGCTCCAGCGCGAGGTGCAGGGGCTGCGCAGCGACCATTCGGCACCTGCCGACGAGGTGCTGGCGATTCTGGACGCGCCGCGTCCGCCGCCGCCGGCATCAAGCAACCAAACGGGACCCGCCGTGGTCCCGGCCGGTCCTTCCGTGCCGGCTAAAGGCTGAAAGATCAAAAACTTATGACTTCTGTAAAAATCTGCGGCTTGCGCCGCGAATCCGATATTGCCGTGGCCGCCGAGGCCGGCGCCCGCTATGCGGGCTTCGTGTTCTTTCCGAAATCCCCCCGCGCCGTCAGCATCGACGAGGCGGTGGCGCTGACCGCGGCCGTGCCCGAGGGCATGGCCAAGGTCGGCCTGTTCGTCGATCCCGACGATGCGCTGCTCGATGCGGTGCTGCGTCGGGTGCCGCTGGACATCCTCCAGCTTCACGGCCGCGAATCGCCGCCGCGGCTGGCGCAGATCCGCAACCGCCACGGCCTGCCGATCATGAAGGCGGTGGGGCTGGCCAGTTCGGCCGATTTCGGCGCGCTGTGGGATTACGGCCTGGCCGCCGACATGCTGCTGATCGACGCCAAGCCGGCGCCGGAGGCCGAATTGCCGGGCGGCAATGGTGTGCCCTTCGACTGGCGTCTGCTGGTCGGGCGCCGCATCCTCAAGCCCTGGCTGCTGGCCGGCGGCCTGACCCCCGACAATGTCGCCGAGGCGGTCCGCCTGACCGGGGCGCAGGGCGTCGACGTGTCCTCCGGGGTCGAGACCGCGCCGGGGATCAAGGATCCCGACCTGATCCGCGCCTTCGTCAAGGCGGCGCAGCCGTGATCTGGCGCGAGGCCACCGCCGCCGATATTCCCGCCGCGGTGGCGCTGCTGCGCGACGACATGCTGGGGCAGGGGCGGGAGCTGTCGGACCTGTCCACCTATCTGGACGCCTTCGCCGCCATGCAGGCCGAGGGCGGCAACCGGCTGATCCTCGGCGAGGAGGCAGGCGAGGTCATCGCCTGCTACCAGCTGATCACCATCTCCGGCCTGTCGCTCTCGGCGGCGCGGCGGGCGCAGGTCGAGGGGGTGCGGGTGCGCGCCGACCGCCGCGGCGCCGGCATCGGCACGGCGCTGATGGCCGATGCCGAGGCCCGTGCCCGCGCCGCCGGCTGCGTGCTGATGCAGCTGACCACCAACCGCGACCGGCGGGACGCGCATCGCTTCTATGACCGGCTCGGCTTTACCGCCTCGCATATCGGATATAAGAAATCGCTCTAGGCGCGCTGATGCGTGCGGAACTTGCGAGGGGCGTGCTCATGGCCGACGATCTTCCCAACAGCCTGCGGAAAGGCCCCGACCATCAGGGCCGCTTCGGCATCCATGGCGGCCGCTTCGTGTCGGAAACGCTGATGCCGCTGATCCTGGAGCTGGAGGCGGAATACGAGCGCGCCAAGGTCGATCCCGCCTACAAGGCCGAGATGGACGACCTGTGGACGCATTATGTCGGCCGACCCTCGCCGCTTTACTTCGCGGAGCGCCTGACCGAGCGGTTGGGCGGCGCGAAGATCTACATGAAGCGCGACGAGCTGAACCATACCGGCAGCCACAAGATCAACAACGTGCTGGGCCAGATCCTGCTGGCGCGGCGCA
>JBEBVF010000199.1:0-3806 GCA_040392885.1 Paracoccus sp. (in: a-proteobacteria) | reverse complement strand
CGGATCAGCCGGTTGACGATCAGCCCCACATGCTCCATGGCGCGGCGGATCTCGCGGTTGCGGCCCTCGCGGATGCCGATGGTCAGCCAGGCATTGTCGCCGCGCTGGCTGTCCAGCGTGATCTCCATCGGCGCGAATTCTTCGCCGCCGATGGTCACGCCGCGGCGCAGCGGATCGAAGGTCAGGTTGGTCGGCCTCCCGTTCACCCGCACCTTGTAGCGGCGCAGCCAGCCGGTCGCGGGCAGCTCCAGCCGCCGCTTCAGCTCGCCGTCATTGGTCAGCAGCAGCAGCCCCTCGGAGTTCAGGTCGAGGCGGCCGACGGTCATCACCCGCGGCAGGTCGCCGGGCAGCTCGTCATAGATGGTGCGCCGGCCCAGCTCGTCCGATTCGGTGGTCACCAGCCCGGCGGGCTTGTAGTAGAGCCACAGCCGCGTGTCCTGCGGCGCGTCCAGCGGCTTGCCGTCGACCACCACCTTGTCGCCCGGCCCGATGTCCAGCGCCGGCGAGTCGATGACCTTGCCGTTCACCTTGACGCGGCCGTCGAGGATCATCTTCTCCGCCACCCGCCGCGAGGCGAGGCCGACGCGGGCGATGACCTTGGCGATGCGCTCGCCGGTGGCGGGGTCGGGCTTCGCGGCGGCCTTCCTGGTGGCGGGGCGGGCGACGGGCGCCAGTTCCGCATCGAGGGCGTCGGCGGCCTGCGCCTCCGCAGCGGCGGGGTCGGGCGTTTCGGTGGTCTCGGCCGGGCTGTCGCTCAAGGCGTGCGGCGCATCGGCCGGCATGGCTTCGATCCCGGCCTCCCCGGCGGGGGTGGTGTCGCGCGCGCCCTCATCCGCGGCCGCGTCGGCCGCGGGCGGGTTGGTCAGCACGGATTCGGGGGTGGTCCCGGCCTCGGGGGCGGGCTTGTGGTCTTCGGTCATGGCGATCCCTGCGCATCTCTGCGGTGGCAAAGCCCCTCTCTAGCCCATCGCCGCTCGCGGCGAAAGCGCAATCGCGCCGCCGCCCCTTGCCCGCCGCCCCGGCGCGGGCGACAAGGCGCCATGTCCGCCTTCACCAGCCATATGCCCGCGGCCCTCGCTGCCGCCCGCGCCGCCGCCGCGGCGGGCGAGGTGCCGGTGGGGGCGGTGCTGCTGGACCCGCAGGGCCGCGTCGTCGCCAGTGCCGGCAACCGCACCGAGGCCGACCGCGACCCCACCGCCCATGCCGAGATCCTGGTCATCCGCGAAGCCTGCCGTCTGCTCGGCTCGCCGCGGCTGCCGGGCTATCGGCTCTGGGTGACGCTGGAACCCTGCCCGATGTGTGCCGCCGCCATCTCGGCGGCCCGTATCGCCGCCCTCTATTATGGCGCCCCCGACCCGCGCAGCGGTGGCGTGGCGCATGGCGCGCGGGTGTTCGACCATCCGCAATGCCATCACCGGCCGGAGGTCTATGGCGGCATCAATGCCGCGGCCTCGGCCGCGCTGCTGCAAGCGTTCTTCGCCGCCCGCCGCTGATCCGTTCCGGCCCTGCCGCATCGGCCCCGCCGATTCTCCGGGCGATGTTCCGCTATCGTTCTCATTTTCCGGTTGCGTTTCCGCCAAGGCGACCTATCTCTGGCGCTGCCTCCCATCGGAGTTCCCGCATGGAACAGAAGTTCATCTCGGTTCGCGGCGCGCGCGAGCACAATCTCAAGGGCGTGGACATCGACATTCCCCGCGACCAGCTGGTGGTGATCACCGGCCTGTCGGGGTCCGGCAAGTCCAGCCTCGCCTTCGACACCATCTATGCCGAGGGCCAGCGGCGCTATGTCGAGAGCCTGTCGGCCTATGCGCGCCAGTTCCTCGACATGGCCGGCAAGCCCGAGGTGGACCATATCAGCGGGCTGTCACCGGCGATTTCCATCGAGCAGAAGACCACCTCCAAGAACCCGCGCTCGACCGTCGGCACGGTGACCGAGATCTATGACTATCTGCGGCTGCTGTTCGCCCGCGCCGGCACGCCCTATTCCCCGGCGACCGGCCTGCCGATCGAGGCCCAGCAGGTGCAGGACATGGTGGACCGGGTGATGGCGATGCCCGAGGGCACCCGCGCCTATCTTCTGGCCCCCATCGTGCGCGACCGCAAGGGTGAATACCGCAAGGAAATGCTGGACTTGCGCAAGCAGGGCTTCCAGCGCGTCAAGGTCAACGGCGCCTTTCACGAGTTGGACGACCCGCCGGTTCTGGACAAGAAGTTCCGCCACGACATCGACGTGGTGGTGGACCGCATCGTCGTGCGCGAGGGGCTGGAGACCCGGCTGGCCGACAGTTTCCGCACCGCGCTGGACCTCGCCGATGGCATCGCCATCCTGGAAACCGCGCCGGCCGAGGGCGAGCCGGAGCGGATCACCTTTTCCGAAAATTTCGCCTGCCCGGTCAGCGGCTTCACCATCCCGGAGATCGAGCCGCGGCTGTTTTCCTTCAACGCCCCCTTCGGCGCCTGCCCGGCCTGCGACGGGCTGGGGGTGGAGCTGTTCTTCGACGAGCGGCTGGTGGTGCCGGATTCGGGCCTGTCCATCGCGCAGGGCGCCATCGCGCCCTGGGCAAGGACGAAATCGCCCTATCTGACCCAGACCATCAACGCCCTGGCCAAGCATTACGAATTCGACCGCAAGACCCCCTGGCGCGAATTGCCGGAGGCGGTGCGGCAGGTGTTCATGCGTGGTTCGGATGGCGAGGAGATCCGCTTTCGCTTTGACGATGCCGGTCGGGTCTATGAGGTGTCGCGCAGCTTCGAGGGGGTGATCCCGAACCTTGAGCGCCGGATGCGCGAGACCGATTCGGCCTGGGTGCGCGAGGAGTTCGAGAAATACCAGAACAGCCGCCCATGCGGCACCTGCGAGGGGTTCCGGCTGAAACCCGAGGCTCTGGCGGTCAAGATCGCCGGGACGCATATCGGCCAGGTGACGCAGCTTTCCATCCGCGAGGCGCTGGACTGGGCGCGCGCGGCGCCGGCCAGCCTGACCGCGCAGAAGGCCGAGATCGCGGCGCCGATCCTCAAGGAAATCCGCGAAAGGCTGGGGTTTCTGGTCAATGTCGGCCTCGACTATCTGACGCTCTCCCGCGCCGCCGGCACGCTGTCGGGCGGCGAGAGCCAGCGGATTCGTCTCGCCAGCCAGATCGGTTCCGGGCTGACCGGGGTTCTCTATGTGCTGGACGAGCCCTCCATCGGCCTGCACCAGCGCGACAACGACCGGCTGCTGGACACGCTGAAGGGGCTGCGCGACGCCGGCAACTCGGTGCTGGTGGTCGAGCATGACGAGGATGCCATCCGCCACGCCGATTACGTCTTCGACATGGGGCCGGGGGCGGGGGTGCATGGCGGTGCCATCGTCGCCGAGGGTACGCCGGCGCAGATTGCCGCCAATCCGGCCAGCCTGACCGGCCAATACCTGGCCGGGACGCGGGAGATTGCCGTGCCGGCCGGGCGCCGCGCCGGGAATGGCAAGGCGGTGGTGGTGGCCGGCGCCACCGGCAACAACCTCAAGGATGTGACGGCGGAGTTTCCGCTGGGCAAGTTCGTCTGCGTCACCGGGGTTTCCGGCGGCGGCAAGTCCACCCTGACCATCGAGACGCTGTTCAAGACCGCCTCGATGCGGCTGAACGGCGCGCGGCAGACCCCGGCCCCGGCCGAATCGGTGCGCGGGCTGGAGCATCTGGACAAGGTCATCGACATCGACCAGCGGCCGATCGGGCGCACGCCGCGCAGCAACCCCGCCACCTATACCGGGGCGTTCACGCCGATCCGCGAATGGTTCGCCGGGCTGCCGGAGGCCAAGGCGCGCGGCT
>JBEBVF010000198.1:0-3822 GCA_040392885.1 Paracoccus sp. (in: a-proteobacteria) | reverse complement strand
TCAGAACTCGGCGCCGTTCACCTTCCTGATCTCCAGCGCGTCGAGGTCGCAATCCGGCACCGTGCGCAGGTTGACCGCGCGGATCGGCTGGCCCTCCGCCTCGCCCTCGGCGAAGGCCTGCACACCGCAATGCTTGCAGAAGCGGTGGCGGATCTTGTGCTTGTAGAAGAAATACTCGCTCAGCGCCTCCTCGCCATGCTCCAGGGTGAAGCTGCCGGCCGGGACGAAGGTCAGCAGAAAGCCCTTGCGACGGCAATGCGAGCAATTGCAGGACAGCGCCTCGGCCGGCATCTCGCCGGCGACGGTGAAGCTGACGGCGCCGCAATGGCACGAACCTTGATAACTCATGGAAACCTCCGGTCTGAATGGGTCCATCCTGCCGCAGATCGGCCGGCGAGGGGAGGGGCGCCGTCCGCTGCGGCCCGCGCATTCCGCTCACGTCGCCGTGAGGGATTCGCTTGTCCGAATCCGGCATCCGGCCCTAGCATCCCCTTGTCGGTGGAGCCCGACATTGGAGGAGGTTCGTCATGCGGTATCGAGTGCCTGCCCTGTCCGTCGCCTGCGCGCTGGCCGCGCTGGCGGCGCCCCCCGCCGATGCCGCGATGATCTCGCGCATCGGCGATCCCGACATCTGCTCGCTGATGGCCAGCATCGGCCACGAGGCGGCGGTGATGCGCCAGTCCGGCGTCAGCCAGCAATCGGCGGCCAGTCGCATGGGCTCGCTGATCGGCGGCGCGCTGTCTAACGGCTCCGGCAGCCAGGCCGAGCGCCAGCGCACCGCCAACCTGGTCGCCGGCGAGGCCACCAACATCCTGCGGCTGATCTATTCCGCCCCGATGGGTCGCAACGATACCGAGCGCGTGGCCTATGTGCAGGCGGCCGAGGCCTATATCTACGACTATTGCATGGGCCGGGCGAACTGAGCCCCGGTGCCTCTGCGTCCCTGCCCGCGCCCGCGCATTTCCACCGCGCGGGCGCTTGACCGCGGCGCCGCGATGGGGCATTGAGCGCCATCGCAGCGGTTTTCGCGTCATGCGCATTGGAATCGGTTGCCTTATGTCGGGCCACCCTCTATAGGGGCGGCCTGCAATCATTTTTGCGGTTCGACGCTGGCGATGCGTGGTGTGTCGTCAGCCTCTCAACTGGAACTCCCCTCAAGAGGGAAGACGATGCAAAGCCAGAATATCCGTATCCGGCTGAAGGCGTTCGACTATCGCGTGCTGGACGCCAGCACGCAGGAGATCGTCAACACGGCCAAGCGCACCGGCGCACAGGTCCGCGGCCCGATCCCGCTGCCCAACAAGATCGAGAAATTCACCGTTCTGCGTGGTCCGCACATCGACAAGAAATCCCGTGACCAGTGGGAAATCCGCACGCACAAGCGTTTGCTGGACATCGTCGACCCGACCCCCCAGACCGTTGACGCCCTGATGAAGCTCGACCTCGCCGCCGGCGTGGATGTCGAGATCAAGGTGTAAGGGGGCGATCATGCTGCGCACTGGTATCATTGCCAAGAAGCTGGGCATGACCCGGCTGTTTCTGGATGACGGCCGCCAGGTTCCGGTGACCGTCCTGCAACTGGACAACCTCCAGGTCGTCGCGCAACGCACCAGCGAGCGGGATGGCTATGTCGCCCTGCAACTGGGTGCGGGCGAGGCCAAGGCCAAGCGCGTCGGTGCCCCGATGCGCGGCCATTTTGCCAAGGCGAACGTCACCCCCAAGCGCAAGCTGGTGGAGTTCCGCGTCGCCGAGGAGAACCTGGTCGATGTCGGCGAGGAGATCACCGCCGACCACTATTTCGCCGGGCAGTATGTCGACATCGCCGGCACCTCGATCGGCAAGGGCTTTGCCGGCGTCATGAAGCGCCACAACTTCGGTGGTGGCCGCAAGACGCACGGCAACTCGATCAGCCACCGCTCGCATGGCTCGACCGGCCAGTGCCAGGACCCGGGCAAGGTGTTCAAGGGCAAGAAGATGGCCGGCCACATGGGCGCCGTGCGCGTGACCACGCAGAACCTGCAAGTGGTCCGCACTGATGCCGAGCGCGGGCTGCTGCTGGTCAAGGGCTCGGTGCCCGGTTCCAAGGGCGGCTGGGTCACGGTCAAGGATGCCGTGAAGAAGCCGGTCCCCGAGAACGCGGTGTTCCCGGCCGGGCTGCGCTCGGCTGCGGCCCCGGCGGCCTCCGCTGAAGGAGAACAGGAATGAAACTGGACGTTTTGACCCTCGGGGCCGGGAACGCCGGTTCCATCGACCTCGATGACGCGATCTTCGGCCTCGAGCCGCGCGCCGACATCCTGCACCGGGTGGTGCGCTGGCAGCGGGCCAAGGCCCAGGCCGGCACCCATGCGACGCTGGGCAAGTCGGATGTCAGCTATTCGACCAAGAAGATCTATCGCCAGAAGGGCACCGGCGGCGCCCGCCACGGTTCGCGCAAGGCGCCGATCTTCCGCAAGGGTGGCGTCTACAAGGGCCCGACCCCGCGCAGCCACGCCTTCGACCTGCCGAAGAAGGTGCGCGCCCTCGGCCTGCGCCATGCGCTGTCGGCCAAGGCCACCGCGGGCGAGCTGGTGATCGTCGAGGATCTGAACCTCACTGACGCCAAGACCGCTGCCGTCGCCAAGGCGGTGAAGGAAAAGGGCTGGAAGCGCGTGCTGTTCATCGACGGCACCGAAGTCAACGAGGGTTTTGCCCGCGCCGCGCGCAACCTCGACGGCGTCGACGTGCTGCCCTCCATGGGTGCCAATGTCTATGACATCCTGAAGCGCGACACGCTGGTCATCACCCGCGCCGGCGTCGAGGCCCTGGCCGCCCGCCTGAACGGAGACGTGAAATGAGCGTGAAGCCCGAACTCTATGACGTGGTGGTCAAGCCGATCATCACCGAAAAGGCCACCCTGGTCGCCGAAGGCAACGCCTATGTGTTCCAGGTCGCCAAGGATGCCAACAAGCCGCTGATCAAGGAAGCGGTCGAGGCGCTGTTCAACGTCAAGGTGAAGGCGGTCAACACCACCATCACCAAGGGCAAGGTCAAGCGGTTCCGCGGCCGCCCCGGCGTGCGCAGCGACGTGAAGAAGGCCTATGTGACCCTCGAGGAGGGGAACGCTATCGACGTGGCCACCGGCCTCTGATAGCAGGCAGCGATCCGGCGGCCGGGCGCGACAAACGCCCGGCCGCCGCCCCTGATTTCAATCTGGACCCTGCGGTATGGTGCCTCGGGGCCAAGGCAACGGAAGACAGAGAGCATGGCACTCAAGTCGTATAAGCCGACGACGCCAGGCCAGCGTGGGCTGGTTCTGATCGACCGTTCGGAGCTTTGGAAAGGCCGTCCGGTCAAAGCCCTCACCGAGGGCCTGCACAAGACCGGCGGGCGGAACAACACCGGACGGATCACCACGCGCCACAAGGGCGGCGGGGCGAAGCGTCTTTACCGCATCGTCGATTTCAAGCGCAGCAAGCATGACGTGGTGGCGACGGTCATTCGCATCGAATATGACCCGAACCGCACCGCCTTCATCGCGCTGCTGCAATACCATGACGGCGAGCAGGCCTATATCATCGCGCCGCAGCGGCTGGCCGTGGGCGACAAGGTCGTCGCCGGCGCCCGCGTGGACGTGAAGCCGGGCAACGCGATGCCGTTCAGCGGCATGCCGATCGGCACGATCGTCCACAATGTCGAGCTGAAGCCGGGCAAGGGCGGGCAGATCGCGCGCTCGGCCGGGACCTATGCGCAATTCGTCGGCCGCGACGGCGGCTATGCCCAGCTGCGCCTGTCCTCGGGCGAGCTGCGTCTGGTGCGCCAGGAATGCATGGCGACCATCGGCGC
>JBEBVF010000197.1:0-3966 GCA_040392885.1 Paracoccus sp. (in: a-proteobacteria) | reverse complement strand
CCACGGCCATACCGACGGCCATGACCATGACCACGAGGCGGAGGCGGCTCACGACCATGGCGAGGGTGAGGCCCATGAGCACGATCATGGCGGCATCGACCCGCATGCCTGGCTCAGCCCCGACAATGCCAAGATCTGGCTGGAGGTGATCGCCGAGGCGCTGGCCGGGCAGGACCCGGCCAATGCCGATGCCTACCGCGCCAATGCCGCCGAGGGCCGCGCCGCCATCGACGCCGCGGTCGCCGAGGCCCGCAGCCTCCTGCAGGGCCGCGAATCGACCCGTTTCGTCGTCAGCCACGACGCCCTGGGCTATTTCACCGAGGCGATGGGCCTGCCGCCGGCGCTGGCCCTGGCCGACCTGACCGACAATGCCCCCTCGGCCGGCACCCTCCAGCGCCTGCGCCGCGAGATCGCTGCGGCGGGCGCCACCTGCATGCACCCGGAGGCCGGCAAGGACCCCCGCGCCTTTGCCAGCCTGGACGGGTTGGGCCTGCAACTGGGCGCGCCGCTCGACATCCTCGGCGTCAGCCAGGGCGAGACCGGGCCGGACAGCTATCCCGCCCTGCTGATCGGGCTGGCGCAGGCGATCGCCACCTGCCCGGCGGAGAATTGAGCAAGGCACGACCCGACGTAAAATCGGTGCTTGCCTATTCCGACACATTTAGTCAGGATAAGCGCACAGAGCCACGAAGGACGAGCCCATGACCTATGCTTCGCCGACCCCGCTGCAAGGCACGCCGCTGCAAAGCCTGTCCCGCCTGCCCACCCATGACGCGACCGAGCTGACGCTGGGCGGCAATCAGGCGCTGATCACGCTGAACGACCAGGTCTACAACCTGCGCATCACCCGCGCCGGCAAGCTGATCCTGACCAAGTGATCCCTCCGACTGACAGGGGCGCGGGCCGCGGCCTGCGTCCCTGTCGTCTTTTTCGGGGATCGGGGCGGCATGGCCGGGACGCTCAGGCGGCGTCCCGGATCACCGTCAGCACCAGCGCGCGATATTCCTTGTTATCGCGCAGGTCGAGCCGGGGGCCGGGGGTCGCGGCATTGGCCGCGGCGAGCCTTTCCAGCATGGCCTCCAGTGGTTGCAACTCGATCCCGAACGGGTCCAGCGCGTTGGCCGCATGCGGCGCCTGGCCGGCGGTATAGTCCAGCAGCAGCCGCCCGCCCGGCCGCAACTGGCGAATCCAGGTGCTGAAGGCGCGTTCGGGATCGAAGGCGTGATCCCAGCTGTTGGAATAGACGAAATCCGCACGGCCCACCCAATCCGGATTCTCGGCGTGGAAATCCCATTGCACGGTATGCGGAAACTCGGTTGCGGTATCGGAAATCTCGGTGCCGATGACCTCGGCGCCGGGCAGATGCTTGCGGAACCAGCGCTGCTCGCGGCCGGCGCGGGTGCCGTGGCACAGGCCGAAGCCCACCGTGCCCAGCGTGGCGCGCAGATGCTCGGCCAGGGCGGCGACATGGGATTTCTTGACGAATTGCCGCTTCAGCTTGGCGCGGTTGCCGGCGGTCTGCACCTCGACATAGGTTTCATAGGAGGGGTATTGGTGCAGCACCATGCCCTCGCCCTGCTGGCGCTGGGTGACGCCGTGCTGTTCGGCCTCGCGCACGGCTTGGGCGTAGATTCCGGTCTTCTCCTTCGGCATTCTCGGCGGTCCTTCCCGTGACATTCGCCGCAGGATAAGCCGTTCTGCGGCTGCCAGGCAATCGATGCCGGCAGAGAGGTAAATGCCGCGTGTTGCGCCTTTTTCGGCCGCCCCGCGCGATGCCGGATCGGTCGCTGGCCGGGCGGGGAAGGATGGGCGCCCTCAGCCCGCTGATTGCAGGGCGGTAATGGCGGTGGCGGCGATGATGTCCTCCGCATCACAACCGCGCGACAGGTCGTTGGCGGGCTTTGCCAGCCCCTGCAGGATGGGCCCCACCGCCGTCAGCCCGCCCAGCCGCTGGGCGATCTTGTAGCCGATATTGCCGGCGTTGAGGTCGGGGAAGATGAACACGTTGGCTGGGCCGGCCAGCAGGCTGTCCGGCGCCTTGCGCGCCCGGATCGCCGGGTCCAGCGCGGCGTCGAACTGCATCTCGCCATCCACCGCCAGATCCGGCTCGGCCGCGCGAACCAGGGCCAGCGCCTCGCGGATGCGGTGCAGGCTGGGATGCTCGGCCGAGCCGGCGGTGGAAAAGCTCAGCATCGCCACCCGCGGCTCGACCCCCAGCACCTGCCGGCAGCTTTGCGCCGCGGCGCGGGTGATGGCGGCCAGCTCGGCCGCATCCGGCGCGATCACCAGCCCGCAATCGGAAAAGATCATCCCCTCGCGCCCCTCGCCCTGCATCAGGAAGAAGCTGCTGACGATGCCGGCACCGGGCGCCTTGCCGATGATCTGCAATGCGGCGCGCACGGTCTCGGCGGTGGTGGCGACGGCGCCGCCGACGGTGCCGTCGGCCTGGCCCAGCCGCACCCGCATCGCCGCCTGCCGGATCGGATCGCGCATGTCCGCTCGCGCGCGCTCGGCCGTCATGCCCTTGGCGGCGCGCATCTGGTGCCAGATATCGGCCAGCTCGGCCAGGTCGGGCGCCTCGGCGGCCTCGATGCGGGCGATGCCGGGCAGGTCAGGCCCGCCCATTAGGGTGATGCGGGCCAGCCCCTCTTCGGTGATGCGCCGGGCGGCCTCGACCATGCGCGGATCACCGCCCTCGGACAGGATGATATGGCGGTTCAGGTGCCTTGCGGTCTCATGGATGCGGGCAAGCGGGGTCATGATAGCCTCCGGCAAGGGATGGATCGGGCCAGGATAGGCGCATCAGGCAAAGATGTGCAGCCCGATCAGCACGAAGCCGCCCAGGAACAGCGTCTCGGCCACCATCAGGGCAATGGCACCGCCGCCGACCTCCAGCATCTTCTTGATCGAGGTCTTCACCCCCACCGCGGCGATCGAGACCAGCAGCGCCCAGCGGCTGAAATCGCCGGCCCAGTCGGCGACCACCTTCGGCACCAAGCCGAAGCTGTTGATGACCGCGAGGATCAGGAAGCCGACCACGAAGCTGGGCAGCAGCGGCGGGCGCTTGCCGCTGGTCTCGGCCTCGCCGCCCAGATTGCCCATGCGGATGATCAGCGAGAAGGCCAGCACCACCGGCGCCAGCATCGAGACCCGGATCAGCTTGACCAGGGTGGCGGTCTCGCCGACCTCGGGGCTGATCGAAAAGCCGGCGCCGACCACCTGCGCCACGTCATGGATGGTGCCGCCCAGAAACACCCCCGAATCGCGGGCGTCGAAATGGAACAGCGTCGCCAGCGTCGGATAGACCACCATGGCCACCGTGGACAGCACCGTCACCGACAGCACGGTGAACACCAGGTCGCGCTCGGACTTGTCGTGCTTGGGCAGCACGGCGGCGATGGCCATGGCCGCCGAGGCGCCGCAGATCGCCACCGAGCCGCCGGTCAGCAGCGCAAAGCGCCAGCTGCGGCCGACGAAGCGGCTGGCGAACCAGGCGAACAGGATGGTGGCGATGACGCCGCCGATCACCAGCGCGATCATGGTCGCGCCCAGATCGGCCAGCATGCTGAACGAGATCCGCGCCCCCAGCAGCGCCACGCCCAGCCGCAGCACGGTGCGGGCGGTAAAGGCGATGCCGGGCGCGGTCTTGGCCCCGTCCTCGGAGAGGAAGTTCAGCGCCAGGCCCAGCAGCAGCGCCAGCAGCATGGCCGGGGCGCCGTAATGCTCGGACAGGAACTGCGCGGTGGCCCCGATGAGGACCGCGACGGCAAAGCCGGGAAAGGCGTCTTCGAGGACGCGGCGCGAGGGAAGCAGGTTGGACAGCATCGGGGAACCACCGGAATGGAAAATGGGACGCCGGCGCTCATTTTTCCGGCTTTCTGTTCTTTCGGGATGCGCCCGGGCGCCACCGCCTGTCAAGTGCGCGGTTTCCCGGACGGGCGCGGCGGTGTTTTCCGCCGCGCGCCT
>JBEBVF010000196.1:0-4096 GCA_040392885.1 Paracoccus sp. (in: a-proteobacteria) | reverse complement strand
CTGCCGCGGGTGATCGGTGTGGTCACCTCGCCCTCGGGCGCGGTGATCCGCGATATCCTGCACCGGCTGCGCGACCGTTTTCCGGTGCATGTGCTGATCTGGCCGGTGGCGGTGCAGGGCGCCACCTGCGCGCCCGAGGTGGCGGCGGCCATCCGCGGCTTCAACGCCCTGCCCGAGGGCGGGCCGATCCCGCGCCCGGACCTGCTGATCGTGGCGCGGGGCGGCGGCTCGATCGAGGATCTGTGGGGCTTCAACGACGAGGCGGTGGTGCGCGCCGCCGCCGACAGCCGCATCCCGCTGATCTCCGCCGTCGGGCACGAGACCGACACCACGCTGATCGACCATGCCGCCGACATGCGCGCCCCCACGCCCACGGCGGCGGCGGAACTGGCGGTGCCGGTGCGCGCCGATCTGGCCGCAAGGCTGGCCGATCTGGGGGCGCGGCAGATGCGGGCCGCCGCCCAGCGCATGAGCCAGACCCGCCAGCGGCTGCGCGACCTGGCGCGCGGCCTCGGGCGGCCGCAGGCGCTGACCGAGGGCGCCCGCCAGCGCCTCGACCTGACCGGACCGCGGCTGGAGCCGGGCCTGCGCGGGCTGGTCTCCCGGCGGCGGGCGGAACTGGCCGAGCTGGGCCTGCGCCCCTCGGTGCTGGCCCAGCGCCTGCGCGGCGCCCGGCGCGAGCTGGACAAGGACCGCCAGGCGCTGGACCGCGCCATGGAGCGGCTGCGCGCCGAGCGCCGCCGCCGGCTGGACGAGCTGTCGGCGCGGCTGGCCGGCGGCATGGCCAGCCGGGCAATGGCGGCGCGCCGGCGCAATGCCGATTTTCGCACCCGGCTGGAGGGCATCGACCGGCGGCTGCGTCCGGCCATGGACCGCCAGATCGGCACGGCACGCGAGCGGCTGGCGCGCCTCGACCGGCTGCGGCAGATGCTGGGCTATCCCGAGACGCTCAGGCGCGGCTTTGCCGTGATCCATGGCCCGGACGGGCTGCTGAAGACCGCAGCCAGCGCCGGGCAGGTGCCGCAATGGCGGGTGGAATTCGCCGATGGCGACGTCGCTGCCGCTCCGCTGCACCCGTCCGCCGCGCCGCCCAGGCCGCGCAAGCCCAGGGAGCCCGGCGGGCAGGGCAGCCTGTTCTAGCCCTCCGGCAGCAGCAGCGAGGCATCGCCATAGCTGAAGAAGCGATACCCCTCCGCCAGCGCATGCTCGTAGATGCGGCGGATGCGGTCCCGCCCCATCAGCGCCGAGACCAGCATCAGCAGCGTCGATTGCGGCAGGTGGAAATTGGTCATCAGCCCGTCGGTGACGCGGAATTCATAGCCGGGATAGATGAAGATCCCGGTCTCGCCGGCAAAGGGGGTCACGCGCCCCTCCGGCGTCGCCGCCGATTCGATCAGCCGCAGCGCGGTGGTGCCGACGGGGATCACCCGGCGGCCCTCGGCCCGGGCGGTGTTGATGGCTTCGGCGGCCTGCGCCGTGATCTCGCCGCGCTCGGCATGCATCCTGTGGGTGGTCACGTCCTCGACCTTGACCGGCAGGAAGGTGCCGGCGCCGACATGCAGCGTCACATGCACCATCTCCACCCCGCGCGCGCGCAGGGCCTCCAGCAGCGGCAGGTCGAAATGCAGGCTGGCGGTGGGGGCGGCGACGGCGCCGGGACGCTCGGCCCAGACGGTCTGGTAATCCTCGCGGTCGCGGGCGTCGGGGGCGCGTTTGGCGGCGATATAGGGCGGCAGCGGCATGGCGCCGACCTGCTGGAGGGCGGCGTCGAAATCCGCTCCCTCGGCATCGAAGCGCAGGGTCAGGTCGCCCTCGCCGATTGCGGCGACCTCGGCCGAAAGCGCCTCGCCAAAGCGGATCACCTCGCCCACCCGCAGCTTGCGCAGCGGGCGCGCCATCGCCCGCCACAGCCCGTCCGGCGCCGGCTCCATCAGCGTGACCTCGATCCGCGCCTCGGCCTCGCCGCGCCGGCGGCTGCCCGACAGCCGCGCCGGAATCACGCGGGTGTCGTTCATCACCAGCAGGTCGCCGGGCCGCAGGATCTGGGGGAGGTCATAGACATGGCGGTCGGTGATGGCATCGCCCGCGGCCAGCAGCAGCCGCGCAGAACTGCGCGGGCGGGCGGGGCGGGTGGCGATGCGCTCGGGCGGCAGGGTGAAGTCGAAATCGGAGAGTTTCATGCCCGCCTGTTACGCCAATCCGCGCGCATGAAAAAGGGGCGGGAAACCCCGCCCCCGAGCCATGGGAACCGCCGGTCAGGCGTCCAGCTTTTCCACCGATTTCGGCGCCGGCTTGTTGATGGCGATCTGCCGAGGCTTCAGCGCCTCGGGCACCTCGCGCACCAGGTCGATATGCAGCATGCCGTCCTGATAGCCAGCCCCCTCGACGCGGATATGCTCGGCCAGGGTGAACTTGCGCTCGAAGGCACGGGTGGCGATGCCGCGATGCAGATAGGTGCGGGCATCGTCGGATTCGGGCTTGCGGGCGGTCACGACCACGGCGCCGTCGCGCATCTCGACCGAGAGGTCGTCGGCCGAGAACCCGGCCACGGCCAGCGTGATGCGATAGGCATCCTCGCCGGTCTTCTCGATATTGTAGGGCGGGTAGGTGCTGGCGGCCGTATCGGCGGTGAGGGCGCGGTCCATCAGGTCGGCCATGCGGTCGAAGCCGACGGTGGCGCGATAGAGCGGCGAAAGATCCAGGTTGCGCATGTCATCCATCCTTGCATCAAGCGATGTGTTGGGGCCCCCCGGAAACCGGGCGGGCAAGGCGTCGGCGCCATGACGGCCCTCCGACAGCAACAAGGTGGGAACGGGCTGGCGGGGTTTCAAGAGTTTTGCCGCGGCGGGTTTTCGCTGTCCTGTCATTGGGTTGGGAAGAAATTACCCGGGCGGCGGCATGAAAAGCGCCGCTGTGCCGGTCCCTGACCGCTGGCGGATGAGAGGGTCGGAGGGCAGCGGGCGCCCATGCGAACGCGGGGGCATAACACCGCACAACGGTTATGGACCACAGCCTTGCCTATGACGCGGTGAGAGCGTCGTGGAGAGCCGCGAGACTGGACGCATCGAGATCGCGCCCAAGAACCTACCCACCCGCGAACGCGGAGGCCAGACGCCAGATATCGCGATGGCCGGCGCCCGGACCCGCGCCGCCAGCCCCAGGCAGCGAACTCAGATGCCGACCAGCGCCCGCGCGAATTCGTCGGGGTCGAAGGCGTCGAGGTCGTCGATCTGCTCGCCCACCCCGATGGCATGGATCGGCAGCCCGAAACGGTCGGCCAGCGCCACCAGCACGCCGCCGCGGGCGGTGCCGTCCAGCTTGGTCATCACCAGCCCCGAGACATCGGCCAGCTTGCTGAAGATCTCGACCTGGCTCAGCGCGTTCTGGCCGGTGGTGGCGTCCAGCACCAGCAGGGTGTTGTGGGGGGCGGTGGCATCCTTCTTGCGGATCACCCGCACGATCTTGGCCAGTTCCTCCATCAGGTCGGTGCGGTTCTGCAACCGGCCGGCGGTGTCGATCAGCAGGATGTCGGCGCCCTCGGCCTCGGCCTTGGTCATCGCATCGAAGGCCAGGCTGGCCGGGTCCGAGCCCTCGGGCGCGGTCAGCACCGGCACCCCGGCGCGCTGCCCCCAGACCTGCAGCTGCTCGACCGCGGCGGCACGGAAGGTGTCGCCGGCGGCGATCACCACCGACTTGCCGGCGGCGCGCAACTGGCTGGCCAGCTTGCCGATGGTGGTGGTCTTGCCCGAACCGTTGACGCCGACCACCAGCACCACCTGCGGCGTCTTGGCATAGATCGGCAGCGGCACTGCGACATTGCGCATGATGCGGGCGACCTCCTGAGCCAGCGCCTGCTTGAGCTCATGGGCCGAGATGCGCCGGCCCATGCGGCCCTCGGCGATATTGGCAGTGACGCGCAGCGCGGTCTCGACGCCCATATCGGCCTGGATCAGCATGTCCTCCAGCCCTTCGAGCATCTCGTCGTCCAGCACCCGGCGCGGCTCCTCCGCGGCGGTCGGCGCCGGGCCGGTGGCATCGGCGCGGCCGAACAGGCGCCCGACCAGGCCGGGCTTGCGGGCGGGTTCCGGCCCGGCCG
>JBEBVF010000195.1:0-4122 GCA_040392885.1 Paracoccus sp. (in: a-proteobacteria) | reverse complement strand
TCACACTGGCTTGCGTCGGCCTCCCGCACCGGCTTGCGCCGGTCTTCGCATCGCTCTCCCGCGTTGATCCGCGCTGGCCTCCACGCCTCTCGCCGCCTCACCGGCCATCGCGCTCCTTGTGCCCGGGCCGGTCCCCCCACGCATACCACCCGAGCCTGCGCGGGCCTGCGCCGCCACCCCCTACCCCACCCCGCAAGGCAGCGGCCGCCCCAACCGCCGGCCCGGCCTTCCATGCGGCGGCGCGATGGACTAACTGTCGGCGCAGACCGCAAACCCGCGAGGCCCGCCATGCCCGTCACCCTGTCCACCGAGGACGCGGATTTCCCGGCCGCCTTCGAGGCGCTTCTGGCCATGAAGCGCGAGGATGCCGCCGATGTCGGCGCCGCCGTGACCGAGATCATCGCCCATGTCCGCCGCGACGGCGATGCCGGGCTGATCGCGCTGACCGCGCGCTTCGACCATCTGCAACTGACCCCGGACACGTTGCGCATCCCCGCCGGGGAGATCGCCGCCGCCCGCCGCGCGGTGTCGAAGACCGATTTCGCCGCCCTGCAACTGGCCGCCGACCGCATCCGCGCCTATCATCAGGCGCAGATGCCCGAGGACCGCATGTGGACCGATGCCAGCGGCGCCGATCTGGGCTGGCGCTGGAGCGCGATCGATTCGGTCGGCCTCTATGTGCCAGGTGGGCAGGCCAGCTATCCGTCCTCGGTGCTGATGAACGCGGTGCCGGCCCGCGTCGCCGGGGTGCGCCGGCTGGTGGTCTGCGTGCCCACCCGCGACGGCAGCGTCAACCCGCTGGTGCTGGCCGCCTGCGACCTCGCCGGCGTCGACGAGGTTTACCGCATCGGCGGCGCCCAGGCCATCGCCGCGCTGGCCTATGGAACCGAGAGCATCCGGCCGGTGGACAAGATCACCGGGCCGGGCAATGCCTATGTCGCCGCGGCCAAGCGGCAGGTGTTCGGCAAGGTCGGCATCGACATGATCGCCGGCCCCTCCGAGGTGGTGGTCATCGCCGAGGGCGCGCAGAATGCCGACTGGCTGGCGCTGGACCTGATGGCGCAGGCCGAGCATGACGCCGACGCGCAATCCATCCTGATCACCCCGGATGCCGAACTGGCCCGCGCCGTGGCAGATGCGGTGGACCGGCTGATCCCCACCCTGCCCCGCGCCGCCATCGCCGGGGCCAGCTGGGACCGGCACGGGGCGGTGATCCTGTGCCGCGACCTCGCGGAGGCGGCCGAACTCTCCGACCGGCTGGCGCCCGAGCATCTGGAGCTTTGCGTCACCGACCCCGACGCGCTGGCGGCGCGCATCCGCCATGCCGGGGCGATCTTCCTCGGCGCCTGGACGCCGGAGGCGGCGGGGGATTACGTCTCCGGCCCCAACCACGTCCTGCCCACGGCGCGCTCGGCCCGGTTCTCCTCCGGCCTGTCGGTGATGGATTTCCTCAAGCGCACCACGCTGGCGCGGCTGACCCCGCAATCGCTGGCGCAGATCGGGCCCTCGGCGATGCGGCTGGCGGTGGCCGAGGGCTTCGCCGCCCATGCCCGCTCGGTCGCCGCCAGGCTGGAGCGCGAGATCGACGAGGGTTGAGCCCGCGCCCTAGCGGCGGGCGATTTCCCCGCTTGCACCCGCCCGCGCGACGCGATCCTATGACCGGCAGGAGGCCCGAGTGACCCGACTGATCCGCATCGACATCGACGACAGCGCCCTGCCCCCGGCCAGCCCGGAGATGGAGCAGGAGCGCCGGGTGGCGATCTTCGACCTGCTCGAGGACAACAGCTTCGCCCTGCCCGGCCGCGAGGGCGTGGCGCTGCCGCCCGGCCCCTATGCGCTGCAACTGGCGATCCGCGACGGCCGGCTGGTCTTTTCGCTCGATGACGAATCCGGCTGCCATATCGGCGCCTTCCACCTGGCGCTCGGGCCGCTGCGGCAGGTGATCAAGGATTACGGGCAGATCTGCGCCAGCTATTTCGAGGCGGTGAAAAGCCTGCCGCCGGCGCGGATCGAGGCCATCGACATGGCCCGGCGCGGCATCCACAACGAGGGCGCCAGCACCTTGCAGGAGCGGCTTGCCGGCAAGGCGGAGGTCGACAGCGACACCGCAAGGCGCCTGTTCACCCTGGTCTGCGCCATCGTATCGGGCTGAATCGTGGCTCAGGGCATACCCGGCTCCGTCCTGTTCTGCTGCGATCACAACGCGATCCGTTCGCCCATGGCCGAGGCGATCATGAAGCGCCTCTACGGGCGGCTGGCCTATGTGCAATCGGCCGGGGTCCGCAACGACATGGAGGTGGACGGTTTCGCCATCGCCGTCTGCGCCGAGATCGGGGTGGAACTGTCGCGCCACCGCACCCGCAGTTTCGACGAGATGCGCGACTGGGGCGACGATCTGCTGGCCTTCGACCTGGTGGTGGCGCTGTCGCCGGCCAGCCAGCGCCACGCGCTGGACATGTCGCGCGACGGGCATCTGGCGGTGGAATACTGGCCGATCATGGACCCGTCCGGCATGGGCGGCAATCGCGAGGCCCGGCTGGGCTTCTACCGCCAGACCCGCGACCAGGTGATCGAGCGCATGATCGCCCGTTTCGGCCCGCCGCCGCAGGGGCTGCCGGGGATGCCGAAGCCGGACGGGGCCTGAGGCTATTCCCGTCAGGGTTGTGTCCGGTTTCCGCCGGATCATGGAATGAATTTCCAAGCTGCTGATTATCGTCATTTTTACGGGAATTTCCCGCAATTGCATTTCCATCTGCAATGGCGCGCAATCCGTAAAATTCTATCTATCCTTGTGTGACCGAAGCGATTAGCCTGCCTGGCAACCATAGCGGGTGCAGAGGGGGGACAATTCGCGCCATGGCCTATGAATTGACCTTCGTGCAGGGATCGCCGGGCCGGAACTATTCCGGGACCTCCTCGCCCTCGACCAGCGGCGGCAATGCCGTCAACACCTCGAACCCGCTCACCCTGAAATTCCTCGACGACGACGCGCTGCTGCACGAGGCCGGGGCCGATGCCACCCCGGCCACGCTGCTGGAGGCATTCTCGCTGAACCTGCGCGGCACGACCTACAGCTACCCGGCGGGAACCGAGGTGGCGCTGTCCAAGCCCACGCTGATGCGGTTGCAGATCAACGGCCAGCCCACCCTGGTCAATATGCAGGGCCTGCTGGTCAAGGACGGCACGACATGGAAACCGATCCTTCCGTCCAACAGTGCCAACAATCCCGGCCTCTACATCTTCACCAACGCGGAATCCGCCAGCCCGGACTTCGGCAAGCCGATCACGGTTCTGGGCAATTTCACCGCGCAGAACCTGGTGGCCAACCGGCCCGCGGTCCACATCGCCTATGACGGCGAGCCCGATCAGCCGTCCTCGCCGGAATGCTTCACCCCCGGCGCGCTGATCGACACGCCGCAGGGGCCGCGCCGGGTCGAGGATCTGCATCCGGGCGATCTGGTGCTGACCCGCGACCGCGGCCCGCAGCCGATCCTCTGGGTGGGGCGGCGGCAGATCACCGCCGACCAGACCGCCGCCGCGCCCTGGCTGCGCCCGATCCGCATCCGCGCCGGGGCACTGGCGCCGGGCTGCCCCGCCCGCGATCTGGTGGTCTCGCCCCAGCACCGGCTGCTGCTGCGCTCGCGCATTCTGGCGCGGGTGACCGGTGCCGCCGAGGTGCTGACCCCGGCCTGCCAGCTGCTGGGCTGGCCCGGTGTCGAAGCGCTGCGTGCCCGCCACGGCGTCACCTATCTGCATCTGATGTGCGCCCGCCACGAGGTGATCCGCGCCGACGGCGCCTGGACCGAGACCCTCTATCCGGGGCCGGAACTGCGCCGGGCGCAGTCACCGATGGCCCGCGAGATCGCCCTGCTGTTCCCGGCGCTGATGGCGCCGGGCGCGCCGGTGCCGGAGCCGGCCCGGCCGCTGCTGCGCGGCCGGCCGCTGCGCGAGGTCCGCCGGCGGGCCGCGAAGAATCGCCGCTCCCTGGTCGAGGACCGCCTCTAGCCGAATCGCCGCAAGGCCGCGCCATGCGGCCCGGTTCCGGCAATGAGGGAAGATGAGGGAAAGTGGCGCGGTTGACGGGGCTCGAACCCGCGACCCCCGGCGTGACAGGCCGGTACT
>JBEBVF010000194.1:0-4129 GCA_040392885.1 Paracoccus sp. (in: a-proteobacteria) | reverse complement strand
GCTGGGCATCACCAAGGCGTCGCTGCAGACCCGCAGCTTCATCTCGGCGGCCTCCTTCCAGGAGACCACCCGGGTGCTGACCGAGGCCGCGGTGCAGGGCAAGCGCGACAAGCTGGTCGGGCTGAAGGAGAACGTCATCGTCGGCCGTCTGATCCCGGCGGGTACCGGCGGGGCGACATCGCGCATGCGCCGCATCGCCGCCGACCGTGACGCGGTGGTGATCGAGCAGCGCCGCGCCGAGGCCGAGGCCGCCGCCGCCCTGGCCGCCCCGGACGAGGCCGAAACCGTCGCCGCCACCGGCGCTGACGAATAAGGCACCGGAGAGAGACCGCAGAGGCCCGCCATTGGCGGGCCTCTTGCTTTTTGTGCGCTCCGGTAAGGTGCTTGGGGTGCGGGGTGCCCGGATGGACGGGCGGGCAGGCTCGGGCATCTCGAGGAGTGACCCCGATCCGCCCGCTCAACGGAGCCGGGCCGACACGCCCACAGCCTTGCAACTGGAACCCGTCAACTCCGCCTGCCGGTTTGGAGCTGTGTCCGGCCGTTCTGCTGTTTCCGTGGCGGGATGCTGCGCAACAAGGCAGCCCATTTCACGATCCACCGGCGCCGGAGCAGGGGGCCGGCCGTCCTACCCCTCCGCCTCTCCGCAGGCGGCGCGGGGGGTCACCCAGCTTTCCGTGGCGCAGTTGGGGCAGGCGGCGGCGGGGTCGTCGCCCGATGCCCGCAGGAAGCCGCAGCAGCGGCAGCAGGCGCCCCCGCCCTGCGGGGGCGGGGGCAGGTCGGGCGCCGCCGGCAGCAGGTCCAGCGGCGGCACGATCGGCAGGCCGGCGCGCGGGCGGGCGTGGCGGAAGACCGAGCATTGCCCGCCCGCCTCCATGAAGGCCCATTCCACCTCGCCCAGGTTGCGGATGCCGGCCAGGCGTAGCATCTCCATCACCTCCAGCGTGTTCAGGTCGCGCCGCGAGCAGCCCGCCATGTCGATGACTCCGTCGCGCACCAGCACCACCGGCGCATTGGCCAGCAGCACCTTCAGCCAGTCCTGGTTGTGGATGGCGCGGTCGACCAGCTTGGTCGCCACCACGATCACCGTGATCGCCGCCAGCGCATGTAGGATCGGCACATCGGCATAGAATGTCAGGTCGCCCACCGCCGAGCCGAGCGCGATCACCAGGATCAGGTCGGTCATCGACATCTGCGCCACCGCCCGGCCGTTGAGCAGCCGGATCAGCAGGAAGCAGTAGAAATAGGCCAGCAGGCTGCGAAAGCCGATCTCCAGAAAGAACGGCCAGGGCGCGCCGTCCAGCCAGATCCGCGAGGCCTCGAAAGGGGTGATGGCGTCCAAGATCGACCTCCGCCATGGGTGTTGCCGGATGCGGAACGCCGCCCGTGCCACTTCGGGTCCGGGCGCCGGCATGCGGCCGCGCCACAGCCCGCCGGGATTCGCCGCCGCCGGTGCGACGGCGGGTCGCCTTTTCCGTTTTCGCCGCTATATCGGGATGAGGTGAGGGGACGGGCGGCCGCTGATTCTTCCGCGGGGGCGGCCCGTCGGTTAGGGCGTTGGCGCATGTCGGTCTCGATGCATGGTGGGCATGGGCGCCCGGCCGGAACGGCTCCGGCCCAGGCGAACCCCGCCGCGGACAATCTGCGCGGCGCCTCGCTGATGGCCTTCTCGATGACGGTCTACACCTGCAACGACGCGACGATGAAGTTCGTCGCCGAGGAACTGCCGCTCTATCAGTCCATCGCCCTGCGCAGCCTGATCGCCGGGCTGATCCTGCTGGCGGTGATTCTCTGCGGCCCGGTGCGGCTGCATCTACGGGCGCTGGCCGGGATCGGCTGGCGCGATTCCCTGCTGATCGGGCTGCGCATGATCTGCGAGGCGGGGGCGACCGTGCTCTATCTGGGGGCGCTGACCCATATGGCGCTGGGCGATGTCAGCGCCATCGCGCAGTCGACGCCGCTGTTCGTGGTGCTGGCCGCGGCGCTGTTCCTGCGCGAGCGGGTGGGCTGGCGCCGGCTGTCGGCCGTGGCCGTGGGGGTGATCGGCATGCTGATCATCCTGCGCCCCGGCACGCCGCGCTTCGGCGGCGGCGCGCTGATGGTGCTGGGCTCGGTGCTGCTGGTGGTGGTGCGCGACATCGTGACCCGCAAGCTCAGCGCCGGCCTGCCGCCGCTGCTGGTGGCGCTGTCGGCGGCCTTGGCGGTGACGGTGTTTTCCGCCGCCCTGTCGCTCTTTCAGGGCTGGCAGCCGGCCTCGCCGCGGCAGATCGGGCTGATGGCGCTGGCCGGCGCCTTCGTCAGCCTGGGCTATTTCACCGCCATCCTGACCATGCGGGTGGGCGACGTGTCGTTCAGCGCGCCGTTCCGCTATGCCTCGCTGATCGTGGCGGTGATCCTCGGCTATGTGGTCTTCGGCGAGTTCCCGGACCTGTGGACCTGGATCGGTGCCGGGCTGATCATCGGCGCCGGCCTGTTCGTCGCCTGGCGCGAGGCCACGCTGGCGCGGGCGCAGAGCCGCGCCCTGCGCAAGGTGCGCTGAGCATGCGGGTGCAGGTGGTCGGGCTGTGCCGGTTCTCCTATCTCGGCGGGCGCGGCTTTCAGGTCGAGCATGCCAGCCTCGACGAGCGCCGGGCCTTCCTCTACGACCCCGAGCGCCTGGCCCGCCGCTGGCACTGGTTCGAGGCGGTGACCCTGCCGGCGCTGGTGGCGCAGACCGACCCGGATTTCACGCTGGTGCTGATGACCGGCCCCGACCTGCCCGAGCCCTGGCTGGGCCGGCTGTACGAGCTGACCCGGCGGATGCCGCAGGCCCGCCTGTCGCTGGTGCCGCCGATGGAGTTCCACCTCCAGGCCTGCAAGCACGCGCTGGCGCCGCATATCGAGGCGGGCGCCGATGTGGTGGCGCATTTCCGGCAGGACGACGACGATGCGGTGGCGGTGGATTACGTCGCCCGCGCGCGGCGGGATTTCCGCCGGGTGAAACCGCTTTACAGGCTGAAGGGCCGGGCCTCGATCGACTACATGCGCGGGCTGGTGCTGAAGGCGACCGAGAAGGGCGTCGGCGTCGAGCCGCGGATGATCTACAACGCCGTCGCCGCGCTGACCGTCTATCTGCCGCCCGACGATCCGCGCAGCGCCACGCATTTCCCGCATTGGCGGCTGGCCCATCACATGCCGGGGGCGATCCTGCCCGATCCGGTGATGTTCTGCCGCTTTCTGAACCATGACAACGACAGCGGCGCGATCGGCCCGGGCTATGGCTGGGACGAGCCGCCGGCCGATGTCGCGGCGCTGCTGCGCGAGCGCTTCCGCATCGACCTGGCCGCCATCGACCGCGATGCCCGCGCCTTCGGCCTGCCGCGCGCGGCGCGGCCGCATTGGGGCGCGGTCTGAGCCGGGGCGGGGCGGGGTGCCGCGGTTGACACGCTGCCCCGCTGGGCCTATACGGCGCGCATCCGGGGGCAGCCTCGGATCCCCAGAACTTTGCGGCGCCGCTGTCCCTTCCACGGACATGCCCTGATTTTCCGGGAAATTCCGCATCCTCCCGGGCTCGGGCAGGGGTGCGGTTTGGCGTTTTGCGATTCGCGCAAGGCGCCGTCGAGAAGTGGCGCACCCGATGGTGCGAGTATTGACGAAAGCAAGACGGGGAACCGAATGCCGACGATCCAACAGCTGATCCGCAATCCGCGGCAGCCCAAGGTGCAGCGCAGCAAGTCGCAGCACCTGCAAGGATGCCCGCAGAAGCGTGGTGTCTGCACGCGCGTCTACACGACGACGCCGAAAAAGCCGAACTCGGCCATGCGCAAGGTCGCCAAGGTGCGCCTGACCAATGGTTTCGAGGTCATCTCCTACATCCCGGGCGAAAAGCACAACCTCCAGGAGCACAGCGTCGTGCTGATCCGCGGCGGCCGTGTGAAAGACCTTCCCGGCGTCCGCTATCACATCCTGCGCGGTGTGCTGGATACGCAGGGCGTCAAGGATCGTCGCCAGCGTCGTTCGAAATACGGCGCCAAGCGGCCGAAGTGAGGAGATAGAGCATGTCCCGTCGTCACGCCGCTGAAAAGCGCGAAGTCCTGCCCGACGCCAAATATGGCGATCGCGTGCTGACCAAATTCATGAACAACCTGATGGT
>JBEBVF010000193.1:0-4134 GCA_040392885.1 Paracoccus sp. (in: a-proteobacteria) | reverse complement strand
GCCGCGATCCAATGCGGGCAAGGAGGCCGATGCGCCGGCCCCTTGCATCAACCGACCCGAGACCGACCAACCGGCGGCAGGACGGACACACGCCCCGCACCGGCTGCCCGATGCGCCCAACCTGTGCACGGTTTCCCGGGCCGGCCGGCAACCGGCCCGCCGCGCCTCCATGCACCGGCATCCGCGCGCTGCCCCTGCGCGCCCCAACCCGAGGCCGGCGCGCATAGCGGCACCCCTCCGGCGCGCTCTTGCTCCCCGCCCCCGCCAATCAACCCTGCGTCAGCGGGGCCGGCGGGCCTTGCCTCGCGCCACTGGGCGAAGCCAGAGTGGAGGGCGAGCCAGACGGAGGTTTTTCCTTGCGCATTCCCGCCCTAGCCCTCGCCCTGACCCTGCTGGCCGCCCCCGGCCATGCCACGCCGGAGGCGATCTTTCCCGGCCTGATCGACGTGACCGGCGTGGCCGCCGACGATGTGCTGAACATCCGCGCCGAGCCGAATGCCGGCGCAGCGATCCTCGGCACGCTGGCTCCCGACGCCGCCGGGGTCGAGGTGGTCGAGGCGCGCGACGGCTGGCTGCGGGTGGCGATGCCCGAGGCCTCGGGCTGGATCAGCGACCGCTTTGCCACCATGCGCACCGGCCTCTGGCAGCAGGATGCCGTGCCCGCCGGCCTCGTCTGCCATGGCACCGAGCCGTTCTGGTCGCTGACGCTGGATGGCGGCGCCGCGCAGTTCTCGACCCCCGAAAGCGCGGTGCGCCATGAGGGGCTGCGCATCTTCGGCCCCTCCGACTGGATGGAGAATCCGCGCCGGGCGCTGCGGGCCGAGGGGCTGATGGCGCTGATCTCGCCGGCGCCGGCCCTGTGCTCGGACGGCATGTCGGATGCGCTGTTCGGGCTGGACGTGGACGTGGTGGTGGGCGAGGGCGAGGCCGCCCGCTATCTGCGCGGCTGTTGCAGCATCGGCCGCTAGCCGAAGGCCGCGGCACCCGTGCGGCACGAGCGGCTCACGGGCCTTTTCCGGCCGCCTTTTGAGGGCGAGGCTCCCGCTGCCACCAGCCTCGGCGCGGCGGCTGGCATAGCCGGGAATGACCGTCATACGGCAGCGCCTGCGGCGCTCGCCTCCGGACAAGGACGACATGCCAAATCCGGGCGCGCAGGTGGGGCGTCGCGTCTGTCTCCGGAAACCCGCGACTGGCCGGCCGCCTATACCCGGCGCCTCCGTCCGCCCGCTTCGGCGCCGCGCCGCCGGCGCCCGGCCCGGCGCCCCATCCGAAGCCTGTTCAAGCAACGATCCCTGCCCTACACTGCTGCGTGAGCAGCAAACCACCATGAAAAAGGGCGGCGTTACCATGACTTCCGTGATCTCCCGACTTGCCGGCGCCGGTGCGGTCAGCCTGCTTCTGGCCTCCTGCGCCATGCCGGTGGGCGGGCGCCCGGCCGGGCCGGTCACCGTGCCCGCCACCAATCCCCATCCCGGCATCGGCGACCAGGCCGGCCTCGACCGCTGGGTGATGAGCTTTCGCCCGCGCGCCCTGGCCGCGGGCATCCAGCCGGCGACCTTCGACCGCGCCATGGCCATCGCGCGCTACAATCCCGAGGTGATCCGCCTCGACGGCCATCAGGCCGAATTCACCAAGCCGGTCTGGGAATATCTGGACGGCGCCGTCAGCGAGAGCCGCATCACCACCGGCCGCCAGAAGGCCGCACAACTGTCCTCGACGCTCGCTTCCATCGAATCCCGCTATGGCGTCCCGCGCGAGGTGGTGCTGGCCGTCTGGGGGATGGAGTCGAATTTCGGCGCCAATCGCGGCCGGATGCAGATCATCCCCTCGCTGGCGACGCTGGCCTATGACGGCCGCCGCAGCGGGTTCTTCGAGGAACAGCTGGTCGCGGCGCTGCGCATCATTCAGGCCGGCGATGTCGACGCCGCGCATATGGTGGGCAGCTGGGCGGGTGCCATGGGCCATACCCAGTTCATGCCCACCAGCTTCCTGACCCATGCCGTCGATTTCAACCGCGACGGCCGCCGCGACATCTGGTCGGACGATCCCACCGACGCGCTGGCCTCGACCGCCGCCTATCTGGCGCGCTCGGGCTGGCAGCGCGGCGTGCCCTGGGCGGTCGAGGTGCGGCTGCCCGCCGGCTTCGATTTCGGCCAGGTCGGCAAGGCCGTCCGCAAGCCCGGCGCGCAATGGGCGGCGATGGGGGTGAGCCGGATCGGCGGCGGCGCCCTGCCGGGCTTCACCGGCTCGATCCTGGCGCCGACCGGGGCGCGCGGGCCGGCCTTCCTGATCTCCGAGAATTTCCGCGCCATCTCGCAATACAACAATTCCGACAGCTATGTGCTGGGCGTGGGCGTGCTGTCGGACCGCATCGCCGGGCGGGCCGGGGTGCAGGCGGCCTGGCCGCGCGGCGACGCGCAGCTCACCGGCCCCCAGCGCAGCGAGATCCAGCGTCGCCTGAACGCGCTGGGCTATGATGCCGGCGAGGTCGACGGCAAGTTCGGCAGCCGGACCACCGAGGCGATCAAGGCGTTCCAGCGCGCGCGCGGCGTGGTGCCGGACGGCTACGCCACGCCGGCGCTGCTGGCGCTGCTCCGGCAGTAGGGCGCGGGGGCGGCCCGGCGGCCGCCCTTTTCCCCGGCCTCACGCGCCCTGCACCTGGGCGATGCGGGCGCGCTGCACCATCAGGATGCCCAGCGCCACGATGGCCGCGCCGAGCACGTCGCTGATCCCGAACGGCTCGCCCAGCCAGGCCACGGCGATGGCGATGCCGAAGATCGGCGACAGGAAGTGATAGGTCGCCGCCCGCACCGCGCCGATCCTCTGCACCAGCGCGATCCACAGCCAGGTGGCGAACAGCCCCGGCATCAGGATCGAATAGAGGATGCCGACCACCACGGTCGGGGTGACGGTGATCGGCATGCCACGCTCCAGCAGCAGGGCCGGAAGCAGCAGCACGGCGGCACCGACCAGCATCTGCAGGCCGACGACCATGAACAGGTTGCGGCCGGAGGTGCCCCGCACCGACAGCGTGGCCAGCGACAGCGCGATCACCCCGAAGACGCAGAGCATGGCGCCGAACGGGTCCAGCCCGGCGGTGATCCGCACCCCCATGGTCAGCGCCACGCCAAGGAAGCCGAGGATCAGCCCTATCACCGCCATCGGGCGCGGCCGGTCGCCGAACCCGGCCCAGCCCATCACCGCCACCACCAGCGGCATGGTCGAGGCGATGATCGCCGCCGCGCTGGCCTCGACCGTCTGCATCGCATACCAGGCAAAGCCCAGATAGAGGCCGTTCTGGCAGATGCCGAAGATGACCAGCGCCCGCCAGTCGGCCCGCGACAGCCGCCAGTCCTGGCCCATGGCGCGGGCCAGCGCGATGCCGATGGCGCCGGAGATCGCAAAGCGAATCACCAGCGCGGTCAGCGGCGGAAAGGCGATGGCGACCACCCGGGTCGCGGTGAAGGCCGATGCCCAGATCAGCGCAAAGCCGACCCCCATCGCCACGGCGCGCAGATCCATTCTTCTCCCCTACCCCCAGGCCATGCAGGGACAGCCATAGCCCGCGTGCGTCCGACCCGCCATGCCGCCCCCGCCAGGCGGCGCCGCGCCGATGCGGATGGGCATCACCTGCCGCGAGGATGGCCGGCCTTCCACCGATCCGCTTCCCGAGGATAAACCTGCGCAACCACCGAAAGGCGGGTGCGGGCGCAGGCGCACCGGGAACAGCATCCTGCCAAGGACAAAATGGCCTCCCGGAGGTCCTGGAACCACGCGCGAACTTGCTCCCCGTCCCGCCCCTGAAGTTTCCGGGTGTGGAGAAGCCCACGGGCCCACCGGAAGGCGGGCGTTGGCACAAGTGACCCGAAAACGTGTCTTATGGAGAGATAAGGCGACTCGCGGCAGTCCCGAAACCACCCCGATCCGCCTCCCCGGGGGGGTTTCGGGCAAGTCCTGCGGTGGGGCGTAAGGAAGGACGGTGCGTGCGGACACGCACCCTACGGGTTGGTGCTTGGGGAGTCGGCGTGATGGGGTGGTGCGAGCAGGCACGCATCCCGCGGGTTGTTGCTTGAGCCACGGGCGTGATGGGTGGTGCGTGCAAGCATGCACCCTGCGGGTCGTTGCTTGGCCCAT
>JBEBVF010000192.1:0-4168 GCA_040392885.1 Paracoccus sp. (in: a-proteobacteria) | reverse complement strand
AGGAATCGACCGGCAACGGCGCGCTGCAAACCTTCCTGCGCGGCTATACCGCCGACGCGGCGCTGATCCCGGAGCCGGAGGACAACAAGCTGGTGCGCAGCTGCGTCGGCGTGCTGTGGTTCGAGGTCGAGGTGCGCGGCATGCCGGTGCATGTGCGCGAGATGGGCGAAGGTGCCAATGCCATCGACGCCGCCTATCGGGTCATCGGTGCGCTACGCGAGGTCGAGGCGCGCTGGAACGCCGAGAAGGGCCACCATCCGGGCTATGAGGACGAGGGCAAGCCGATCAACCTCAATATCGGCCTGATCGAGGGCGGCGACTGGGGCTCCTCGGTGCCGGCCTGGTGCCGTTTCCAGGTGCGGGTGTCGATCTATCCCGGCCAGAAGGCGCAGGACAAGCTGCGCGAGCTGACCGACCATATCGCCGCCTTTGCCCGCAGCGACCGCTTCCTGGCGCAGAACCCGCCCAAGGTGACGCAGAACGGCTTCAATGCCGAGGGCTATTACCTGGAGCCGGGTTCCGAGGCCGAGGCGGCACTGGGCCGCGCGCATGAGGCGGCCTTCGGCGCGCCGCTGGAGACGCTGGTGACGGCGGGCTACCTGGATGCGCGGGTCTATGCGCTCTACAACCGGATTCCGACGCTGTGCTATGGCCCGATCTCGCACAATATCCACGGTTTCGACGAATATGTGGACCTGGAGTCGCTGCGCAGCGTGACAAAGGCGATGGCGCTGTTCATCGCCGACTGGTGCGGAACCGAACCCGTCTGAGCGCCGCCGCCGCCGTCCGGTGCCGGATCGGGCGGCGGTTGCACCGGAAAGACCAGCCAGCGCTGCCCTGATGGCCGCGCTGGCGCGCCGGGGCCGAACGTCCACCGGTGGTGCCTGCGGCGCGGGCGGTCATGCCCAACCATGGCGGGTCACGGCCTCGCCCATCCCGCACGCAGCCCGATGGTGTGGGCAATCAGCGTCCCTGCTTTGGCCGGTTTGCCACGGCAAGTGATCCGAGGTGACCAGCTGGCCCCGCCGGCAGGGCGTCTGATGGACGAGCCGGGCGCGGCATGGCGGCACCCGCCCCGTCGCAGTGCCGAAAATCAGCGTCGCAGGGCGCGCCCGGCCCAGATCAGCAGGCAGGCGCCGATGGTTCCGGCGACCAGATAGCCGATCCAGCCCCCGAAGGAGACCCCGAGCAGCCCGAAAAGGAAACTCGCGACCGCGGCGCCGATGATACCGAGAACGATGTTGAGAAAGATTCCGGTGTCGGATTTCATGACGCTCGACGCGAGCCACCCGGCGAGGCCGCCGATGATGATGGCCGCGATCCATCCCACGCTTTGCTCGTCCATGCCGGCTTTCCTCCCTGTGGTTGCAAGCACGCTCTGTCACAGGCAACGCCGGCGGCCGGGGCCGGTTCCCTGACCGGCCGCCCCGCCCCGCAGCCGGCCACGGCCGGACGATGCGGGCAGGGACCGCCCCGCTCGCGAGCCCCCATGACATCGCGACCCCTCACGCCGGCGCCGGCGACCGGGCGGGAGGCCCATGGCCCCGCGGTTTGACATGCGGTGCGGGCTGGGGCACAGCATGGATCACCTGGCCGGAACGCGGCGGGCCGAGGCCCGGCGCCACGCCCGGCGGCAGGCAGCGCCCGCGAGGTCCGAATTGGCTGGCCATCACCGCATCACCGCCCCGCCGCGGGGCCGCAAGGGCCGGCCGGGATGAGCGCGGCGGTGCTGGCCATGCTGGCGGCGACGGTGTTCCTGACCGCGCTGCTTTCCGGCATCTTCGGCATGGCCGGCGGGCTGATCCTGCTCTGGGTGCTGCTGTTCCTGATGCCGGTCGCCACCGCCATCGCCGTGCATGGCATGGTGCAGGTGGTCTCGAACGGCTCGCGCGCCTGGTTCACCCGGGCCTATGTCGACTGGCGCATCCTCGGCCTGCTGTGCATCGGCATGGCGGCGGCGGCACTGGCGCTGTTCCTGGTCGCCTACCGGCCCAGCCTGGTCGTGGTCTCGCTCGCGGTCGGACTGATGCCGCTGCTGGTCTGGCTGCCGCTGGGGCGGCTGCAGCTGGACGCCACCCGACCGGCGCATGCGCTGCTCTGTGGGTTCCTGTCGGGTGGGCTGGCGATCGGCGTCGGCGTCTCCGGGCCGATCATCGACATCGCGCTGGTGCGCAGCCAGATCGACCGGCGCCGGGTGATCGCCACCAAGGCGGCGGCGCAGGTGGTCAACCACGGCACCAAGGTCGCCTTCTACTGGAGCGCGGCCGCCGCGCTTTCCGCCCCGGACTGGTGGGCGGTGGCGGTGGCGCTGCCGCTGGCGGTGCTGGGCACCCGGGCCGGCAATGCCGTGCTGCACCGGATGACCGACACGGGCTTTCGCCGCTGGACGCGCTGGATCGTCACCGCGATCGGCATGGTCTATCTTGGCCGCGGCATCGCGCAACTGATCTGAACGGCCGGGAGGTCCGCCATGTCCCAGATCTTCGTTCCCGCCGCCTTCTATCGCGGCGGCACCAGCAAGGGCCTGTTCCTGCATGCGCGCGACTGTCCCGCCGACCCGGCGGCGCGCGACGCGATGCTGCTCTCGGCGCTGGGCAGCCCCGATCCCTACGGCCGGCAGCTGGACGGGATGGGCGGCGGCACCTCGTCGCTGTCCAAGGCCGCGATCATCGGCCCGCCCGGCCGGCCGGACGCGGATGTGGACTATACCTTCGCGCAGGTCGCGGTGGCGCAGCCGGTGGTGGACTGGGGGGCGAATTGCGGCAACCTCGCCTCGGCGGTGGGGCCGTTCGCGGTGGACGAGGGGCTGGTGCGGGTGGCCGATGGCGACGCGGCGCTGGTGCGCATCCACCAAGTCAATACCGGCAAGATCATCCATGCCCGCTTTCCGGTGCGGGGCGGCCGCGCCGTGGTCGAGGGCGATTTCGCCCTCGACGGCGTTGCCGGCACGGGCGCGCGCATCGGGCTGGAATTCCTGTCGCCCGCCGGCACCTTCACCGCCGGGCTGCTGCCCTCCGGGCGGGTGCAGGACAGGGTCGCGGATGCGGAGGGGGCGGTTGCGGCCTCGCTGGTCGATGCCACCAATCCGGTGGTCTTCGTCGCCGCCGCCGATCTGGGCCTGCACGGCGGCGAAGGCCCCGACACGCTGGAGGCCGATGCGGCGCTGATGGCACGGCTGGACCGGCTGCGCCGCACGGCGGGGGTGATGATGGGCATGGCGGCGACGCCCGCCGGCATCGGCCTCGCCAATCCCAAGATCGCCATCGTCGCGGCCCCGGCCCGGTTCCGGGCGCTGGACGGGCGCGAATTCGGCGCCGAAACCCATGACATCGCCGTGCGCATGGTGTCGATGGAGCGGGTGCATCGCGCCGTGACCCTGACCGGCGCCATGTGCCTGGCCGCCGCCTGCCGGATCGGGGGCAGCCTGCCGCATGGCCTGTGCCGCGCCACCGGCCCCGACGCCCCGTTGCGCATCGCCCATGCCTCGGGCGTGATCGAGGCCGGGGCGCGGGTGGTGGAGGGGGACGGCTGGCAGGTGACCGGCACCACCGTCTATCGCACCGCGCGCCGGCTGATGCAGGGCGCGGTCGCCGTGCGACCCTTCGCGGGGGCACGGGAATGAGCGGGCGCAGCCGCATCGCGCTCGACAGCCTGCTCGCGGCCGTCGGCTGGCGGGACGCGCCGCTGGAGCGGCTGCGCATCGACGAGCATCCGCCGCTGCTGGCAACGCCCTGGCCGATCGCGCCGATGGCGGCGGCGGCGCTGGCGGCGGTGGGGCTGGCGGTCTCGCAGATCGCCGCCCTGCGCGGCGGGCGCGGCCCCGAGATCCGGGTCGACAGCCGCAGTGCCGAGCTGGCCATGGCCAGTTCCAGCCACCTGCTGCTGGACGGCAGGCCGGCCAAGTTCCGCGACCCGTTCACCGGCTTCTATCGGGCGCAGGACGGCGACTGGGTCTATCTGCACGGCAATTTCCCGCATCTGCGCGATGGGCTGCTGGACATGCTGGGGGCGGCGAACGAGCCCGAGGCCATTGCCGCCGCCGTGGCCGAACGCAGCGCCGCCGCCATCGAGGCCGAGGCCATCGCCCGCGGCCTCTGCGCCGCGCGGGTGCGCAGCCGCGCCGACTGGCTGGCCGGCCCGCAGGCGGCGGAATTGCGCGACCAGCCGC
>JBEBVF010000191.1:0-4199 GCA_040392885.1 Paracoccus sp. (in: a-proteobacteria) | reverse complement strand
CGGCGCGACCTGAGGCGTCTCAGGCTCGACAAGATCGGCTTCATCTTCCAGAGTCACAACCTGCTGCCCTTCCTGACGGCGCAGGAGAATGTCGCGGTCGTGCTCGATCTTACCGGTCTGCCCGCCGAGGAAGGCCGGACGCGGGCGCGTGAACTGCTGGACTATCTGGAGGTCGGCCATCGCGCGATGGTCAAGCCGGCGCTGCTGTCGGGTGGCGAAGCGCAGCGCGTGGCGATTGCCCGCGCGCTGGCCAACCGCCCCCGCATCATCCTTGCCGACGAACCCACTGCCGCGCTCGACGGCGCGCGCGCCGGGCTGGTGATGGACCTCATGCGCAAGCTCGCGGCCGAGCAGGAAGCCTGCATCGTGACCGTCACCCATGACGAGAAGATCTTCGACCGCTTCGACCGCCTGATCCACCTGCGCGACGGCCATCTGGTTAGCGCGTGATGGTCAGGAGTCAGGAGGCAGACATGACCCAAGCCCTCACACGCCGATCCTCGCCACCGTCATGCCTGCGGCGGATCGGATGTCGCACGACAGTGGCCGATACCACGCGACCTTGAAAAGGTGTAACCAAGATGCAACCGACATCCTATTCCAGAGCCCAGATCATCCTGCACTGGACGATTGCGGCCCTCGTCTTTTTCCAGATCCTCATGCATGACGGCATCGTCAAGGTATGGGACGGGCGGATGGACGGCATGCTGCCGAACCAGCCGACGATCAATCCTCATGCCGTTGCCGGCGCGCTGATCCTCGTTCTCGTTCTGTGGCGGCTGGTGCTGCGCCGCCGGCGCGGCGTTCCGGGCCTGCCGGAAGGCGAGCACCCGGCCCTGAAAGTTCTGGCCACGGGCATGCATGCGGCTCTCAACCTCCTGCTGATCCTGATGGCGCTTTCCGGCATGGCGGCGTGGATTTCCGGCGTCGAGGCGATCGGCGAAGCCCATTCCATCGCGCGGCTGGCGCTGGTTCCGCTGGTCCTCCTGCATATCCTCGCCGCACTTTACCATCATTTCTGGCTCAAGACCGATGTGCTGCGGCGCATGTTTGGCCGGGCCTGAGGCGGGGTCCGTTCCGCGCGCCGCAACCCGCAACCCATGGCAGGCCGGGCCACGCCCGCCCGGCCGCTCCCCAAACCCCGAACTCCGGAGGCAGACATGACGAGAAGACCGCGCAGCCAGACCGTTGCCGCCGCCGTCGCGGTGATCTTCGGCCTGCTGACCATCGTTTCGGGCGGCAGGGCGCTGTTCGGCGGCGTCGATATGGGCGCAGTGGTGCCATTCGTGCTGTGGTTCAACTTCGTCGCGGGATTTGCCTATGTCCTGGCCGGGATCGGCCTGTTGCGCGGCGCAGGGTGGGCGCCGCTGCTGTCGCTGGCCATCGCCACGGCCACGGTGGCCGTCTTCGCCGCCTTCCTGTGGCATGTCGGTGCCGGCGGCGCATGGGAGGCACGCACCATGGGCGCGATGATCCTGCGCAGCGCCATCTGGATAGCCATCGCGGCCTTTGCATTTCGGTGCCATAAGCCATCCGATTGATCCACTCACCCAGCCAGCGATGGCGGCTGCCAGCCGCGACCTCGCCAGCCAGGAACCTGACATGAAGCGATTTCCAACTATTGACCTGTCACTGACCCTTTCGCTCGTTACCGTGCTCGGCATGGCAATGGCGGCGGCCGGCAGGTGGCTACCAAGCGGAGCTTTCGACGCTCTGGAGCTGCCGGGACTGGTGCTGGTCTATCTGGCTGGCGGCCTGCCGACCGGCTGGCGCGCGCTGTCGGAGCTGTGGCGCGCGCGCGTGCTTGACATCGACCTGTTGATGATCGTCGCGGCAATCGCCGCCGCAATCGTCGGCGCCCCGTTCGAGGGTGCGGTGCTGCTGACGCTGTTCAGCATCTCGACCACGCTGGAGGAACGCGCGCTTGGCCGGGCCCGCCGCGCCATCGAGGCCTTGATGGCGCTGCGCCCCGAGACCGCCTTGCGCAAGACCGCGGGCGGCGATGTCGAGGAAGTTCCCGCCGAGGTGCTGACCGTCGGCGATGTAGTGGTGCTGCGCCCCGGCGCCCGGGTGCCCAGTGATGGCGTGGTCGTCACCGGGCGCGGCGGCATCGACGAGGCCAATATCACCGGCGAATCCATGCCCGTGTCGAAAGAGGCCGGTGCGCAGGTGTTCGAGGCCACGATCAACCTCGACGGCGTGCTGGAGGTCGAGGTCACGCGCAGCGTCAGCGACAGCACCATCGCCCGCATGATCCGTCTGGTGACCGAGGCACAGGCCGCCCGCGCGCCCTCCGAACGGTTCAGCGAATGGTTCGGCCAGCGCTACACGGTCGCGGTGCTGGCGGGTGCGGTGATCGCCTTTGCCACGTTCTGGTGGCTGGGCGGCGACTGGGAACTGGCGCTTTACCGCGCCGCCACGCTGCTGGTCGCCGCCAGCCCCTGCGCCATCGTCATTTCCGTCCCCGCCGCGATCCTGTCGGCCCTTTCGGCGGCGGCGCGGGGCGGTGTTCTGTTCAAGGGCGGCGGCGCGCTGGAGACGCTGGCCGAGGTCGATATCTTCGCCTTCGACAAGACCGGCACCCTGACCACCGGCCGCGCCGAGGTGACGGAAATCGTCGCGCTGGATGGCGACGAGGCCGGGTTCCTGTCGCTGCTGGCGGGGCTGGAGGCGCATTCCGAGCATCATATCGCGGCCGCGATCCGCCGTGAGGTCGCCAGCCGCGGGCTTGATCCGGCGCAGGTGGCCGATGTGAACGCCCGGCCAGGCATCGGCATCGAAGGGTCCGATGCACTTGGCCCGGTTTGGGCGGGCAATGCCTATCTTGCCGAGGACACGAAGGCCGCAACGGATCACCCCGCGTTGCAGGCGCTGGCGGATGGCGCCAATACGGTCGTCTATCTGGGTCGCGACGCCACCGTGCTGGGCGCCGTCAGCGTGGCGGATGAGGCACGGGCCAGTTCCGCCGGGGCGATCGCGGCCCTGCGCGACAGTGGTGTCCGCCGCATCGTCATGATGACCGGGGATCGCAGGCCGGTGGCGCTGCGCATCGGCGCCCAGCTTGGGCTGGGGCCCGAGGAGACTCACGCCGAAATGCTGCCACAGGACAAGGTTCGCGCGGTTGGCGAACTGGCCGCAACCGGCCGCGTCGCCTTTGTCGGCGACGGCGTGAACGACGCCGCGGCGCTGGCCCGCGCCGATGTCGGCATCGCCATGGGCGCGGCCGGGTCCGAGGTGGCGCTTCAGGCCGCCGATGTGGCGCTGCTGTCCGAGGATATGGAGCGGCTTGCGGACGCGCACCGCCTGTCGCGCCGAACCACAAGGGTGATCCGGCAGAACCTGACCTTCGCCATCGGCGCCATGGTGGTTCTGGTCATCGGCGGGCTGTTCTTCGATCTGCCGTTGCCGCTGGTGGTGATTGGCCATGAAGGCGGCACCGTGCTGGTGGTGCTGAACGGGCTGCGGTTGCTGTCGGACCCGATCCGCCGGTCGAAGGCGTCTGTTGCCGGACAGGCGCTGACGGGTGTCGCGCAGCCCACCTGAACCGTGGGGATGCGCTCACCCCCGAAAGACGCGCAGATGCGGAAACGCGCCCTTTTCCAGATAGGCTTCCTCCTCGGGCGTCGATCTGCGACCAAGGATGGCGTTGCGGTGCGGGTGGCGGCCAAAGCTGGCGATGATGCGGCGCACCTGCCCCGCTTGATCGACGAGCGAGGCATAGAGCGGCCGCAACGGCGTCGGCGCACGGGCGGCAATGTCACGGCGCAGGGCGGTCAGCCGATCAATGCGGGCCAGATGGTCCGACCCCTCTGCATGGCCCAGGGGCTGGGTGAAAGCGATCTGGAACCACGGCAGGCCAAGTGCCGCCCAGTCTCCTTTTTCCAACCCTTCCAGCGCCTGCGCCAGGGCCGCCGGGTCTTGCGCCCAGGCCCGCTTGCTGCCCCGCCACAGCGAGCGCGGGAACTGGTCCAGCACCACGATCAGCGCCAGCCGGCCCCTGGGCGTCCCGGCCCAATGATCCAGCGCCCTCGCCGCGCCGCGTTCGGTCAGCGGGCCAAAGCGCGCCGCAATCGCACCGTCCGCGCCGCCATGCATCCGCCAGCGCCACAGCTCGGCATGGCGGTCAGGGTCGATATCCAGCGCGCGGCCCTCGGGGAACCAGAAATCCAGAACCTCGCCGATCTGTCTGGCATCATTGC
>JBEBVF010000190.1:0-4285 GCA_040392885.1 Paracoccus sp. (in: a-proteobacteria) | reverse complement strand
TGCGGCGGGCCGTTGCGTCGGAACCGGGCCGTGGTCAGGGATAGATGACGATCGGCACGCCGGGGCGCAGCATGGCATAGATCTCCTCGATCTCGCCATCGCTGACCGCGATGCAGCCGGCGGTCCAGTCCTTCTTGCCGACGGCATTGCCATAGGGGCCGCGGCCATGGATCATGATGTCGCCGCCCGGATCGACCCCCATCAGCCGCGCCCGCTCGCGGTCGGCGGGGTTGGGATAGGAGACGCCCAGCGACAGGTGATAGCTGGAGGACGGGTTCATCCGGTCGATGAAATAGATCCCTTCCGGCGTCTTGCCGTCGCCCTGCCGGGACTTGTGACCGGCCGGCTCGAAGCCGAGATCGACGCGATACTGCTTCAACACCTCCTGGCCATGCATCAGATACATGCGCCGCTGGCCCTTGTTGACCACCACCTGCGTCACCCGCGGCCCGTAATAGTCGCGGAACTTGTTGGCCGATGCCGGCGGACCGTCCAGCTCGCCCCCACCGCAGGCGGCCAGAGCAGCCAGAATGGCCGCACCAAGAAATGCACGGAATGCCCGAATCATCACTGCCCCGAATCGTCGCTGTTCGCGATTTGCTTTGTTCCGGCTTTACCACGGGGCGCGGGAACGGCCTAGTATTTGTTTAGAATGCAAACCATTTCGACATGCGGCGACCAGCGGAACTGGTCGACCACGCGCAGCCCCTCGAGGCGCCAGCCGGCCGCGGTCAGGATGCGCATGTCGCGGGCGAAGGGCACCGGATCGCAGGACACCCAGACGATCCGCCGCACCGGCGATTGCGCCAGGGCGCGGGCCTGGGCCTCGGCCCCGGCGCGCGGCGGATCGACCACCACGGCGTCGAACCGGGCCAGCTCGTCGGCCAGCAGCGGCCGGCGGGCGAGGTCGCGGGCCTCGGTGGTCAGCCGCTGCAGGCCGGGGGCACCGCGCCAGCCGGCATCCAGCGCCGCCAGCGCCGGGGCCAGCCCCTCGACGCCATGCACCTCCGACTGCGCGGCCATGGGCAGGGCGAAGGTGCCGATGCCACAATAGAGATCGGCGACCCGCCGCGCCCCGGCCACGCCGTCCAGCACAACGGCCCGCAGCGCCGCCTCGCCCTCGGCCGTGGCCTGCAGGAACGCGCCCGGCGGCGGCACCACCCGCGCCCGGCCCAGGCTCAGCACCGGCGCCCGCCGGGTCAGCCCCTCGCCCTCCCAGGTCAGCCGCGCCCAATCGGCGCGCGCCGCCAGCGCCGCAAGCTGCGCGGTCAGCGCCGCATCCACCGCCTTGCCGCCGCGCAGCCCGATGTCGAGGCCGGTCTCGGTCTCGGTCACCGCGATGCCGATCTCCTGCCCCCGCGCGGCCATCAGCCCGGTCAGTTCGCGCAGCGACGGCAGCGCCGCCAGGATCGCCGGGCGCAGGACATGGCAATCCGCGATCGGCACCAGCTGCCCGGAGGCGCGGGCATGGAAACCCACCACTGGCCCGGATTTCAGCCGCCGCCCCGCCAGAATCGCCCGGCGGCGCGAGCGCGGCGGCGAGGTGGCGACGCCCTCGACCCGCGCCGCGATGCCCTGGGCGGCCAGCGCCTGCTCGACCACGCCGGCCTTCCAGCCGGCAACGAAATCATCGGCGCCATGCATCAGCGAACAGCCGCCGCAGGCCCGGAAATGCCGGCAGGCTGCGGCCACCCGCTGCGGCGAGGGCGTCACGATCCGCGGTTGCGTGATACGGGCCAGACCGCCGGCGCCCGGCACGGCCTCGCCCTCGATCACCTCGCCGGGCAGGGTCAGCGGCGCCAGCGCCCGGGCTCCCCCGGCCTCCACCGCCACGCCATCGCCGCGCCGGCCCAGACGCTCGACGCGCCACAGGCTCATGCGTCGGTTCCGGTCAGCGCGGCGTCCGCCGGCCCGGCCACATCCGGGTCGGTGCCCAGGAAGCCGCCCGACTGCCGCGACCAGTAGCGGGCATAGAGTCCGCCTTGCGCCAGCAGCTCGGCATGGCTGCCCTCCTCGACGATATGGCCCTGATCCATGACGATGATGCGGTCCATCTCGGCGATGGTGGACAGGCGATGGGCGATGGCCAGCACGGTCTTGCCGGTCATCACCCGCTTCAGCGCATGCTGGATCGCGGCCTCCACCTCCGAATCCAGCGCGCTGGTGGCCTCGTCCAGCACCAGGATCGGCGCGTCCTTGAGGAAGGCGCGGGCCAGGGCGATCCGCTGGCGCTGGCCGCCGGAGAGCTTGACCCCCCGCTCGCCCAGATGCGCCTCATAGCCGGTGCGGCCGGTATTGTCCTTCAGCCCGAGGATGAAGTCATGCGCCTCCGCCGCGCGGGCGGCGGCGATCATCTCGGCCTCGGTGGCATCGGGGCGGCCATAGAGGATGTTCTCGCGCGCCGAGCGGTTGAACAGCGCGGTCTCCTGCGTGACCATGCCGATATTGCGGCGCAGGCTTTCCTGGGTCACCGCGCGCAGGTCGTGGCCATCCAGCCGGATCGCGCCCTTCTCGACATCGTAGAGCCGCAGCAGCAGCGCCACCAGCGTCGACTTGCCGGCCCCGGAGGCGCCGACGATGCCCACCCGCTCGCCCGGGGCGACATGCAGGTCCAGATCCTGCACCCCGCCATAGCCGCGGCCATAGGTGAAATCCACATGGTCGAAATCCATCCGGCCGCTGACCCGGCCCAGCCGGACCGCATCCGGCGCATCGGCCAGGTCATGCGGCGGCGCCAGGGTGCGCATGCCGTCCTCGACCTCGCCGATGCTGCCCCACATCGACATCAGCGCCATGCTGACCCATCCGGTCATCTGCGCCAGCCGCATCGAGATGGCGCCGGCCGCGGCCACGTCGCCCGGTGTCGCCAGCCCGCGCTGCCAGAGCGAGACCGAGAGCCCCACCAGCAGCACCGGCAGCACCCCCGACAGCCCCATCAGCGCGACGCGGAACCGGGTGCTGACCACGCCGAAATCCAGCGCCCGCTCACGAAAGCCCATCATGGCGCCCAGCGCGGCACGGTCCTCGTGCTCGGCATGGGCGAACAGCTTGACGGTCTTGATATTGGTGATGGTGTCGACGACCTGCCCGGTGACCATGGCCCGCGCCGAGGCGCGTTTCGCCGAATGCTCGCGGATGCGGGGCAGGAAAAAGCGGATCAGCCAGAAATAGGCGCCCAGCCACAGGATCAGCGCCATGGCGCCGACCAGATCGACGCCGATCAGGAACATGGCCGAGCCCAGCACCGCCGCCAGTGCGAAGGTGACGGTATTGACCATTTCCGAGGCGACATCGGTGACCGCCCGCGCCGTCTGCATCTGCTTTTGCGCGATGCGGCCGGCAAAGTCGTTGTCGAAGAAGCTGACCGACTGGCCCATGGTCCAGCGATGCAGCCGCGACAGCACCAGAGGCAGCACGTTCGGCGCCAGGATCACGTTCGAGGAGGCGGTGGACAGGCCCGAGATCGCCGGGCGCAGCAGCAGGAAGAAGCCGGCGAACAGCAGGATGATGCCCAGATTGTCGCGCCACAGCCCGTCGGCGGCGGAATTGGTGATCGAATCGACCACCATGCCCAGCAGCGCCGCCGCCACCACATCTGCGGCACCGGCCAAGGCCGAGCTGCCGGCGGCGACGATCAGACCCTTGCGGGTGCCGCGCAGGCACCAGGCAAAGAAGGCCAGCAGGCTGCGCGGCGGCGGGCCGTCCGCGGGGCGGAAGGCGTCGATCATGCGGGCGAAACGGGCGTGCAACATCCAGCCCAACTATGCCTTGCCGGCGGCGGTTTCCAGTGCCGCCGCGATCAGCGCCTGCCGCGGCGCCGCAAAGCCCGAGGCGATCCAGGCCGCCTGCGCCCGCCGCAGGCCGGCGCCCAGCGCCGCGCCGCTCAGCGGCGCCAGGTCGGCGGCGGTGACCGGCAGCGGCCGGGCGGCCTCGATCCGCGCCGCCCAGTCGGCCGGGGCCGGCCGGCCCAGCGCCGCGGCCAGCAGCACCCCGTCGCGGGCCATCTGCGGCCCGTGGTGAAAGGCCGCCGCCGCCGGGTCGAGGGCGGCGGCCTCGGCCAGATGGCGCAGATGCGCGGCCTCGGCCCGCGACAGCCGCAGGGCATCGGTCAGCACGGCCGGGGGAATGCCGCCCTGCAGGGCGGCCAGGCGCCGGCGCCCGTCGGGGGGGGCGCCGGCCCCGCCCCCCGCCCCCCACACGTCCCGCCCCGCCCCCGGCGCCGCCCCCGGCCCGCACAGCGCCCCCCCCCCCCACGCCCGCCGACACCACCCCCGAGTGGCGGGGG
>JBEBVF010000189.1:0-4358 GCA_040392885.1 Paracoccus sp. (in: a-proteobacteria) | reverse complement strand
GCGTGACGGAAAAATGATGGGCGGGGCTTTGCCCGCGGCGCCGGGCTCGGCTGACAAGGCGTTGCGGCCATGCTAGGCGGTGGCCCGAGAGTTCCGACACGGAAGGACTGAACGCGATGGCGATCCACACCAAACCGACCTTTCTGGCGCTGATGCTGGGCGGTGCCCTGGCGGCCGGCTCCGTCTGGGCGCAAGCCACCCCGGCGCCGGCCGAGGCCCCCGCCGCCGATGCCGCCGCGACCGGCGAGGCCGCCACCGGTGAGGCCGCCACCGAGGCCCCGGCCGAGGCGCCGGCCGCCGACACCCCCGCCGCCGAGGCCCCGGCTGCCGATGCGCCTGCCGCGGACGCCCCGGCCACGGACGCGCCCGCCGCTGCCACCCCCGCCGCGGATGCCGAGCCGCAGGTCGGCGCCTATTACACCCGCGAGACCCATGGCGACTGGCAGCTGCGCTGCATCAAGTCGCCCAGCGGCATCGACCCCTGCGAGCTGTTCCAGCTGCTGACCGACACCAATGACAACCCGGTGGCCGAGGCCGCGCTGATCCCGATCAACGGCGATCAGGTCGCCGCCGGCCTGACCATCACCGCGCCGCTGGAGACCGATCTGGGCGCCGGTGTCGGCTTCCAGATCGACGCCGCCGAGATGAAGGTCTACCCGTTCTCGGTCTGCGTGCCGATCGGCTGCATCGCCCGCGTCGGCCTGCCGGCGGCGCAGGTCGATTCGATGCGCAAGGGCGCCAAGGGCAAGGTCGTGGTGCTGCCCTACGGGCTGGAGCCGCCGGAAGGCGTGGTCGAGCTGAGCGTGTCGCTGTCGGGCTTCACCGCCGGCTACAAGGCGCTGGAGACCTATATCGACGAGGCCACCAAGGCCGCGGCTGCTGCCGGCGCCGCCGCCCCGGCCCCGGAGGCTGCCCCGGCCGCCCCGGCTGCGGCCCCCGAAGCCGCCCCGGCCCCGGCCTCGAACTGATCCCCCGCTTTCGGGCATGGCAGGGGCGGTCCCGCGGGGCCGCCCCTTTCGCATGGCGGCGCCGGTCGTGGCGGCGGCTTGTCCTCGCCGGGCCGGCATGCTGAAAGGGGCGCATCGCGGGAAGGGGCTGGCATGGCAGGCATCACCTTGGTCACCGGCGGCGCGCGCTCGGGCAAGTCGGCACTGGCCGAGGCCCTGGCCTGCCGCCATCCCGGCACCCGCCACTATATCGCCACCGCCGCCCGCTGGCCGGACCCGGAAATGGCCGCCCGCATCGCCGCCCACGAGGCCGCTCGCGCCGAGGCCGGCTGGCTGACCGTCGAGGCGCCGCATGACCTGCCCGCCGCCCTGGCCGCCACGGAAGGCGAGGGGGTGCGGCTGGTCGACTGCCTGACCCTGTGGCTGGCGCAATGCCCGCCCGGCGGCGAGGATGCCGCCATCGACGCGCTGCTGGCCGCGCTGGCCGCCAGCCGGGCGCCGGTGGTGCTGGTCACCAACGAGATCGGCCTCGGCCTGGTGCCGATGGATGCCGCCGCCCGCGCCTTCCGCGACCGCCATGGCCGGCTGAACCAGAGGGTCGCCGCGCTGGCCGGCGATGTGTGGATGGCGGTCTGCGGCCTGCCGCTTTGCCTGAAATCAGAGGGAATTCCGACCCATGCGCCAGTTTGACCATGCCGCCGCCGCCGCGGCCCGCGCCCGCCAGGACAGCCTGACCAAGCCCCCCGGCGCGCTGGGCCGGCTGGAGGAGCTGGCGGTGTTCATGGCCGGCTGGCAGGGGTGCGCCCGGCCGCGCATCGCCCGCGCGCAGGCGCTGGTCTTTGCCGGCAACCATGGCATCTGCGCGCGCGGGGTGAACCCGTTCCCGGCCGAGGTCACCGCCCAGATGGTGCGCAATTTCGAGGCCGGCGGCGCCGCCATCAACCAGCTCTGCCGGCTGGCCGGGGCCGGGATGCGGGTGATCGCGCTGGATCTCGACCGCCCCACCGCCGATTTCACCGCCGGCCCGGCGATGAGCGCCGCCGAGGTCGAGGCTGCCCTGGCCACCGGCGCCGAAGCGGCGGCGCAGGCCGCGGCGGAGGGCGCCGACATCCTGCTGCTGGGCGAGATGGGCATCGGCAATTCCACCGTGGCCGCGGCGCAGGCCGCGCATCTGTGCGGCGGCGCGGCGGAGGACTGGGTGGGCCTCGGCACCGGCGCCCAGGGTGCGGTGCTGGAGGCCAAGCGCGCCGCCGTCGCCGAGGGCCTGGCGCGCCATGCCGCCGCCCGCAGCCTGCGCGGCGCGCTGGCCGCCTATGGCGGGCGCGAGCAGGCGGCGATCTGCGGCGCCGTGCTGGAGGCGCGCCGCCTCGGCCTGCCGGTGCTGCTGGACGGGTTCATCTGCACGGCGGCGGCCGGGCTGGTGGTGCTGGACGACCCGGACGGGCTGGCGCATTGCCTGGTCGGTCACGAAAGCACCGAGCGCGGCCATGCCGCCCTGACCCGGCATCTGGGCAAGGCGCCGGTGGTGGCGCTGGACATGCGGCTGGGCGAGGGCACCGGCGCCGCCGTGGCGCTGATGGTGTTGCGCGCGGCGCTGGCCTGCCATGACGGCATGGCGACCTTCGCCGAAGCCGGTATCGGCGGCTGAGCCATGCATCCGCGCCTGGCCGAGCTTGCGCTGACCCTGGGCTTCTTCACCCGGCTGCCGGTGGGCCGCAATCTGGCGCCGCTGCCCACGCTGGCGGCGGCGGCCTGGGCGCTGCCGCTGGCCGGGCTGGCGGTGGCGGCACCCGGCGCGGCGCTGCTGGCGCTGGCGCCGGGGCCGCTGGGCGCCATCCTCGCCGTCGGCCTGGCGGTCTGGCTGAGCGGCGGGCTGCACGAGGACGGGCTGGCCGACCTTGCCGACGGCATGGGCGGGCGCGACCGGGCCCGGCGGCTGGAGATCATGCGCGATTCCCGCATCGGGTCGTATGGCGTGCTGGCGCTGGGACTGGTCACCGCCCTGCGCATCGCCGCGCTGGCGGTGCTGCCCTTCGCCGGCGCGGCCTTTTTGGCGCTGGCGATGCTGTCGCGCGCCGGCATGGCGCTGCTGATGGCGATGCCGCCCGCGCGCCGCGACGGGTTGGGTGCCGGCGTCGGCCGGCCGGTGCGGCGGGTTCTGGCGGCGGCGGCGGTGATCGCGCTGGCCTCCGCGGCCTCGCTGATCGGCCCCGGGCGCATGGCGGTGGCGGTGCCGGCGGTGGTGCTGGCACAGGCCGCGATCACGCGGCTGGCCGCGCGCCGGCTCGGCGGGCAGACCGGCGACGTGCTGGGCGCCGCGCAGCAGGCGGGCGAGGCGGCCGGGCTGGTGGCGCTGGCCCTGGCCTTCGCGGCCTGACCCGAGGGAAGCATCACCCGCAGTTGACCGGTTTTCGGCGATGTCATAATCCGCTGACACGACATTCGCCGGCCGCGCCGTCCCGCGCGGTCCATCCCGCCATCCCGACATGAGGGGAGGGACCATGCGCGGCCTTCTTGCGCTCGCCCGCGGCATCGACCGGGTCAACACCTTCATCGGCCGCTCGGTGAGCTGGCTGATCCTCGTCGCGGTGCTGGTCAGCGCCGGCAACGCCATCATCCGCAAGGCGCTGAACATTTCCTCCAACGCCTGGCTGGAATTGCAGTGGTATCTCTACGGGGCGGCCTTTCTCGGCGCCGCCGCCTATACCCTGCTGGAGAACGAGCATATCCGCATCGACATCCTCTATACCCGCTGGCGGCGGCGCACGCAGCTTTGGATCGACCTGATCGGCCATGCGCTGTTCCTGACGCCGTTCCTGCTGGTCTCGATCTGGTTCATGGTGCCCTGGGTGCAGGGCTCGATCCGCAGCGGCGAGCGTTCGATGAACTGGGGCGGGCTGGTGCTGTGGCCGGCCAAGCTGATGCTGCTGATCGGCTTTGGGCTGCTGCTGGCCCAGGCTCTGTCCGAGATCATCAAGAAGATCGCCGTGCTGCGCGGGCAATTGCCCGACAGCGGCTATGTCGACCCGCATCAGGCGATCGAGCTGGATGCCGCCCTGCTGGCCGAGGCCGGCTTCGACGCCACCGCCAGGCCCCAGCCCGACCGGGAGACCCGCACATGATGGCGCTGATCGCGCAGAACATGGCGCCGATCATGTTCGTCTCGCTGATCCTGTTCCTGCTTTACGGCTACCCGGTGGCCTTCGCGCTGGCCGCCAACGGGCTGGTGTTCTTTGCCATCGGCGTCTGGCTGGCGCCGCTGTCGGAGGGCGCGATCACGCTGGACTGGAACCTGCTGCGGGCGCTGCCCGAGCGGTTCTTCGGCGGGGTGATGGCCAACGAGACCCTGCTGGCGGTGCCCTTCTTCACCTTCATGGGCATCCTGCTGGAGAAGTCCGGCATGGCCGAGGA
>JBEBVF010000188.1:0-4361 GCA_040392885.1 Paracoccus sp. (in: a-proteobacteria) | reverse complement strand
CCCCCGGCGGCGCGGCGGGCGGGCCTCTGGAAGATGGCGGTCACCGTCAAGCCCCCCTCGCAGCCGCGGCCATCCGGGAAATCCTAGGCGCGCGCCGCCGCCCTGTCCACCGGATGCTGGCCGCCGCCGCGGTCGCGGAGCAAAGGCGGAATTCGCAGGATTCCGCCCAGCGGCACAACTGTGCCGCGAATTTGCGCCCTCGCAAAGACGGCGGCGATGCCTTTGCCGACAGTGGGGAAAAATCCGATGGGGATGCCGATGGGAATGATCGTGAACGGCGCCGGGCAGCCTCTGCCGCCGATCGGGGCGCAGCCTGCCGCCGGGCATGGTCCGCCCTGCCATGTCCTGTGCCCGACCTGCGCCTTCCTCGCCTCGCGCGCCCATCCCGACCACGCCCTGCCCGGAGACCGCCCCATGACCACGCCCCAGCCCCTCACCCTCGATGTGCGCCCGCATCTGGCGCGGGGCGAGGAGCCTTTCGCGGCCATCATGGCCGCCGCCGAGGCGCTGGCGCCGGGTCAGGCACTGCGGCTGCTGGCGCCGTTCCGCCCGGTGCCGCTGTTCTCGGTGATGGCCGATCGCGGCTTCATCGCCGAGGAGCGCGCCCTGAGCGACGGGCTGTGGGAGGTGCTGTTCGCCCCGGTCCCGGCCACGACCGGGGCCGGGCTGTCCCCCGGCTCGGCGCTGGGTGCGGCGATCTGGCCGGACCCGGTGCGCTCGCTGGATCTGGCGGGGGCGGCACCGGCCGAGGCCGGGCAGCGCATCCTGGCCGCTCTGGAGCTGCTGGAGCCGGGCGAGGTGCTGTTCGCGCTGCTCGACCGCGAGCCGACGGCGCTGTTTGCGCAACTGACCGCCGGGCATCACGAATGGGCGGGGAACCATTCCTCGGACGGGGAATGCTACCGGCTGATGATTCGCTGCGGAGCCCCGGCCTGAGCCACACCGGCGACGGCCGAATCGTCGTAGAATGGCGCGAGGCACTGGCGGATAGCCGCCCCCGTTCCGCCATGGGATAGGGGCGCCCCCCGGCGCGCCAACCCGCAGGGCGGCGAGGCCACGACAAAGCCGGGCAAAGGACTTCAGGAGCAAGGCCGCACCGCGATCCGGCCCGCCGGGTGACGGCGGCCATGGAACGCCCCGGCGGCGGGATCCCAGCGCCCGGAGGAGGCCGCGTCACGCTCACGGCCGCAGGACAAGCGCGGCCATGAACGGCCCGGCGGACAGTCCCCGCAGTCCGGCCGCGGCACATTCCCACAAGGACCGGCGAAGCAAACGAAAAGGCCGGGCGGATGCCCGGCCTTCGTCCTTGCCGCAGCGGGGCCTGCGCCCCAGCGGGATCAGCCGCCGATCTGGGCCAGCGCGGCGTCCATGCGCTCGCGCGCCTTCTTGGGCAGCTTCACGGTCTGCACGGCCTCGAGGTTCGAGGTGTCGTCGCCCACCTGCACCGCCATCACCATGCCGGTGCCGGCATGCGGGGTGCATTTGATGCCGTAGACGCCGGGGACCTCGACGGTCCAGACATATTCCTCGTTCATGGCGCTCTTGAAGGTCTCGGCCCCTTCGGGGATGGCCCCCTTGATGGTCTCGGCGTTGTGGCCCTTGTCGGTGGGCAGGAACTTGATCACGTCGCCGGGCTGCGCATGAATGAAGTCGGGCTCGAACACCATGGCTCCGGCTTCGCCCTTGTTCAGCATATGGACCTCGAACTCTTCGGCAAGAGCGGGGCCCGCCACCACCAGCGCAGCAGCCAGGGCGAGGAATTTGAATTTGTAGCTCATCACATGCTCCATTTACGAGGTCATCCAGCCTCGGATGTTCTTCCGATACCATGTCCGAAGCCGGCCGTTTTTGCGCCCGCACAAAGAAAGCCGGGCAATTTCGTCAAGTTTCTGGCTCGGCGATGTGTTCCAGACCACCGCGATCACGAATCGTCAACTTTTGTCGCCCGCAGATGACCAGGCCGCGCTCGTCCCAGGCCGAGAGAATCCGCGAGACCGTGTGCAGCGTGGTGCCGGCCATCTCGGCAATGTCCTGACGCGAAATGGGAAAGTCGATCGCCACCCCCTCCGCCACCGGCCGCCCGGCCGCGTCGATGAGCCGCAGCACGGTATGGGCGACGCGGCGCTCGACCTCCTGCGTGGACATCTCGCGCAGCCGGGTATGCGCCTCGTCGAGTCGCTGGCCGATGGTCTGCATCGCCGTCACCGCCAGATGCGGGTTGGTGACCACCACGCCGTCCCATTCCGACATCGGCCAGGCCAGCACCCGGCTGTCCACCACCGCCCGCGCCGTGCCGGGATAGTCGGGCCGGCGCAGCGCCCGGGCGATGCCGAACAGATCGCCGGGATGCACCACCCGCACGATCACCTGCCGGCCGTCCACCGTCACCTGCGACACCATCAGCCGGCCTTCCACCAGCACGTAGAAGTAATCGGCCAGCTCGCCCTGCTCGAAGACGGCCTCGTCGCGGGCGATGCGGCGACTGGTCGCACGCGCCAGCATGCGGGCCATGCCGGCATCGTCCAGGCCCCGGAACAGCGCAAAACGACGCAGGGTAACGGGGTCGATCTGCAAGCTTGTCTCCTCTTGGTCGCCGGCCTTTCCGTCCTAGCGTCAAAACCCCCGGCGGGGAAGCGAAAGCATAGGGAAACTGGTCATTTGGCCGAATTTTCCCGACGGCGGGCGGGTTTTCGCGCGCCCCCTCGCGCCGTCATTGCCGCGACATTCCAGCGCAGAGACGCCGTCTTTGTCAGCGCGCAAAGAGGGGGGGCCGCCATGCCCGTAGAAGCAGAATGAATTCGCTGGCATGAATGTTCCGAAGCCAAAGCCGGCGGCCTGGCCGCCATAGCCAAAAGTCGAGTGAAGCGCATGACCCTGCTACGCCTGATCATCCCCCTGGTGCTGAGCCTGTTCGTAGCCGCACCGGTCGCTGCGCAGAGTGTTCTTTCGCAGCTGCTGCCCGGCCAGAGCGCGGCCGAGCTGGTGCCCGGCGCCGACGGTTTCGGCCCGATCCGCAGCGACCTCGCGGTGGCGCCGGTGCTGTCGCGCGGCGAGACCGTGGCCTGGGCCTTCGTCACCTCGGACTTCGTCGGCACCACCGGCTATTCCGGCAAGCCGATCCATACCATGGTGGCAATGGACAAGGATGCGAAGATCGCCGGCGTGCAGCTGTTGCAGCATTCCGAACCCATCGTGCTGATCGGCATTCCCGAATCGAAGGTGAAGGCGCTGGTCGAGGGCTATGCCGGCCTCGACCTGGTGGCCGAGGCCCAGTCCGGCGGCACCGCCCACAAGGTCGAGATCATCTCGGGCGCCACGGTGACGGTGATGGTCATTGACGATTCGATCGTGCGCTCGGGGCTGAAGGTGGCCCGCGCGCTCGGCCTCGGCGGTCTGGCCCCCGAGGCTGCGGATACCGGCCCGCGCTACGAGATCGACCCCGAGGCCACCGCCGATCCCGACTGGCTGGTGATGGAGGGCGACGGCACCCTGCGGCGGCTGTCGCTGGACGTGGCGCAGGTCAATGCCGCCTTTGCCCAGCACAGCGATCCCCGCGCCGCCGAGCGGGCGCTGAGCGAGGCCCCGGATGCCACCTTCATCGAGATGCAGGCGGCGCTGGTCTCGGTCCCCGCCATCGGCAAGGCGCTGCTGTCGCCGGGCGATTACACCAATCTGGAGAGCTGGCTGCAGGAGGGCGACCAGGCCATCGCGCTGATGGGCCGCGGCCTCTACAGCTTCAAGGGCTCGGGCTATGTGCGCGGCGGCATCTTCGACCGCATCCAGCTGATCCAGGACGACGTGTCGGTGCGCTTCCGCGACCGCGACCACCGCCGGCTGGCCTCGGTCGCCGCCGAGGGCGCGCCCGATTTCACCGAGACCGACCTGTTCCGCATCCCGGCCGATTCGGGCTTCGATCCGACCCAGCCCTTCCGCATTCAGCTGCTGGTGCATCGCGATGTCGGGCCGGTGGAAAAGGTGTTCCAGACCTTCGACCTCGGCTATCAGCTGCCGCCGCAATACATCCGCGCCCTGCCCGAGCCGGTGACCCCGGCCGGTCTGACCGAGACCGTGGAGCGCGACGAGGCCACCGCCCAGTCCGACCTGTGGCGCCGCATCTGGGCCGACAGCAAGGTCAAGATCGCCGTGGTCGGCGCCATGCTGGCGGTGTTGACGCTGGTGTTCTTCTTCCAGGGCTTCGCCACCCGCAACGAGCGCCGCTTCTACATCTTCCGCATGGCCTATCTGACGGTAACGCTGGTGGTGCTGGGCTGGATGTTCAACGCGCAGCTCTCGGTCGTGAACATCATGGCGCTGTTCGGCAGCCTGGTGAACGGCTTCAGCTGGCAGGCCTTCCTGCTCGA
>JBEBVF010000187.1:0-4443 GCA_040392885.1 Paracoccus sp. (in: a-proteobacteria) | reverse complement strand
CGCCCGCCCGGCGCGGACATCGCCACCCTCGACACCCGACGATGCCGCGCCGTCCCGGTCGGGGATGCGGGCTGCCTCATCCCCAATCCCCCAGCGCCGCCTGCCACAGGGCCAGCGCCGCCACGGCGGCGGTATCGGCGCGCAGGATGCGCGGCCCCAGCGAGATTCGGGTGACGGCCTCCATCCCGCGCAGGCGGTTGCGCTCGGCCTGCGAGAAGCCGCCTTCGGGGCCGATCAGGATCGCCCAGGACCCGCGCGGCAGCCCGTCCAGCGCCGTGGCCGGGCCGGCGGCGGCCTCGTCGGCCCAGAGCAGCCGGCGCCCGTCCAGCCCGTCCAGCAACCGGCCCAGCGGCATCAGGTCCGCGACCTCCGGCACGAAGGTGCCGCCGCATTGCTCGGCCGCCTCGACGGCATGGGCCTGCAATCGGTCGCGGCGGATACGCTCGGCATTGGTGTGGTCGGTCTGCACCGGCAGGATGCGGGCCGCGCCCATCTCGGTCGCCTTCTCGACGATGAAATCGGTGCGGGCCTTCTTGATCGGCGCAAAGCACAGCCACAGGTCGGGCGGGTCGCGCTGCGGCGCCACCTGCGCCAGCACCTCGGCCTGCCCGCCGCGCCGCGACAGCGCCGCCAGCCGCGCCGACCAGGCGCCGTCGCGGCCGTTGAACAGCTCGATCACCTCGCCCGGCGCCCGGCGCATCACGTTCATCAGGTAATGCGCCTGCTCCGCCGGCAGGGCGACGGCTTGTCCCGGCCCGAGCGGGTGATCTAGATAGAGGCGCAACGTCATGGAAAGGCACGTTATGCACAATCCGCCGCCGGGGCCAGAGGGCAGATTGGCGCAAGCCCCCACCCCGCCCCCCATTCCGGCCGACACGCCGCGGGGCAACTGGGTGGACCGGCTGGCCCCGCCCGCCTGGCGCCCCTGGCTGCGGCTGAGCCGTGCCGACCGGCCCATCGGCACCTGGCTGCTGCTGCTGCCCTGCTGGTGGGGGATCGGGCTGGCCATGATCGCCGACCGGGCGGAGTGGCGCGACCTGTGGATCGCGGCCGCCTGCCTGATCGGCGCCGGGGTGATGCGCGGCGCCGGATGCACCTGGAACGACATCACCGACCGCGACATCGACGGCCGGGTCGAGCGCACCCGCAACCGCCCCCTGCCCTCCGGCCAAGTCAGCCTGCGCGGGGCGCTGTTGTGGCTGGGCGCGCAGCTGCTGGTCGGGCTGGTCGTGCTGCTGACGCTGGGCGATGCGGCGATCTGGATGGGAGTGGCCTCGCTGCTGCCGGTGGCGATCTATCCCTTCGCCAAGCGGTTCACATGGTGGCCGCAGGTGTTTCTGGGCATCGCCTTCAACTGGGGGGTGATGCTGGCCTGGGCGGCGCATATGGGCGGGCTGGGGCTGGCGCCGGTGGTAGCTTGGCTGGGAGGAATCGCCTGGACGGTGCATTACGACACCATCTATGCCCATCAGGACGCCGAGGATGACGCGCTGATCGGCGTGCGCTCGACCGCGCGGCTGTTCGGCGCGGACTCGCCGCGAATCCTCGCGGGCTTCGCCGCCCTGGCCGTGATACTCTTGGGCCTGGCGCTGCTGCTGGCGGCGCCGCGGGGTGCGGCGGCCTGGGTGGCGGGCGCGGGGCTGGCGGGGTTCGCCCTGCACCTGGCCTGGCAGTTGCGGGCGCTCGATCCGCGGGACGGCGCGCAATGCCTACGGCTGTTTCGCGCCAACCGCGATGCGGGGCTGATCCTGGCCGGCGCCTGGGCGCTGGCCGGGCTGATCTGAACGGAACCCGGAGGGGGAGGACGGCATGGCCAACATTCTTTTCGACGCGCTGATGGGCGGCAAGGCGGCGGAGGATCGGCCTTTCCTGATCTTGTCCGACGGCGGCACCATGAGCTATCGCGACATCGACCGGCTGTCGGCGCAGATGGCGAACCTGCTGGCGCAGATGGGCATCCGGCCCGGCGCCCGTGTCGCCGCGCAGGTCGAGAAATCCCCGCAGGCGCTGGCGCTCTATCTGGCGACGGTGCGGGCGGGGGCGGTGTTCCTGCCGCTCAACCCCGCCTATACCGCCCCCGAGGTTGCCTATTTCATCGGCGATGCCGAGCCGGAACTGGTGGTCGTCGATCCGTCCCGCGACGACGAGGCCGCCGTCTTCCTCGCCGAGGCCAGGGTGCCGCCCCGGCTGCTGACGCTGGGCGGCGACGGCACCGGCAGCCTGACCGAGGCCGCCGCCGAGCAGCCCGGCGAGCAGGTGCCGGTCGCGCGCGGCGAGGAGGATCTGGCGGCGATCCTCTATACCTCCGGCACCACCGGGCGCTCCAAGGGGGCGATGCTGACCCATCGCAACCTGCTGTCCAATGCCGAGGTGCTGGCCGAGGTCTGGCGCTTTACCGCGCGCGACGTGCTGCTGCATGCGCTGCCGATCTTTCACACCCACGGGCTGTTCGTGGCCAGCAATGTCGTCATGCTGACCGGCGGCCGCATGATCTGGCTGCCGAAATTCGACGCCGATGCGGTGATCCGCTGGCTGCCGCAGGCCACCGCCCTGATGGGAGTGCCGACCTTCTACACCCGGCTGCTGGACCGCCCCGACTTCACCGCCGAGCTGGTCCGGGGCATCCGGCTGTTCGTCTCCGGCTCGGCGCCGCTGCTGGCCGAGACCCATCGCCGCTTCGAGGCCCGCACCGGCCACCGCATCCTGGAACGCTACGGGATGACCGAGACCAACATGAACACCTCGAACCCCTATGAGGGCGAGCGCCGCGCCGGCACCGTCGGCCTGCCGCTGCCGGGGGTGGAGCTGCGCATCACCGATGCCGGCAAGGTGCTGCCGCCGGGCGAGGTCGGCATGATCGAGGTACGCGGCCCCAACGTGTTCAAGGGCTATTGGCGCATGCCCGGCAAGACCGCCGAGGAGCTGGCCGAGGATGGCTGGTTCACCACCGGCGATCTCGGCACCATCGGCGAGGACGGCTATGTCACCATCGTCGGGCGTGGCAAGGACATGATCATCTCCGGCGGGTTCAACATCTATCCCAAGGAGGTCGAGCTGCTGATCGACGAGATGCCGGGCGTGCTGGAAAGCGCGGTGATCGGCGTCCCGCACCCGGATTTCGGCGAGGGGGTGATCGCGGTGGTGGTGGCCGAGCGCGGCGCGCATCTGCACCCCGACGCGATCATCGCGGCGCTGAAGGACCGGCTGGCCCGGTTCAAGCAGCCCAAGGCGGCGTTCCTGGCCGATGAGCTGCCGCGCAACACCATGGGCAAGGTGCAGAAGGCGATCCTGCGCAACCGCTATGCGGATATTTTCGCCCCCCGGTGAGGGGGCGCCGGGGCGGCAAGGCGGCGGTGGCGCGACCGGCCGCACGGCAGCGACGCACACCCAGCAACGCGGCCCGTGGCAGGGGCGGCCATGCGCACCCGTAGCGGCGCGGCCGTAGGGACGGGTGCGGGGCGCCCCCGTGGAGGCGCGGAGCATGGCAGAGGAGCGATGCGCATCCGTAGAGGCGCAGCGCGTGGCATGGGCGGCAAGGCGAGCCCGGAGAGGCGCGGCACGCGGCAGGGGAGCGAGGCGCGATGCCCTCTGGCAGCGCGGGCAGGCCCGCTTGCCGATGGTTGCGGGCGTCAGGCGGCGATACCGGCACATCTTGGGCACGGCCGTGCAAGCGCCCCGGGGCGCCCCGTCGCGAGGCCGCGAGAGCGGCATCTTTCGCTCCGGACCGGCGCCGCTCTGCCACCGGATCTTGCGGCGCTTTCGCTTCGCCATCGGATCGGCTAACCGTTTTGCGACCATGGAACGAACGAGGTCCACATGAGTGTTCGCCGCCTGCTTTCCCTTGCGCTCCTGCCGCTGGCGCTGGCCGCCTGCGACGAGAACGCGCGTCTGCCCTGGGACAGGGAACCCGTTGCCGAGACCCCGGCCGTGACCGGACCGCCGGCGGTCTCGCCGCTGGTCGAGCCGGTCGAGCTGCCCGGCGCCACGCCGGTCGCGGTGGCGACGGCGGATGCGCGGACGCTGCACGAGACCGCCTTCGCGGCCGAGGGGCCGGGCGGCGCCTGGCGGGTCGAGGTCGCCGGCGACAAGGCCCGCTTCATGCGGCTGGGCGCGCGGGATGCGACGGTCACCGTGCGCCGGCTGGTCTATGCGGGCGGCGTCGAATATGTCGGCCAGCTGGGCGGGCAGCCCTTCGCGCTGACCGTGCTGGGCGGCAAATGCGCGGCGCCCGGCATGGGCCGGGGCTGGCCGCTGGCCGCCCGGGTGAAATCCGGCGGCAAGACGGTCGAGGGCTGCGCCGCCCCCGCCGCCAGCGCCCCGGCCCGCGCCCAACCCCCGGCCGCCCCCGCCGCACCGGCGACGCAACCCGCAGCGGCCGCCGCACCGGCCACAACCCCAGCCGCAACCCAGGGCTGATCCGCCACCAGCGCCACGCTCCGGCCA
>JBEBVF010000186.1:0-4448 GCA_040392885.1 Paracoccus sp. (in: a-proteobacteria) | reverse complement strand
CCCGCTCCAGAATCCCGAAATCCGTGCTTGCCGGGCCGCCATCGCAGAGGGGCGGGGCGCTGTCCTTACCCCTTCGCGCGGGTTGCGTGAGAAGGAAAAGAGGGGGCGTCATGGCCGTTACCACATGCGGCGGCAATACGGCACGGCCGGGCCTTCTGCGGAGGTGGCGATGGGCTGGATCGGGTTCCGGCTCCTCCGTGCCTTCGATGATCCTGCACGGGACGGCGCATGATTCCGGCGCCGGGGCTGCCGCGCACATTGTCGGATCAAGGACTACCTGATCGGGCATCCGCCGCGGCACCGTCATCGACGCGCGGAGCCGGGCACGCAGCCCGCGCAGTCGAGCGCAGGCGGAGAGGCCGCAATCGGAGCATCCCGGCGCACCGGCGCAGGATGCCCCACCCGCCAGGTCGGCACCGATGCGCAGAGCCTGCCGTCGCGCCGCCCGGTCGGCATGATTGCGTGGGCAGTTCCCGGACGCGACACGCCCACCTGCCGACAAAAATCCCCTCCCGCGCATCACGGCGGCCCCGGCCCTCCGCCTCGTCTGGACCTTGCGCGGCGGCACCCCTAGGCTGGTGCCGGACCGCAGCCGGAGCCCCCGCCCAGTGAATCTCCTCGACATTCTCACCCTGTTCGGCGCCGGCTTTCTGGGCGGTGTGGTCAGCACCATCGCCGGCGGCGGCACCTTCATCACCTTCCCCGCCCTGGTCTTCGCCGGCCTTCCCGAGGTGGTCGCCAATGCCACCGCCACCGTCGCCATCCTGCCCGGCTACCTCTCGGCCACCCTGGGTTTCCGCCGCGAGGTGATGGCCTTCGACCGCGCGCTGCTGTGGCGGCTGACGCTGTGGTCGGCGCTGGGCGGCGGCATCGGCTCGGGCCTGCTGCTGATCTCGCCCAACAGCACCTTCCGCGCCATCCTGCCGGCGCTGCTGCTGGCGGCGACCATCGCCTTCCTGTGGGGCGGCCATATCTCGGCCTGGGCGGCGCGGCGGCAGCGCGCGGTCACCGCCTTCGGCGCCGGCTCGCTGATGCCGGTGGCGGTCTATGGCGGCTATTTCAACGGCGGCCTCGGCATCGTGCAGCTGGCGCTGTTCTCGCTCTGGGGGATGCGCGACCTGATGGCGATGAACGGCCTCAAGTCATGGCTGGGCTTTGCCATGGGCCTAGCCTCGCTGGCGGTGCTGGCCGGGGGTGGCGCCATCGCCTGGGGGCCGGCGCTGGTCATGGCCGCCGGCACCGTCACCGGCGGCTATCTGGGCGCGCCGCTGGCCCGCCGAATCCCGCGCGGCCTGCTTCGTGGCTTGATTGCGGCGACGGGCTTCGGCATGACGGGGGTGTTTCTCATCCGTCTCTGGACCTGAAAGGAGCTTTCCATGTCCGATATCCGCCGCATCGAGCCCGGCCCCCGCATGACCGGCGCCGTCATTCACAACGGCACCGTCTATCTGGCCGGGCAGGTCGGCGAAGGCGCCGACGTGACCGAGCAGACCAAATCGGCGCTGGCCGAGGTCGACCGTCTGCTGGCCGCGGCCGGCACCGACAAGTCGCGCATCCTTTACGCCCAGATCTGGCTGGCGGACATGGCCGATTTCCCGGCGATGAACGCCGTCTGGGACGGCTGGGTGCCGCAGGGCGCCACCCCCGCCCGCGCCACCGGCGAGGCCAAGCTGGCCACCCCGGCCTACAAGGTCGAGGTCATCGTGACCGCCGCCGTCTGAGGCGCCGTCCCGCAATGGAAAGGCCGCCCCGAGGGCGGCCTTTTTCATGCCGTGGGCGAAGGGGGTCATGCCACCGCGCAGCGGCTTTCACACCATCATTTCCTTGGTCGCGGTCAGGCGCAGCTCGGGGTGGTCGCGGGCCACGCGGTCGATGTCCCATTGCAGGCGCGTCAGGTAAACCGGGTCGCCGTCATGATCCGTCGCCATATGCTGCTTGTTGGCATTGGCGAAGGCCTCCAGCTTGTCCCTCGGCCCCGCCACCCAGCGCGCCGAAGTGAATTGCGAGCCCTCGAAACGCACCGGAATGCCGTATTCGATCTCGATCCGGCTGGCCAGCACGTCGAATTGCAGCGCCCCCACCACGCCGACGATGAAGCCCGAGCCGATCATCGGTCGGAACACCTTGGCGGCGCCCTCCTCGGCGAATTGCATCAGCGCCTTTTCCAGATGCTTGGCCTTCATCGGGTCGGTGGCCCGCACCGATTGCAGCAGTTCCGGCGCAAAGCTGGGGATGCCGGTGAAGCGCAGCGCCTCGCCCTCGGTCAGCGCATCGCCGATGCGCAGCTGGCCATGGTTGGGGATGCCGATGATGTCACCGGCCCAGGCCTCCTCGGCCAGCTCGCGGTCGGCGGCCAGGAACAGCACCGGATTGGTCACCGCCATCGGCTTCTTCGAGCGCACATGCAGCAGCTTCATGCCGCGCTGGAAATGGCCCGAGGCCATGCGCAGGAAGGCCACGCGGTCGCGGTGCTTGGGGTCCATGTTGGCCTGCACCTTGAACACGAAGCCGGTGACCGCCGCCTCCTCGGGCGCCACCTCGCGGCTGGCGCTGCGCTGCGGCTGCGGCGGCGGGCCGAAACGGCCGATGCCGTCCATCAGCTCGCGCACGCCGAAGCTGTTGATGGCAGAGCCGAACCAGATCGGGGTCATGTGCCCCTCGCGGAAGGATTTCGGGTCGAAGGCCGGCAGCAGCTCGCGGGCCATCTCGACCTCCTCGCGCAGCTTTTCCAGCAGGTCGGCGGGGATGTGCTCGGCCAGTTTCGGATCGTCGAGACCGGAAATCTGGATCGACTCGGCCACGCGGTTGCGATCGGCGCGGTCCATCAGTTCGAGCCGGTCGTTGAGCAGGTCATAGGCGCCGAGGAAATCGCGGCCCATGCCGATCGGCCAGCTGGCCGGGGCCACGTCGATGGCCAGATTCTCCTGGATCTCGTCGATGATCTCGAAGGTGTCGCGGCTCTCGCGGTCCATCTTGTTGCAGAAGGTCAGGATCGGCAGGTCGCGCAGCCGGCAGACCTCGAACAGCTTGCGGGTCTGGGATTCCACCCCCTTGGCGCCGTCGATGACCATGATCGCCGCATCCACCGCGGTCAGGGTGCGATAGGTATCCTCGGAGAAATCGCTGTGGCCGGGGGTGTCGACCAGGTTGAAGCGGTATTCCCGGAAATCGAAGCTCATGGCCGAGGCCGAGACCGAGATCCCCCGGTCCTGCTCCATCTTCATGAAGTCCGAACGGGTGCGCCGCGCCTCGCCCTTGGCGCGGACCTGGCCGGCCATCTGGATGGCGCCGCCGAACAGCAGGAACTTTTCGGTCAGCGTGGTCTTGCCGGCATCCGGGTGCGCGATGATCGCGAAGGTCCGGCGGCGGGCGATTTCGGGCGGCAGTTGGGGGCGATTGTCCAGCATGGACGGCGTTTACGGCGCCCGCCGGCAAAGCGCAAGCGGGCGCGGCAGCGGTGCCGCGCCCCACGGGCGGCGGTGCGGGACGGGGTGGTCCCGGCCTGCGAAAGCCGCGCCCTAGCGCCCGTCGAGAATGCGCAGCTGCCGCGGGCGGCCGCCAACGGCATAGGTCACCGCGCCGTCGCCGATGGCGGTGATCTGGCCGCCGTCGATGCGGTCGCCGATGCGCACGGTGACGATGCGGCCATTGCGCAGCCGGATCAGGCCGCGGCTGGCCTTGCCGGCGCCGACCACCCCGATCAGCGTGGTGCGGTTGGTGTCGAGGCCGCGGCGCACGGTGGCGTTCTGTGCCACCGTCTGGCTGGTGGTGCCGCCGCCGGCATCGGTGATTTCCGGCTCGTCATCCAGCTCCGCCGGCCGGTAGCTGCCGCCGCGGGCGCGGGCGGCGCGTTCCTCGGCCTCGGCCTGGGCCCGGGCGCGGGCCTCGGCCTGCGCACGGGCGCGGGCCTCGGCCTGGGTATCGGCATCGGCACGGGCACGGATGCGGGCCTCGGCCTGGGCCTGAAGGGCCTCGTCAAGGCGCCGGCGCTCGGCCGCGGCGGCATCCTGCGAGGCCTGGGCGGCGGCGGCGACCTGGGCGGTCAGGTCGGGGGTGGCGGCGGCGGCAAGCCGGGTGCCGGCCTCGGCCCCGGCCGCGGCGGCCGCCGGGGCGGCGCTGGCCAGGAAGGCGGCCGAGCGCCGCGGCGGCAGCGCCGAGGAGCGCAGCGCCCCCGGCACCGGCACCGGCTCGGCCCGCGGCGGCACGGTGCTGCCCTGGATGGCGGCGGCGATGGCGCTTTCCACCGCGGCGCCATCGGCGCGCGAGGCCGGGCTGCCGGGTTTGTGCGCCGGGCGGGCGGCGGCGGCGGCGCGCCCGGCCGGGGCCGCGGCTGCGGTGGCTGCGGCCGGCACGGTGCTGGCGGCAGCAGCCGGCCGGGCCACCGGGGCGCTGCCCGCCTCGCGCAGCGCCGCGTCGACGGCGGAGGCGCCGGCGGCGCCGGGCGTGCG
>JBEBVF010000185.1:0-4499 GCA_040392885.1 Paracoccus sp. (in: a-proteobacteria) | reverse complement strand
GTGACGAAGATCACCTTGTAGAGCGAGAAGAAGATCGGCACCTGCAGCAGCACCGGCAGGCAGCCGGCGGCCGGGTTGACCTTTTCCTTCTTGTAGAGCGCCATCACCTCCTGCTGGAACTTGGCGCGGTCGTCGCCGGTGCGGGTCTTGATCGCCTCCATCTCGGGCTGGAGCTCGCGCATCTTGGCCATCGAGATGTAGGATTTGCGCGCCAGCGGGAACACTAGCAGCTTCAGCACGAAGGTCAGGGCGATGATCGACCAGCCCATGTTGCCGATGAAGCCGTGCAGCCAGTGCAGCAGGCGGAAGATCGGCTTGGTCAGGAAGAAGAACCAGCCCCAGTCGATGCTGTCGACGAACCGCACGATGCCGGCGTCATGCTCGTAGTCGCGGATGGTTTCCCAGACCTTGGCGCCGGCGAACAGCCGCGTGGCCGAATCGACCGAGGCGCCGGGGGCGACGGTCACCATCGGCAGCCGGGTCTCGGTCTGGAAGATGTCGGCCTGGGCCGAATACTTGACCACGGCGGTAAAGGGCTGGCCCTCCTCGGGCGCCAGGGTGGTCATCCAGTATTTGTCGGTAAAGCCGACCCAGCCGCCGGTGGCGGCCTCGATCACCTCGGCCTGGCCCTCGCCGGCCACGGGGTCGAGCTTGGTGATCGCCTTGTATTTCAGCTCGGTCAGCGAATCGTTCAGCACCCCGACCACACCCTCGTGCAGGATGTAGAAGCCCTGCCCGTCCGGGCGGCCGTGGCGGGCGATGATGCCGTAGGGCTGGGCCGAGAACGGCGTTCCGGCCTGGTTCTCGATCGACTGGGTGACGGTGAACAGGAAACGGTCGTCGACGGCGAAGCTGCGGCGGAAGATCTGGCCGGCGCCATTGTCCCAGGCCAGCACCACCGGCTTGCCCGGCGCCAGCACGTCGCCCGATTCGATCTGCCATTCGGTGGCGGCATTCGGCACCAGCGCCGGGTCGGTGCCCTGCGCGGCCACCCAGCCATAGATGGCGTAATAGGGCTTGTGCGCCGAGACCTCGGGGATGCCGGGAACCGAAGGCATGCCGGCGGCCGAGCCGGCCGATGTCGGCGACAGCAGCCGCACCAGCGGCGAATTGGGGTCGAGCGTCTCGTGATAGCCCTTGAGCAGCAGGTCGTCGATGCGCCCGCCGGCAAGCGAGATGGTGCCCGACAGCGACGGGGTGTCGATGGCGACCCGCGGCGCGGTGGCGGTCGGATCGGCCGCGGCGACGGGGGCGACATCGGCCGGCTGGCCGGGGGCGACGCCCGCCGGCGGCGTGACCACGCCGTCCTGCGCAACCTGCTGGCCGGTCTCGGTCCCGGCCGGGGGCGGCGGCGTCACCTCCGGGGCGAAAAGGGTGTACCACACCACGACCACGAGGAACGACAGCACCGTCGCCAGGATCAGATTGCGGTTGTTGTTGTCGTCCATTGCCTCACCCGTCGCTCGACGCTTCATGCCGCGCCGTTCAACAAAAGGCCCGCCGGAAGGTCAAGCGGAAAGCCCCGTCACCGGCCCCCCGCGCGGTCACGAAATGCCGCGCAGGCGGAAAAACCGGGTTTTCGGGGGTCGCGGCCGGGGGTCGCAGGCGGTTGCGCCCCCTGCCCGGCCCCGGCGGCGCGGCCGCCGGTGCGGTCAGCCGGGACGATCAGGCGGCGGGCAGGCGGCGCTCGACGATCTCGGCATACCAGCTCGAGCCGGCGGGAATCGCCTCGTCGTCGAAATCATAGGCCGGGTGGTGGACCATGGCGGTATCGCCGTTGCCGACCCAGATATAGGCGCCGGGCCGGGCCTCCAGCATGTAGCTGAAATCCTCGGCGCCCATCATCGGCATGATGTCTGTCGCCACCTGGTCCGAAATGGCCAGCGCCGCCTCGATGGCGTGGCGGGTGGCCTCGGCATCGTTGACGGTGACCGGATAGCCGCGTTCGTAATTGACCTCGGCCACGGCGCCGAGGCCCTGGGCGACGCCGGTGGCGACGCGGATGATGCCCTCCTCCAGCCGGTCGCGCACCTCCGGGTCCAGGCTGCGGGCAGTGCCTTGGATGGTCACCACCTGCGGGATCACGTTATGCGCCGTCGAATCGCTCTGCACTACGGTCGCCGAGACGACGCCGCTCTTCAGCGGATCGACATTGCGCGACACCACGCTTTGCAGCGCCACGATGACATGCGCCGCCGCCAGCATCGCATCCACCGCGTTCTGCGGCGCCGCGGCATGGCCGCCGCGGCCCTTGATGGTGATGGCAAAGGTATCCGCCGCCGCCATCATCGGGCCGGGACGGATGGCGAAGGTGCCGGTGGGAAAGCCCGGCATGTTGTGCATGCCATAGAACTCGTCGATGCCCCAGCGCTCGGCCAGACCGTCCTCCAGCATCTTGAGGCCGCCGCCGCCGCCCTCCTCGGCAGGCTGGAAGATCACCACCGCGGTGCCGTCGAAATTGCGGGTCTCGGCCAGGTATTTCGCCGCGCCCAGCAGCATCGCCGTATGGCCGTCATGACCGCAGGCATGCATGACGCCGGCGGTCTTCGAGGCATGGGGGGCGCCGGTGATCTCGGTCACCGGCAGCGCGTCCATGTCGGCGCGCAGCCCGATCACCCGGCCCGAGTCGGTGCGCCGGCCCCGGATCACGCCGACGACGCCGGTCTGGCCGATGCCCTCGGTCACCTCGTCGACGCCGAATTCGCGCAGCAGTTCCGCCACCCGCCCGGCGGTGCGCGGCAGGTCGAAGTTCAGCTCCGGGTGCTGGTGAAAGTCCCGTCGCCAGGCGGTGATTTCCGGGTGAAGGTCGGCAATGCGGTTCTTGACGGGCATGATCATGGTCCTGTTGCGGGCGGTTTGCTTGCGCCGAGGCTAGGCGCGCCGCCCCGTCCAAGGCAAGCCCCCGCACCCGCCGTCCGCGGCCCCTCGCAGCCCGCCGTTCAAAACACTTGCAACCACGGGCTGAATGACTGAATGTCCCACGTTACAAGCCGCAACCACGACGGCATTTCAATAAACTGAACGGAAAGCCCAGGGGGGAATGGCGCATGGCCGGCAGCGAAGAACCGATTCTGTCGGTGGAGGGGCTACGCACAGCCTTTCGCACCCGCGACGGCTATATCCATGCGGTAAACGACGTGACCTTCGACCTGCGGCCCGGCGAACTGCTGGGCGTGGTCGGCGAATCCGGCTCCGGCAAGTCGGTGACCATGATGTCGCTGATCTCGCTGCTGCCCTCGCCGCCGGCCGAGAATCAGGGCGGGCGGGTGATGTTCCAGGGCCACGACCTGCTGAAGCTGCCGCCGCAGCGCCTGCGCGAGATCCGCGGACCCGGCATCGGCTTCATCTTCCAGGACCCGATGACCAGCCTGAACCCGGTCTTCACCATCGGCAACCAGCTGATGGAGCCGCTGCGCAAGCACATGGGCATGGGCAAGGGCGCCGCCCGCCGGCGCGCGCAGGAGCTGCTGGAGCTGGTCGGCATTCCCGATGCCGGCCGCCGGCTGGGGGATTACCCGCACCAGTTCTCGGGCGGCATGCGCCAGCGGGTGATGATCGCCATCGCCCTGACCTGCGAGCCGAAGCTGCTGATCGCGGACGAGCCGACGACGGCGCTGGACGTGACCATCCAGGCCCAGATCCTGGAGCTGATCCGCGACCTGCGGCAAAAGCTGGGTATGGCGATCATCTGGATCACCCATGACCTCGGCGTCATCGCCGGAATCGCCGACCGGGTGATGGTGATGTATGGCGGCCAGGTGGTCGAGATGGCGCCGGTGCGCGAGCTGTTCCACAATCCGCGCCACCCCTATACGCGGGCGCTGCTGAAGACCGTGCCCTCGCTGCGCGGCCCGCGCGGCGACAAGCTGCGGGTGATCCCGCGCCAGCCGCCGATCATGCGCGAGCGGCCCCGCGCCTGCCCGTTCCGCGACCGCTGCGACTATGCCTTCGCCCGCTGCGCCCAGGAGAACCCGCCGCGCTATCCGGTCGCGCCGGGACACGACGCCGCCTGTTTCTGGGATTTCGACGCCAATGCCCCGCGTCAGACCCGCGAGGTGGCCGATGCCTGAGATGGTGAAACCCGGCCGCGACCTGGTGACGGTCCGCAACCTGCGCATGTATTTCCCGATCACCGCCGGCCTGCTGCGCCGCAAGGTCGGCGACGTGAAGGCGGTGGACGGCATCGACCTGAGCATCGCCGAGGGCGAGACGCTGGGCCTGGTCGGCGAATCCGGCTGCGGCAAGTCCACGGCCGGCCGCGCCATCCTGCGCCTCTACCAGCCCACCGAGGGGCAGGTGGTGGTGGACGGCCATGACGTGACCGCCGCCGATTCGGGCGCGCTGCGCCGGCTGCGGCCGCTGATGCAGATGGTGTTCCAGGACCCGCAGGCCTGCCTCAACCCGCGCATGACCGTGGCCGACATCATCGGCGAACCGCTGCTGGAGCATACCGGCCTGAAGAAGGCCGAGCGCCATGCCCGCATCTACGAGCTGATGGA
>JBEBVF010000184.1:0-4614 GCA_040392885.1 Paracoccus sp. (in: a-proteobacteria) | reverse complement strand
CGCCTCGGCGGCAAGATCCCGAAAGGCGCGCTGCTGGTCGGCCCGCCCGGCACCGGTAAGACCCTGCTGGCCCGCGCCATCGCCGGCGAGGCCGGGGTGCCGTTCTTCACCATTTCGGGCTCGGATTTCGTCGAGATGTTCGTCGGCGTCGGCGCCTCGCGCGTGCGCGACATGTTCGAGCAGGCGAAGAAATCCGCCCCCTGCATCCTGTTCATTGACGAGATCGACGCCGTGGGCCGGTCGCGTGGCGTCGGCATCGGCGGCGGTAATGACGAGCGCGAGCAGACCCTGAACCAGCTGCTGGTGGAGATGGACGGTTTCGAGGCCAACGAAGGCATCATCATCATCGCCGCCACCAACCGCAAGGACGTGCTGGACCCGGCGCTGCTTCGCCCGGGCCGCTTCGACCGCCAGATCCACGTCCCGAACCCCGACATCAAGGGGCGCGAGAAGATCCTGTCGGTCCATGCTCGCAAGGTGCCGCTGGGGCCGGATGTGGACCTGCGCATCATCGCCCGCGGCTCGCCGGGCTTCTCGGGCGCCGACCTCGCCAACCTGGTGAACGAGGCCGCGCTGATGGCCGCCCGCATCGGCCGGCGTTTCGTCACCATGGAGGATTTCGAGAACGCCAAGGACAAGGTGATGCTGGGCGTCGAGCGCCGCAGCATGATCCTGACCCCCGAGCAGAAGGAAAAGACCGCCTATCACGAGGCCGGCCATGCCGTCGTCGGCCTGTCGCTGCCGAAATGCGATCCGGTCTACAAGGCCACGATCATCCCGCGCGGCGGCGCGCTGGGCATGGTGGTGTCCTTGCCGGAGATGGACCGGCTGAACTTCCACAAGGACGAGGCCAAGCAGAAGCTGGCCATGACCATGGGCGGCAAGGCGGCCGAGATCCTCAAATACGGCGAGGAAGGCGTGTCGAATGGCCCGGCCGGCGACATCCAGCAGGCCTCGGCGCTGGCGCGGGCCATGGTCATGCGCTGGGGCATGTCCGACAAGGTCGGCAATATCGACTATGCCGAGGCGCATGAGGGCTATTCGGGCGGCACACCGGGCTTTTCGGTCTCGGCGGCGACCAAGGAGCTGATCGAGCAGGAGGTCCGCGACCTGATCGAGGAAGGCTATCAGGAGGCCCGCCGCATCCTGATCGAGAAGAAGGACGAATGGGAGCGCCTGGCCCAGGGTCTGCTGGAATACGAGACCCTGACTGGCGAGGAGATCGGCCGGGTGATCCGCGGCGAGGACGTGTCGGGCCGCGACGAGGGGCCGGGCAGCTCGATCCCCGCGGTCGGCGCCCGCCAGCCCGAACCCGCCGCCCCAACCCCGGACGGCAAGGGCCCGGCCCCGGTGCCGAGCGCCTAAACGGATTGCGGCAATGCAACACCCCGGCCCTGCGCCGGGGTGTTTTCGTTTGGAGGCGCACCGCGGCGGCCGCCTCTGTGGACCAACCCGCCGTCAGCGCGCCGCGATCCGTCCCGCGACCGTAGTCACGGCCTGCCCACCGACAAGAACATGTCCGCCCTCCACCCGGATGCTGATCCGCCCGGATCGGCCGACGCAGCGTCCTTGCACCGCCGTATAGGCCGCGCCCTCGGTCAGGCTGCCCCGCTCCAGCCGGTAAGCCGCAACCGAGCCGTTGCCGCTCCCGCATACCGGATCCTCGTTCACGCCGCAGGACGGAGCAAAGGATCGCACCTCGATTTCATCCGGGCCGGCCGCATGACGGCCGAATACCGAAAGCCCTGTGATACCCAGTTCCTCCTCGAACGCCGTCGAGGCGGCGAAATCCGGCACCACGCCTAGCACCGCCTCGGCATCGGCCAGCTCGGCGACGACCCACCGGGCGCCGACATCGACCAGTGCCGGCCGACACCCGTCCGCGAGGGGCGCATCGAGTATGCGGCCAAGCCGCGCCGTCTCCATGGCGGTCAGGTCACGGATCCGGGCTGGCGGCATCCGCAGACGCAGCAGGGCGGATTGTCTGTCGATCCAGATCGGAACCAGGCCGACGCCGCATTCCTGGAAAAGAACGCCGTCGCGGGGCGCGGCCAGCCCTGCCTCGACAAGCGCATGGGCGCTCCCCAGCGTGGGGTGGCCTGCGAAGGGCAGTTCGCTACGCGGCGTGAAGATGCGCAGCCGATAATCCGCCTCGGATGTTGTCGGTGACAGACAAAAGGTCGTCTCGGACAGGTTCGTCCATGCGGCGATCCTTTGCATGTCACCATCGCTCAACCCGTCGGCCTCCAGCACGATCGCTACGGGATTGCCCTGAAACGGTGTCGCGCTGAAGACATCGACGATCCTGAAATCACGCATCTGCTTCTCTCCTGCGAAAGGGGTATCTGCCTGTCCAACCGGCCAGATCGCCGGCACAGGGCAGAAATCGCGAACCGACGCAACCGGTCAGGGCGGCACCGGTCCGGTTCACATTGGCCCCAACGAAAAAGGTGCCCCGCAGGGCACCCCTCTCGGCCGGCCTAAACCCCCGCCTGCACGATCGCCCTTGCCAGGATCGGCACCGTATCCGCGTTCAGCCCGGCGATGTTCAGGCGCGAATCGCCGACCATGTAGATCGCCGCCTCCTCGCGCATCCGGGCCACCTGCTCCGGCGTCGCCCCCAGCCGCGAGAACATGCCGCGATGCCGGGCCACGAAGTCGAAACGCTCCGTGCCGGTCAGGGCGCGCAGCTCGGAGGCCAGCTGCTCGCGCAGCGCCAGCATGCCGAGGCGCACCGCCTCCAGCTCCGCCTGCCAGTCGGCGCGCAGCGCGGCATCGTTGAGGATGGTCGAGACGATGCGGGCGCCGTGATCGGGCGGAAAGCTGAAGGTCTGGCGGTTCAGATAGGCCATCGCCCCCTGCGCCAGGTCGCGCGTCGCCGCATCCGGGGCCAGCGCCAGCAGGATGCCGGCGCGCTCGCGATAAATGCCGAAATTCTTCGAGCACGACGCCGCCACCAGCACCTGCGGCAGGCGCGCGGCCAGCAGCCGGGTGGCGTAGGCGTCCTCCTCCAGCCCGTCGCCAAAGCCCTGATAGGCCAGATCGACCAGCGGCAGGGCGCCGGTCTTTTCCAGCACGGCGGCGATCGCCTGCCATTCCTCCGGCGTCGGATTGGCGCCGGTGGGGTTGTGGCAGCAGCCATGCAGCAGCACCAGATCGCCTTGCCGCGCCTGTGCCAGATCGGCCAGCATGCCCTCGATATCCACGCCGCGGGTGGCGGCGTCGAAATAGCGATAGGTGACCTGCGGCAGGCCCATGAAGGTCAGGATCGAATTGTGGTTCGGCCAGGTCGGGTCCGACACGAAGACCCGGACATCCGGGTTGGCCATGCGCGCCAGCTCGAACCCGGTGCGCACGGCGCCGGTGCCGGCGACGGTCGCCAGGCTGGCCAGCCGTTCCGCCGGCGGGGTGCCGAGGATCAGCGCTGCCATCGCCTCGCGGTAATCGGCCTCGCCGGCCAGCGCGATATAGGTCTTGGTGGTCTGGCTCTCCAGGATGCGCGCCTCGGCCGCCTTGACCGCACGCATGATCGGGGTGTGGCCGGTCGCGTCCTTGTAGACGCCGACGCCGAGGTCGATCTTGCCCTGCCGCGTGTCGGCGCGGAACTCGCCCATCAGGGCGAGGATCTTGTCAGGGGCCTGCGGTTTCAGTTGGCCGAGCATTCACGCCTCTCCGGTTGCGATCTTCAGGTCGGGATAGCTGCCCCATTCGGTCCACGACCCGTCATAGACCGACCAATCGCGGGCGCCGGCGCGCTCCAGCCCCAGCGCCAGCGCGGCGGCGGTGATGCCCGAACCGCAGGTGGTGATGACCGGCCGCGCTAGGTCGATGCCGGCGTCCTCGAAGGCGGCGCGCAGGGCGGCCATGTCCTTCATGGTGCCGTCGGCATTGTAGAGCCGGTCGAAGGGCAGGTTGCGCGAGCCGGGAATATGGCCCGCGCGCAGGCCGGGGCGCGGTTCGGCCACCTCGCCGCGGAACCGCTCGGCCGAACGGGCGTCGAGGATCTGATGCGTGCCCAGCTTGGAGGCGGCGGCGACCTGGGTCACGTCCCGGACCAGCCCGGCCTGGCGGGCCACGGTCAGGTGGCGGTCGCGCAGGATCGGCGGCAGGTCCTCGGTCGGGCGACCCTCGGCCAGCCATTTGCCGAAGCCCCCGTCCAGCACCGCCACATCGGTCTTGCCCATCAGGCGGAAGGTCCACCACACCCGCGCCGCCGAGCGCACGTCGGAATTGTCGTAGACCACGACCTGATGGCCGTCGCCCACCCCCATCGCCCGCAGGCGCGAGACGAACATCTCGGGCGGCGGCGCCATGTGCGGCAGCTCGCTCTTGCGGTCGGAGATGGCGTCGATGTCGAAGAAGCGGGCGCCGGGGATATGGGCCTGCGCATATTCGGCGCGGGCGTCGCGGCCGGTGGCGGCCATGTGCCAGCTGGCGTCGATGATGCGCAGGTCGGGATCGTTGAGATGCGCGGCCAGCCAGTCGGTCGAAACCAGCGTTTTCGGATCGTCAGTCATGCACACCCCCGGCTTGTCGATCTCTTCCGTCTAGCGGGGCGGATGCCGCGGGGCAATGGGGTGGTGCGGGCGGCGCAAGGGCGGAAGCGTGGGCCGA
>JBEBVF010000183.1:0-4636 GCA_040392885.1 Paracoccus sp. (in: a-proteobacteria) | reverse complement strand
TGGCGGTGCCGTGCTGGTCGTCGTGAAAGACCGGGATGTTCATCCGCTCGCGGCAGATCCGCTCCACGATGAAGCAGTCGGGGGCCTTGATGTCCTCGAGGTTGATGGCGCCAAAGCTCGGCTCCAGCGCGCAGATGATCTCGGCCAGTTTTTCGGGGTCGGTCTGGTCCAGCTCGATGTCGAAACAGTCGATATTGGCGAATTTCTTGAACAGGACCGCCTTGCCTTCCATCACCGGCTTCGAGGCCAGCGGGCCGATATTGCCCAGGCCCAGCACGGCGGTGCCGTTGCTGACCACCGCCACCAGATTGCCGCGCGAGGTGAAGCGGGCGGCATTGGCCGGGTCGGCGACGATTTCCATGCAGGCTTCGGCGACGCCGGGCGAATAGGCGCGGGCGAGGTCGCGGCCATTGGCCAGCGGCTTGGTCGCGCGGATCTCCAGCTTGCCGGGACGGGGAAACTCGTGATAATCGAGCGCCTTGGTCCGCGCACTGTCCTGACGCCGTTCTTCCATCGCCGCTTCTCCTCGGGTTTTCTTGAAGGGTTACAGCCTGCCCGCGCATCGAACAAGCCTGCCCATGCTTGCGCATGGCCGGCACTCGGGCAAAATGGGGGCGGAGCGATCGAGGAGGCCTGTCCCATGACCCTGCTGGATGCGGCGCGCGCGGTGCGCGAACATGCCTATGCGCCCTATTCGCGCTTCAAGGTGGGCGCGGCGGTGCGCGGCGCCTCGGGCGCGGTCTATCGCGGCTGCAATGTCGAGAACGTGGCCTATCCCGAGGGCACCTGTGCCGAGGCGGGGGCCATCGCCGCCCTGATCGCCGCCGGCGAGACCAGGCTGGTCGAGGTGGCGGTGATCGCCGATGCGCCTTCGCCCTGTCCGCCCTGCGGCGGCTGCCGCCAGAAGCTGGCCGAGTTCGGCGCCCCCGATACGCCGGTGCTGCTGGCGACGGTTTCCGGCGCGACGCTGGCCACCACCATCGGCGAGCTGCTGCCCGGCCGCTTCGACGTGTCGCACATGGCCGGTCGGGGCTGAGCGATGGATGCGCGCACGATCATCGCCGGGCTGCGCGACGGCCGCGGGCTGAGTGCCGCGGGCGCGGCCTGGTTCGCGCGCGGCCTCGCCTCGGGCGAAGTCGAGGATGCCCAGGCCGGCGCCTTCGCCATGGCGGTGCTGCTGCGCGGACTGGACGAGGCCGGCCGCATCGCCCTGACCACGGCGATGCGCGATTCCGGGCAGGTGCTGGACTGGGACCTGCCCGGCCCGGTGATCGACAAGCATTCCACCGGCGGCGTGGGGGATTGCACCTCGCTGGTGCTGGCGCCGGCGCTGGCCGCCTGCGGGGCCTATGTGCCGATGATCTCCGGCCGGGGGCTGGGCCATACCGGCGGCACGCTGGACAGGATGGAGGCCATTCCCGGCTACCGCACCGATCCCGACCGCGCCACGCTGGACCGGGCGCTGCGCGAGGCCGGCTGCGCCATCGTCGGCGCCAGCGCAGACCTCGCCCCCGCCGACCGCCGCCTCTATGCGATCCGCGACATCAGCGCCACGGTCGAGAGCATCGACCTGATCACCGCCTCGATCCTGTCGAAGAAACTGGCCGAGGGCATCGAGGCGCTGGTGCTGGACGTGAAATGCGGCAGTGGCGCGTTCATGGCCGACATCGCCTCGGCGCGGGCGCTGGCACAGGCGCTGGTTTCGGCCGCCAATGGCGCCGGCTGCCACACGGTGGCGCTGATCACCGACATGGACAGCCCGCTGGCGCCCAGCGCCGGTAATGCGCTGGAGCTGCGCGACAGCGTAGCGGTGCTGGCCGGGCAGGGGCCGGAGCGGCTGCGCCGCCTGACCTGCGCGCTCGGCGGCGAGGCGCTGGCGCTGGCCGGGCTGGCGGCCGATGCCGGGGCGGGCGCCGCCCGGATCGCCGCCAGCCTGGCGGATGGCCGCGCCGCCGAGCGGTTCGCCCGCATGGTCGCGGCGCTGGGCGGGCCCGCCGACCTGATCGAGCGCCTGGACGCCCATCTGCCCCCGGCACCCGAGCGCCGCACCGTAACGCTGCCGCCCGGCCGCATCGTGCAGGCGATCGACACCCGCACCCTCGGGGAAATCGCCGTGCATCTGGGCGCCGGCCGGCTGCGGCAGGGCGACGTGATCGACCACCGCACCGGCCTGACCGGCCTGCCGCATGTTGGGGTCGAGGCCGGGCCGATCACCATCCACGCCCGCAATGCCGAGGAGGCCGCCACCGCCGAAACCGCCCTGCGCGCCGCCATCAGGCTGTCGCCGGGGCCGGTGGCCGCCGGGCCGCTGGTCCTCGAGAGGATCACCGCATGAGCCGCGCCTTCCTGATCGTCATGGATTCGGTGGGCATCGGCGGTGCGCCCGATGCCGGTGCCTTCTTCAACGGCAGCCATCCCGATACCGGCGCCAATACCGTTGCCCATATCGCCGCCGCCCGCCCGCTGCACATGCCGCATCTGGACCGGCTGGGGCTGGGCGCGGCGGTGACGCTGGCCTCCGGCGCCACGGCGCCGGGCCTGGGCGCGGTGCCGCAGGGGCTGTGGGGGGCCGCGACCGAGGCATCGCGCGGCAAGGACACGCCCACCGGGCATTGGGAACTGGCCGGGGTGCCGGTGCCCTGGCAATGGACCACCTTTCCCGACCGCCGGCCGGCGCTGCCCGCCGATCTGTCGGCGGCGATCGCGCGGGCGGCCGGGACCGAGGGGATTCTGGGCGACTGCCACGCCTCCGGCACCGAGATCCTCGCCGCGCTGGGGGAGGAGCATCTGCGCAGCGGCTGGCCCATCGTCTACACCTCGGCCGACAGCGTGGTGCAGATCGCCGCGCATGAGGAGGCCTTCGGGCTGCGGCGCCTGCACGATCTCTGTGCCGCCGTGGCGCCGCAGGTGCATGCGCTGCGGGTGGGCCGGGTGATCGCGCGGCCCTTCCTCGGCCAGCCGGGGGCCTTTGCCCGCACCCCGAACCGCCGCGACTGGGCCATCGCGCCGCCGGCGCCGACGCTGCTGGACGTGGCCGCCGGGGCCGGGCGCGTCACCCATGCCATCGGCAAGATCGGCGACATCTTCTCCCATCGCGGCATCGCGCATCTGCACAAGGGCCGCTCGGATGCCGACCTGGCCGAACACCTGCTGCGGCTGGGCGAGGAGGCCGAGGCGGGCAGCCTGACCTTTGCCAATTTCGTGGAATTCGACAGCCTCTGGGGGCATCGCCGCGATGTTCAGGGCTATGCCAGAGCATTGGAATGGTTCGACACCGTGGCCGGCGCGTTGATCGACCGGCTGCGCCCCGGCGACCTGGCGATCTTCACCGCCGACCATGGCAACGACCCGACCTGGCCCGGCACCGACCATACCCGCGAACGGGTGCCGGTGCTGGCCTGGGGTCTCGGCGCCCGCGCCGCCGGCCTGGTGGATTTCGTCGATGTCGGCGCCTCGGTCGCCGCCCATCTCGGCCTGCGGCTTGCGAAAGGAACCTCCTTCCTGTGATCCCGAAACTGGAACTGCACCTGCATCTGGAGGGCGCCGCCGAGGCCGGCTTCGTGCGCGGGCTGGCGCAGCAGAAGGGCCACAGCCTGCCGCCGATCTTCGACGCGGCCGGCGCCTATCGCTTCGACGGTTTCGAGGGTTTCCTGAAGACCTACGAGGCCGCCACCGCCCTGATCGAAACCCCTGGCGACTATGCCCGCCTTGTCCGCCATGTGCTGGAGAATGCCGGGGAACAGGGGGCGATCTATGTCGAGCTGTTCGTGTCGCCCGAATTCTGCGGCGGCGCCGATCTCGGCGCCTGGCGCGACTATCTGGCGGCGATGGAAGAGGCGGCGGCCTCGATGCGCCGCGAGGGGGTGGACAGCCGCGCCATCCTGACCTGCATCCGCCATCTCGGCCCCGAACGCGCCCGCCGCAGCGCGCGCTGCGCCGCCGAGACCGGGGCGGCGGATGGCACCGCCTGGGTGGCCGGTTTCGGCATGGGCGGCGCCGAGGGCGTGGGCAAGGCCACGGATTTCGCCTGGTCCTTCGACTGCGCGCGCGAGGCCGGGTTGGGCCTGACCTGCCATGCCGGCGAATGGGCCGGTCCCGCCAGCATCCGCGAGGCGCTGGCGCTGGGCGTCTCGCGTATCGGCCATGGCGTGCGCGCCGTCGAGGATGCGGTGCTGCTGCGCGATCTGGCCGCGCGCGGCACCCTGCTGGAGGTCTGCCCTGGCTCCAATCTCGCGCTCGGCCTCTATCCCGACCTGGCGGCGCATCCCGTCGCGCGGCTGCTGGACGGGGGCTGCCGGGTCTGCATCTCGACCGACGATCCGCCGTTCTTCGCCACCGATCTGGGGCGCGAATACGACCGGCTCGCCGATGCCTTCGGCTGGGGCGAGGCCGAGTTCCGGCAGATGAACCTCTGGGCCGCCGAGGGCGCGTTCTGCGATGCCGACACCCGTGCCGCCCTGATCCGACGCCTTGAAGGAAACGCCTGATGCGCCAACATCTGACCGTCGTCACCCATCCGCTGGTCCAGCACAAGCTGACCCTGATGCGCGAGAAATCCACCTCCACCGCCGGCTTCCGGCGCCTGCTGCGCGAGATCAGCCTGCTGCTGGCCTATGAGGTCACCCGCGAGCTGGAG
>JBEBVF010000182.1:0-4667 GCA_040392885.1 Paracoccus sp. (in: a-proteobacteria) | reverse complement strand
TTGCGCATCAGGATGGCGCTGTCGAGCCTGTCGAAGAAGACCTGCGCGGTGGCGTCGTTTTCGGTCAGGATCGCCTCGGTATGACCCGACCCGTAACGGCGGATATGGGCCACCGCCTCCTCCACCCCGTCCACCAGTTTCGCGGCGATCACCGGCGCCAGGAATTCACGCCCGAAATCATCGGCCTGCGCGCGTACCGTGCCCGGCACCTTCGCCAGTTCGCCCTCGGCGCGGACCTCGACGCCGGCAGCCAGCAGATCCTCGACCAGCACCGGCCCGTGCCTGGTATAGAACTGCCAGTCAATGAGAAGGCATTCGGCGGCGCCGCAGATGCCTGAGCGGCGGGTCTTGGCGTTCAGCACCACGCGGCGGGCCTTGTCCAGATCGGCATCGCGGTCGGCATAGACATGGCAGACCCCTTCCAGATGCGCAAAGACCGGCACCCGCGCCTCGGCCTGCACCAGCCCGACCAGCCCCTTGCCGCCGCGCGGGATGATCACGTCGATCAGGCCCTGCGCGCGCAGCATCGCCGCCACCGCCGCCCGGTCGCGCGAGGGCACAAGCTGGATCGCCGCCGCCGGCAGCCCGGCCTGGCGCAGCCCCGCCTGCATGGCGGCATGGATGGCGCGGGCGGAATTCAGGCTTTCCGAGCCGCCGCGCAGGATCACCGCATTGCCGGATTGCAGCGCCAGCCCGGCGGCATCCGCGGTCACGTTGGGCCGGCTCTCATAGATCACCCCGATCACCCCCAGGGGCGTCGAGACCCGCTGGATATGCAACCCGTTCGGCCGGTCCCATTCCGCCAGCACCCGGCCCACCGGGTCGGGCTGGGCGGCGATGGCGCGCAGCCCCTCGGCCATGGCCCGGATGCGCGCCGGGTCGAGGCGCAGCCGGTCCAGCATCGCCGCCGACAGCCCCTTTTCCTCGGCGAACACCAGATCCTCGGCATTGGCGTCGAGGATGGCATCCTCGCTTGTGCGCAGCGCCTCGGCGGCGCCGATCAGCGCGGCATGCTTGCGCTCGGCCGTGGTGGTGGCCAGCACCGCGGCGGCCTCGCGCGCGGCGCTTCCCATGCGGGCGATCAGCGCCTCGGCGTCGCGGATGTCCGGCTCGGTCATGTGGCAATCCTCCCTCGCCGTCCCATGCCATGTCGGCATGCGGCGCGGCAAGCCCTAGCGCCGGCGCAGCCGCCGGATCAGCGCCGAGGTGTCCCAGCGGCCGCCGCCCATGGCCTGCACATCCTTGTAGAACTGGTCGACCAGCGCCGTCACCGGCAGCGCGGCGCCGATCTCGTCGCCGGTCTCCAGGCAGATCTTCAGGTCCTTGCGCATCCAGTCGACGGCGAAACCATGGTCGAATTCGTCCGCCTTCATGGTCTTGTGGCGGTTGACCATCTGCCAGCTGCCGGCGGCCCCCTGCGAGATCACCTCGACCACCGCCTCGATGTCCAGCCCGGCGGCCTCGGCGAAGTTCAGCGATTCCGACAGCCCCTGCACCAGCCCGGCAATGGCGATCTGGTTGCACATCTTGGTCACCGAGCCGGCGCCGACCTCGCCCATGCGGCGCATGACCTTGGCATAGACCCCGCAGACCGCCTCGGCGCGGTCGTAATCGGCCGGGGCGCCGCCGCACATGATCGACAGCACGCCATTCTCCGCCCCCGCCTGCCCACCCGAGACCGGTGCATCCACATAGCCGATGCCGAGGGCGCGCGCCGCCTCGGCCAGCTCGCGGCTGACGCGGGCCGAGACGGTGGTGTGATCGACGAACAGGCTGCCTGGCGCCATGCCGGCGAAGGCGCCCTCCGGCCCGAGGCAGACCCCGCGCAGGTCGTCGTCATTGCCGACGCAGGCCAGCACCACCTCGGCCCCCGCCGCGGCCGCGCGCGGGGTCGGCGCCGCCGCCCCGGCATGGCGGGCCAGCCAGGCCTCGGCCCGGGCCGGCGTGCGGTTATAGACCGTCACCGCATGGCCGGCCGCCGCCAGATGCCCCGCCATCGGGCCGCCCATCACGCCAAGGCCCAGGAATGCCAGCTTGGTCATCGGTTTCTCCATCTTGTCACCACCTGCCACGTTGCGTCGCCCGGCGGCTTGACCTAACACCGCCGGCATGGTTCCACCCGCGCGGCCGCGGGGTCAACCTCCCTTCGCCCTGCCCGCTGTCACGAGGACCGATGCGATGCTGACCCTGTTTCGCTGGCTGCTGCGCCTGACGGTCGCGGTGCTGCTGCTGGCGGGCGGGGCGGCGGTGCTGGTCTGGTATTTCGCCATCCGCTCGCTGCCGCCCTATGGCGGCGAGGAGGCGATCGCCGGCCTGCATGCCCCGGTCGAGATCGTGCGCAGCACCGAGACCGTGCCGCATATCCTGGCCAGCGATGACCGCGACGCCTTCCTGGCGCTGGGCTATGTGCATGCGCAGGACCGGCTGTTCCAGATGGTGCTGCTGCGCCGCGCCGCCCAGGGCCGGCTGGCCGAGATCCACGGGCCGCGCGCGCTGGCCGCCGACGACCTGATGCGGCGGCTGGAGCTGGCCGGCCGCGCCGAGGACAGCCTCGCGGCGCTGGACCCAGCCACGCGCGACCTGCTGCAGGCCTATGCCGACGGGGTGAACGCCTGGGTGCAGGTGGTCAACCGCGAGGCGCTGGGCCGGGGCGCGCCGGAGTTCTTCCTCTACCGCGAGCCGATCCCCTATTGGCGGCCCGAGGATTCGCTGGCCATCCTCAAGCTGTGGGCGCTGGCCTCGACCCAGGCCCTGCAGACCGAGGTGGACACCGCCCGGCTGTCGCTGGCACTGCCGGGGCGCGGGCCGCAGTTGATGGCGCATCCCGGCGAGGCGGCGCCGGGGGATTATGCGGCGCGGTTCGAGGGCCGGCATTTCGAGCCGCCGGCCGGCGAGGCCGCGCCCAGCGAGGCCTGGCCCGAGCGGCTGGCCGGTTTTCTCGGCCCCGGCACCGCCGCCGGCGGCGGGGTCTGGGCGGTGCCGCCGGCGCAGACCGCGGCCGGGGGCGCCATCCTGGCCAACGACCTGCAGACCGGGCTGACCGCGCCCGGCCTCTATTACCTCGCCCGCATCGAGCTGGCGACCGGCGGGGTGATCGGCGTCACCATTCCGGGGGTGCCGGCGGTGATCTCCGGGCGCAATCCGGTGCTGGCCTGGGGCATGGCGCCCTCGGGCGCCGACGACCAGGACCTGTTCATCGAGGAGGTGCAGCCTGGCGCCCCCGACCGCTATCGCGGCCCGCGCGGCTGGACCGATTTCGCCCGCAAGACCGAGACCATCCGCATCCGCGGCGAGGAGCCGCGCCGCATCACCCTGCGCGAGACCGGCAACGGCCCGGTGCTGCCCGGCCTGCATTTCGGCATCCGCGACGTGCTGCCGGCGGGGCATGTGGCGGCGCTGGCCTGGCCGGGGCTGGCGCGCGACGACACCACCATCGCCGGGCTGATCGGGCTGATGCGGGCGCAGGAGGCCGGCGCCGGCCTCGCCGCCCTGCAGGCGGTGGTCTCGCCGCCGCTGACGGTGATGCTGGCCGACCAGGCCGGGATCTATGCGGCACCGGCCGGGCGGCTGCCGCGGCGCGGCGGCGACGGGCGGATGCCCGTGCCGGGCTGGCTGCCGGAACAGGGCTGGCAGGACCTCGCCGCCCCGGCCCCGGCCAGCGCGGTGCCGGCGGCGCGGATGCGCGCGGCGCTGACCGATCCCGGCCCCGGCGGCGCCCGCCCGCAGCGGCTGCGGCTGGCGCATCTGTCGGGCGAGCGCGAGATCCATTCGCGCGAGAGCCTGATGGAAGAGCAGATCGACGTGGTCAGCGGCGCCGCCCGGCAATTGCTGCCGGTGGTCGGCGCCGACCTGTGGTTCACCGGCGAGCCGGCGCCCTCCGGCACCCCGGAGCGCCAGCGCCAGGACGCGCTGGCGCTGCTGGCCGCCTGGGACGGGCGCATGAACGAGCATCTGCCGGAGCCGCTGATCTATGCCGCCTGGATGGCGGAGTTGCAGGACCGGCTGATCCGCGACGAGCTGGGGCCGCTGGCGGCGCGCTTTGCCACGGTGATGCCGGATTTCATCGAGGCGGTGTTCCGCGACACCGGCGGCGCCGGCGCCTGGTGCGACGTGGCGCAATCGGCGGCGATCGAGGATTGCACCACCATCGCCCGCCAGGCGCTGGACGCCGCCATCCTGTCGCTGACCGAGCGTTTCGGCCCGCAGGTCTCCAGCTGGCGCTGGGGCGATCCGCATCAGGCGCTGCATGCCAGCCCCGGGCTGGGCGGGCGGCCGCTGCTGGGCTGGCTGGCGAACCTGCGCCAGTCGCTGTCGGGCGGGGATTCGACGCTGGCGCAGGCCGGGCTGCTGGGCCGGGGCCGCAACCCGTTCCAGGCGGTGACCGGCGCCGGCTATCGCGGCATCTACGACCTGTCGGACCCGGACAGCTCGATCTTCGTGATCTCGACCGGCCAGTCGGGCCACCTGCTGTCGCGCCATTATGACGACCTGGGCGAGCTGTGGCGGCGCGGCGAATATATCGGCATGTCGCTGGATACCGACCTGGCCCGCGCCGCCGCCGCCGGGGTGACGCGGCTGGTGCCGGAGGAATAGAGCTTCGCGGGTCCAGGCGGGGGACAACGGTGCGTGCAGGCATGCACCTACCGCCTGAATGCCGGGGTCGCGTG
>JBEBVF010000181.1:0-4672 GCA_040392885.1 Paracoccus sp. (in: a-proteobacteria) | reverse complement strand
TCATCATGGTGAACATGGCGCGCATGCCCTTGTGCAGCTCGCCCAGCAGCCAGCCTCTGGCGCCGTCATAGTTCATCACGCAGGTGGCATTGCCGTGGATGCCCATCTTGTCCTCGACATGGCCGCAGGACAGCGCATTGCGCGCGCCCAGGCTGCCATCCTCGTTCGGCAGGAACTTGGGCACGATGAACAGGCTGATGCCCTTGGTCCCCTCGCCGCCGCCGGGCGCCTTGGCCAGCACCAGATGCACGATGTTTTCGGCCAGGTCATGCTCGCCGGCCGAGATGAAGATCTTCTGCCCGGTGATCAGGTAGCTGCCATCCTCCTGCGGCTCGGCCCTGGTGCGCAGCAGGCCGAGGTCGGTGCCGCAATGCGGCTCGGTCAGGTTCATGGTGCCGGTCCAGTCGCAGCTGGCCAGTTTCGGCAGATACAGCGCCTTCTGCGCATCGGTGCCGTGGGTGCGGATGGCGGAATAGGCGCCATGGGTCAGGCCCTGATACATGTTGAAGGCCATGTTGGCCGAGGTGAACATCTCGCCCGTGGCCACGCCCAGCACATAGGGCATGCCCTGGCCGCCATCCTCCTCGGCGCAGTCGAGGGCCGTCCAGCCGCCCTCCTTGACCGCCTCGAAGGCGGCGCCGAACCCCTCGGGCGTGGTCACCGTGCCATCCGAGAGCGTGCAGCCCTGCCGGTCGCCCACCGCGTTCAGCGGCGCCAGCACCTCCGAGGCCAACTGCCCGGCGGCCTCCAGGATGGCGCCGGTCACCTCGCGGTCCAGATCCTCGTGCCCCGGCAGCCCGGATTCCGTCAGTTTCAGCACATCGTGCAGCAGGAACTGCATGTCGGCGACGGGGGCGGTATAGGTGGTCATCTTGTCCTCCGGTCAGGCGGAATCGGTGGCGGGGTCGGCGGGCTTGGCGGGGTCCGCGGCGGCGGCACCGGCCGCCAGATGCGGATTGTCGGCCTCGATCGCCTTGATGCGGGCGGCCAGTTCCCTGGTCGCGGCGGCCAGTTCCTGCGCCTGCCGGCGCATGTCGGCCAGCCGCGCCCGCGCCGCCGCCAGCGTGGCGGTGATCTGGGCGCGATTGTCGGTCGAGGGGTCGTAAAGCTCCAGCAGGTGCCGGATCTGCTCCAGCGAAAAGCCGAAGCGCTTGCCTTGCAGGATCAGGTGCAGCCGGGCGCGCTCGCGTCGCCCGTAGAGCCGCTGCTGCCCCACCCGCCGCGGCGTCAGCAGCGCCCGGGCCTCATAGAAGCGCAGCGCCCGCGGCGTGACATCATGCGCCTCGCACATCTGGCGGATGGTCAGTACGTCGTCGTCGCTGATTCTGGCGGTCGTCACGGCGGAGCCCCCTCTCTGGCCCCCGCGAGGCGGGTTTGACAGGGGAAGGTTAGCGCAGGGTTTACGTTCGCGTAAACCTTGCGCTGCCGGGACGTGGCGTCACGCCAAAGCCGGGTTCAGCCGCCGCTGGCCTTGAGGTCCGACAGCAGCTTGTCGGTATCGTCGCGCAGGCTGCGCAGCTCGGCGCGGATGGTCTGCCGCTCGGCGATCTGCTCGTCCAGCACCGCCAGCTGCCGGCTGGCCAGTTCCAGGAACACCTCGTATTGCTGGCGCGAGCCGCGTTCCTCGTAGATCTGCAGCCATTGCCGGATCTCCTCCAGCGAAAAGCCGAAGCGGCGGCCGCGCAGAATCAGCGTCATCCGCGCCACCTCGCGCGGCCCGTAGAACCGCGTCCGCCCCTCGCGCCGGGGGCTGAGCAACTCGATATACTCGTAATAGCGCAGCGTACGTGGCGTCACGTCGAAGCGCGCGCACATCTCCTTGAAGCTGAGCGTCTTGCTTTCCGGCATCCTTGTCCTCTCGCCCGGCCTGACCGCAGGCTACACAGGAAGGGCGCAGCCGACAACCTTGGCTTGCCGGCACGTCAACCGGCCGGGTGCCTTGCCTGTCGCGGCGCTTCGCGGCAAAGCTGGGGGCGAACGGATCGGGGGCGTCATGAGCGAGGACAGCAGCCGGGCGGCAGACGCCGGACCGGACCCGGCACAGACCCATCGCGTGCAGGACACGCAGCACTTCCTGGACGCGCTGCCCCATGCCCGCGCGCTGGGCATGCGGATGGAGTCGGTCGGCGAGGGGAAGGCCGTCGTATCAATGCCTTGGGCGCCGCATCTGGTCGGCGACCCGGAAACCGGGGTGATCCATGGCGGCGTGGTCTCGGCGCTGATGGACACCTGCTCAGGGGCGGCGGTGCTGGCGCATCCCTGCCGGCCGCTGACCACGGCGACGCTGGACCTGCGCATCGACTACATGCGGCCGGCGCATCCGCATCAGCGGCTGACCGCGCGGGCGGAATGCTACCATGTGACGCGCTCGGTGGCCTTCCTGCGGGTGGTGGCCGAGGACGAGACGCCCGGCGTGCCGGTGGCCACCGCCGCCGGCACCTTCACCCTGGAGCGCCGCGATGCGTGATTCGGCGGCAGGTCCGACGAGGCGGAGGATGCGGCGCGGGTTCGCGTTCCGGCGTGGGTCCGATGCGGGCCGGCTGGTGGTGCCGCCGCGCACCGCGCACGGTAATGCGGTGGCGGATTCGGCGGGGCGGAGGATGCAGCACGGGCTTGCGTTCCGGCGGGCCTCCGATGCGGGTTCGCTGGCGATGCCATCGGGTGCTGCGAGGCGTGATTCGGTGGCGGCGGCGGTGAAGCGGATGGTCGTGGCGTGGCATGGCCGGGGCGAACGGGTGCGCCGGGGATTTGCGCTCTTGTGGGCGCGCCTGCCGCTGGGTGGTATTTTCGCGATGCGGGGCGCCCGTCGTGCGGCTGTCCGGCCCCGGCCTGTGGAGGTGCTGCAATGCCCGACACGCTGAAGGGATTGGCCGATTTCGCGGCGCGGGTGCCCTATCTGGCCTGGCTGGGGGTGCATTTCAGCCTGGATGCCGAGGGCGGGATGATCGCGCATCTGCCCTATGCCCCGCACATGATCGGCAATCCGGCGCCGCCGGCGCTGCATGGCGGGGTGACGGCGGCCTTCCTGGAGACCACCGCCATCGCGGCCCTGTCGCTGTCGATGCGCGACGGGCACGGCTGCCTGCCGAAATCGCTGGCGCGGACCATCGACATCACCATCGACTATCTGCGCCCCGGCCGGCCGCAGGATTGCCATGCCCGTGCCATCATCACCCGTTCGGGGCGGCGCTATGCCTCGGTGCGGGTCGAGGCCTGGCAGGCCGATCCGGCCCGGCCCTTCGCCGAGGCGATGGGGCATTTCCTGATGCCGCGCGGCGCCGGAGACCCCGCCCCGAAATGAGCGCGCAGCCTGCCTTCGCCGTGGCACCGGTGACGCATCGCCGGGTGCTGGGCATCGCCCTGCCGATCGCGGTGTCGAATGCCGCCGTGCCGCTGCTGGGGGCGGTGGATACCGCCGTGGTCGGCCGGCTGGGCGCGGTCGAGGTGGGGGCGGTCGGCCTCGGCGCCATCGTGCTGGCCTTCATCTTTGGCCTCTTCAACTTCCTGCGCATGTCCACCACCGGGCTGGTGGCGCAGGCCACCGGCGCCGGCGATCATGCCGAGGCCGGGGCGCATCTGCTGCGGGCGCTGGTGCTGGGCCTCGGCATCGGCGCGGCGCTGATCCTCGGCCAGGCGCTGATCTTCCGGTTGGCCATGGGCCTGTCGCCGGCCTCGGAGGCGGTCGAGGCGACGGCGCGGCTCTATCTCGGCATCCGCATCTGGGGGGTGCCGGCGACGGTGGCGATCTATGCCATCACCGGCTGGCTGATCGGCGTCGCCCGCACCCGCGCCGTGCTGGTGCTGCAACTGGGCATGAACCTGTTCAATGCCGGGCTGAGCATCCTGTTCGTGCTGGGCTTTGGCTGGGGCGTCGCCGGCTGCGCCACCGCCACGCTGATCGCGGAATATTTCGGCCTCGGTGTCGGCTTGTGGCTGGCGCGCCACGCGCTGGAGCGGGCCTGGCGCGAGGCCCGCAGCGCGGCGCGGCTGTTCGCCCGCGACCGGGTGGCGCGGCTGGTGCGCGTCAATGGCGACATCATGCTGCGCTCGCTGCTGCTGCAACTGTCCTTTGCCAGCTTCATCTTTCTCAGCGCCGCCGAGGGCGACCTGCAACTGGCGGCGAATCAGGTGCTGATGCAGCTGATCGAGCTGACGGCCTTTGCGCTGGACGGCTTTGCCTTCGCCGCCGAGGCGCTGGTCGGGCAGGCGGTGGGCGCGCGCCGGCCGGACACGGTGCGCCGGGCCACGCTGCTGTCGACGCAATGGGGCGTGGCCGGGGCGCTGGCGATGTCGGTGGTGTTCCTGCTGTTCGGCGGCGCGCTGATCGACCTGCTGACCACGCTGCCGGAACTGCGCGAGGCGGCGCGCGCCTATCTGCCCTGGGTGATCGCCTTTCCGCTGGTCGGCATCCTGGCCTGGATGCTGGACGGGGTGTTCATCGGCGCCACCCTGACCGGAGAGATGCGCAAGGCCATGCTGGTCGCCGCCGCCGGCTATGCGCTCTGCGTGGCGGTCAGCATGCCGCTGATCGGCAATGGCGGGCTGTGGCTGTCGCTGCTGGTGCTGAACGCGTTGCGCGGGGTGATGATGGCGCGCTGGTATCCGCAGGCGGAGGCGGCGGCGCGGACCTGAGCCGCGCCCGTATCGCACCGGATGGCGGGGATGGTGCGTG
>JBEBVF010000180.1:0-4673 GCA_040392885.1 Paracoccus sp. (in: a-proteobacteria) | reverse complement strand
GCTGATTGCGGACCCTATTGCGGACCCATTGAGGACCGCAGAAAAATGGCTCGCCTCTGCTGATCTTTCGGCCCTTGCGGGCGTGGTGGATCGGGTGGCTCGCAAAGCCCTGGCGTCAGGCCGCTGGCGCGGCGCCGACCTGATCGTGCGTCAGGTCGAGGTCGGGCGCGGCGGTGCTGGTGGCATGGCGCCGCAGGTGCATGTGGACAGCCTGCCCGCCGATCTGCGGGAGGCGTGGTATCTGTCACGCGGCATCCGGCTGCACGATGCCGTGGACCCTGCCACCGGCGAGGTGCGCAAGCAGCCCGTGGCGGAGTTGGCGCACGATCCGAAATGGGATGAGCGGGTCGCCGTCGCCCGCTGGCGGCTGGACCTGATCCGGCAGGCGGTGGCGCAGCCCAAGGGCAGCCCCGCGCGCAAGGTGGCGCTGGATGCGCTTGCCGGCCAGATGCAGACCATGCCGGACGGCAAGCGCAAGGCGCTGTCGCGGTCCACCCTGTATAACTGGGTCGCGGCCTACGATGCCGGCGGCCTGCATGGCCTGATGCCGGAGGTGCGCAAGGACAAGGGCACCGCGCGCGCCATCGTCACGCTGGGCTGGGACGGGTTTTTCACGGGCCGCGTCGCACCCGCCGATCACCAGCGGATCGGCGAGGAGGTCACGCATTATATCCGGTCGCTCTGGGCCTCGGGCGAAAGCGGCTGGCGGATGATCTGCGAGAAATGTCATCACCGCCATCAAGGCCGCGCGGCTTGGGTCCAAGTTTCTGCGCACCAAGGTCGAGATCGACAAGAATGCGATGCTCGAAGACCGGGTCACGGCGGGTGCGCTGAGGGGCGTGACCATCGGTTCGGACGGCGAGGATTTCGCGGTTGAGCCGTTCGAGACCGTATTGCGGGAGGCGTCGTGATGGACGTGCTTCAGCTGGCGAGCGAACTGGAAGCGATCATCGACCGCACCCCGGGCCGGTATCGGGATGTCGAGCGCTACCGGGAGGGTATGCGGGCACTGACCCAACGGATCGAAGCCGAGGGCGGCAAGCACGATGCCTGCGGCGCCCTCGCGAACATCCGGCTCTGTGGCCTGCGCGCGACATCGACGATGGGACTGATGGCGGCCACCCGCAACTGGATCAGTCAGGTGCGGGCAAAGCGGGCGGTGGGGGCATGACCGATATCGCCCTCGCCGCCCCGTTCGAACCCTACGCGCAGGAATGCAGCAACTGGGACCGTGACGATGCGTGGATCTGTCCCGGTTGCTTCCACGACCTCGGGAATGTCGGTGCGGGAACGCATTGGTGTCCCGAGTGCAGGCGGTGCGTGATCTGCACCACCGGCACCGATCATCCAGTCTGCCATGCGCGGCTGGCAACCCAAGAAGACGAGGAGTGAACCATGACGAAAGCCGATCTGGTCGCGAAGCTGCAAATCCTGGTCGAGGCGGCCAAGGCTGTGAAGGTCACGATCGACCCCGCCACGGATGGCTGGATCGCCGCGCTTCGTGCCATCAAGGACGCCTCGGACGTGCGCTTCCGCAGCAACTCCGTGTTCCTGATGAACCTTGCGGATGCTGATGCCTACAGCCGCGAGATCAACGCTCCGGTCACCGGCACCGCGGTCAACCTGGACAGCCCCGCGCGGCGGTTCGAGGGTCATGGGATCGAAGCTCACCCGGATATGCCGGCGGGGCGGGTGATCTTTACGCCGCTGAAAAACCTCGTTTTCGGGGTCCATGCCGATATCCGCCGGGACCGGGCGTATCACAGCCGCAAGCGCGTGCTGGAATACACCTTCGATATGGCCGTCGATTACGAGGTGGCGGTGAAACAGGCCGCCGTGTTGGGCAAGCCTGCCTGATGCCGGGTTCGGGCGCGATCACACCAGCGGATATCCGCGACATCTTCAGCGGCTTTGTCCAGTTCGTTACCGGCATCTTCACGGGTGACATGACCGGCGCGGTGGCCGGCCTGTCCCGCCTGTGGGATGGGCTGACCGGCTATTATCGCACCCTCTGGGCCGGGATCGGGCGTATATTCCGCGCGGCCTGGACGGGCGTCATCAAGCCGGTGACGGATGCACTCGGCATCACGGATTACATTGTCGACGCCTGGAATGCGGCGCGGGACACGCTGTCTGTCGTGCTCGATGCCATCGGCGCAGTCTTCGATCGCGTCTGGACGGGCTTCATCAGGCCGGCAATTGACGGACTGTTCAGCATCGAGGGCGTCGGTGCGGTCTGGGAAGGCATCAAGTCGGCCATCGGGGTGGTGCTGGACTGGCTCGGCGCGAAGTTCGCGGCGATCTGGGCGGTCATTTCGCCGGTGATCGACGGGCTGAAATGGGTCAAGGACAAGGGTGCGGAGGCGCTGGCCTCGATCGGCCTGGGATCTGACGACCGGGCACTGGGCGCCTCGGAGATTGCTGCGGTTGCTGCGAATTCGGGCATCCACCCTACCCCGCGCGTTCCCACGGTTTCGGCGCCGCACCAGGGCGCGATTGATGCGCTGTTTGGCGAGCCCACCCCGCGCGCCCAAGGCGGCAGCTTCGCCCCGGGCCTGCTGCTGGTCGGCGAGCGCGGCCCCGAACTGCGCTATGAGAGCCGGGGCGGCTTCATCGCCCACCACAACGCGCTGTGCGGGCTGGTCGATCTATCGCAACGCGCGCAGGCGCTGGCGGGTCTGATCATGGGCGCAGGCGCCGGGCCGGAACTGGCCGGGCAGATGGCCCCGGCCATGGCGCCCGTGGCCGCCGCTACGGGCGCCCGGCAGATCAACCATCAGCCACACTATAATATCGTGATCAACGGCAGCGGTCTGGACGCGGCGCAACTGCGCGCGGCGGTGAAGGCCGAACTGAACGCCGCCGCCCGCCGTGCCCGCGCCGATCTGCGGGGGTTGCTGCATGACTAAGGTGATGATGATGCTGGGGCCTTACCCCTTCATGCTGCGCACCGCCGCGCCGCAGACGGTCGCCCGCCGCTCCGAATATCGCTGGGAACAACAGGCCCGCATCGGGCGTAAGCCCGCCCATCAGTTCCTGGGCGCCGGCGCCGAGGAAATCACCCTGTCCGGCGAAATCCTGCCGCATTTCGCGGGCGGATATGGTCAGATCGACGCCATGCGCGGGCTGGCCGGGCGTGGCAAACCGCTGCTGCTGGTCAGCGGGCGCGGCGACGTGCTGGGCGATTGGGTAATCACCGGGATCGAGGAGGAGGGCACCGAGTTCTTCGCCGATGGCGCGCCCGGCGCCATCGCCTTCACCATGACCATCGCCGAATATGGTGGCGACCGGGGCGGCGCCAGCGCTCTGATCACCGCCATTGCGGCCATCCAGACCATTGCGAGGCTGCTGTGAAATATCGGAGCAAGGGCGGCGACGTGCTCGATCTGGTCTGCCACCGCTATTACGGTGATACCCCGCACCGCGTCGAAGCCGTCTATGATGCCAATCCCGGCCTCGCCGCGCATGGTCCCGTTCTCCCGGCCGGGATCGTCATCGACATGCCCGAGGCGCAGCCGATCGAGCCTCGGGCCATCCGCCTGTGGGACTGACATGACGCCCGATTTCAAGATCATCGCCGCCGGGATCAACATCACACCGCAGATCAGGGATCGGCTGCTTGGCCTGACGATCACCGACGAGGCCGGCATCAAGGCCGACACCGTGGAAATCGTCTTGGACGATCGCGACGGCCTGATCGAACTGCCCGCGCCGGGCGCGCCGCTGCTGGTCTTCCTCGGCTACCGCGAAACCGGACTGATCCCCATGGGCCTGTTCACCTCCGACGAAGTGACGGTCAGCGCGCCACCGGCCACGCTGACGATCCGCGCCAGGGGTGCCGACCTGGGCGGCACCATCAAGGAGCAAAAGACCCGGGGCTGGGATCAGATCACGATCGGCGACATCGTTGCCACCATCGCCGGTGAGCATGGGCTGACCGCAAGGGTATCCCAGCGGTTCCAGTCTGTCATGATCGAGCATATCGACCAGACTGACGAGAGCGATATCGCCTTCCTCGACCGGATGGGCCGCGACCATGATGCGCTGGTCAGCGTCAAGGGCGGCGCGCTGTTGTTCATGGGCAAGGGCGAGGGTCGCACCGTCAGCGGGTTGCCGATCCCACCGCGCCCGGTGATGGAGCGCGATACCACCAGCTGGACCCTGACCCTGACCACGCGCGAGGCCTACAAAGCCGTCATCGCGGTCTGGCAGGACACGCAAGCCGCCAAGCGTCAGGAGGTCACGGCCGGCGAGGGGGCGCCCGCCCTCCGTCTGCGCCATATCCACAAGACCGAGGCCGAGGCCAAGGCAGCCGCGACCGCAAAGCTGGGCGAGATCGGGCGCGGCAACGATACCTTCGAGGCCACCTTCCCCGGTGACCCGCTGATCGCCGCCGAGGGCCGTATTCTGGCCATTGGGTTCCGCGCCGGGGTCAACGCCCTGTGGTCGGTCACCACCGCCACCCACGAACTGGGCAGCGGCGGGTTCAACACGTCGATCTCGGCCGAGCGTCCGGGGTCGGATCAGGGATGATCCATTCCAAAAGATCGCGGTCCGCATTCCAATTTATTGTGGTCCGGTCCAACGAGGAACTGACCCCCCTCCCGTTTTTTTTGCTGAACGGTGGGGTTATCCTGCGCCGGAGCGGGCGTCTGCAGAGGGCCGCGCCGGCG
>JBEBVF010000179.1:0-4677 GCA_040392885.1 Paracoccus sp. (in: a-proteobacteria) | reverse complement strand
GCCCGCCCTGGATTCGGGCCGGGTTTCTTGCGCGGCCGCGGCCGGGGCGCGTTGCTGGATGGCAGGGCGTCCCGACGCCTGCCCCTCCCTCACGCAGAAAGGCAGACTGGCATGAAGATCATCAAGCTCATCCCGGCCCTGGCGGCCATGGTGCCGATACCGGCGACCGCCCTGGCCCAGGGCGCCATCGAGACTGTGGCGGCCGGGCCGGACAGCGGCGACACCGCCTGGATGCTGGTCGCCACCGCGCTCGTCGCCTTCATGATCCTGCCCGGCATCGCGCTGTTCTATGGCGGGCTGGTGCGGGCCAAGAATGCGCTCTCCGTCCTGACCCAGACCGCCATCATCACCGCGGCGGTGATGGTGATCTGGGTGGTCTATGGCTATTCGATGGCCTTCGGCGGCGCCGAGAGCCGGTGGTGGGGCGGGCTCGACCGGCTGTTCCTGGCCGGGATCGGGCCCGACACGCTGTCGGGCAGCATTCCCGAATATGTCTTCGTCGCCTTTCAGATGACCTTCGCGGCGCTGACCCCGGTGCTGATCATCGGCGGCTTTGCCGAGCGGGTGCGGCTGTCGGGCGCCGTGGTGTTTGCCGTGCTGTGGGTGACGCTGGTCTATTTCCCCGTCGCCCACATGGCCTGGGCCCCCGCCGGCCTGTTCGCCGGCTGGGGGGCGATGGATTTCGCCGGCGGCACGGTGGTGCATATCAATGCCGGCATCGCGGCGCTGGTCGGCGCCCGGGTGATCGGCCCGCGCATCGGACTGGGGCGCGAGCTGATGGCGCCGCATTCGCTGCCGCTGAGCTTCATCGGCGCCGCGATCCTGTTCGTGGGCTGGTTCGGCTTCAATGCCGGCTCGGCGCTGTCGGCGGGCGGCGGCGCGGCGCTGGCGATGCTGAACACCTTCACCGCCACGGCGGGCGCCGCGCTGGCCTGGGTGGCGATCGAGGCGCTGCTGCGCGGCACGGCCTCGGCCCTCGGGGTGATCTCGGGGATGATTTCGGGTCTGGTCGCCGTCACCCCGGCGGCGGGGTTCGTGGGGCCGGTCGCCGCGATCGGGCTGGGGGCGGCCGGGTCGGCGGCGGCCTATGTCTTCGTGACCGGGGTCAAGCAGCGGCTGGGCCATGACGACAGCCTCGACGTGTTCGGCATCCACGGCGTCGCGGGCATCGTCGGCGCGCTTGGCACCGGTATCCTCGCCGCGCCATCGCTGGGCGGCGTGGGCTATGCCGAGGAGGTGGGCATGGCCGCTCAGCTTTGGGTGCAGGTCAAGGCGGTGCTGGTCACCATCCTCTGGTGCGGCGTGGTGTCCTTTGCGCTCTACCGGCTGGTGGACGCGCTGGTCGGGCTGCGCGTCACCGCCGAGGCCGAGCGCCGGGGCCTCGACCTCACCTCGCAGGGCGAGGCCGCCTATCACATGTAAGCGGCGGTCGCGGCCCGGACACCAGTCCGGGCTGCGGCATCATTCCGCGGGCAGCGCCGCGGCTTCCTCGACCAGCGGCTGCGGCAGGTGGCGCAGCATCTCGCGCGGGCAGACCTGCAGGAAGGCCCCGCGCTCGACTTCCCAGCGGCGCAGGATGTCGGTGGCGCGCTGGCTGCCGGTTTCCGCGGCATGACGCGCGATCAGCCCGCGCAGTTGCACCTCCCAATGCGGGACGGTCACCGGGCAGGTGACCAGGCTCTCCATGTTCAGCAGCTGCGCCGCCTGCCCGTCCGGGTCGTAAAGATAGGCCATGCCGCCCGACATCCCGGCGCCGAAATTGGCGCCGATGGCGCCGAGGATCACCGCCACCCCGCCGGTCATGTATTCGCAGCCATTGGTGCCGCAGCCCTCGATCACCACCTCGGCGCCGGAATTGCGCACGGCAAAGCGCTCGCCTGCGCGGCCGGCGGCGAAAAGCTGGCCACCCGTGGCGCCGTAAAGCACGGTATTGCCGATGATGGTGTTTTCGTGCGCGACCAGCGGCGACTCCATCCGGGGCCGCACCACGATCAGCCCGCCCGACAGCCCCTTGCCGACATAATCGTTGGCATCGCCCTGCACCTCGATCTTGAGGCCGCGCACCGCGAAGGCGCCCAGCGATTGCCCGGCCGATCCGGTCAGCCTGATGGTCAGGTGGTCGGGTTGCAGGCTGTTGTTCATGCCGAACCGGCGCACGATGTGATGCGAGGCGCGGGTGCCCACGGTGCGGTGGGTGTTCCTGACTGCGTAGGACAGCTGCATCTTTTCGCCCTCGTCGAAGAAGCGGGCGGCGTCGCGGATGATCTCCTGATCCAGCGTGTCGGGCACCGGGTTGCGGGGCTTTTCGCGGTCGTAGCGGATGGCGTGGGCGTCATCGACCGTGATCAGCAGCGGGTTGAGGTCGAGGTCGTCCAGCTCCTTCGCGCCCCGGCTGACCTGGGTCAACAGGTCGGCGCGGCCGATCACCTCGTTGATCGAGCGGGCCCCGAGGCTGGCGAGGATCTCGCGCACCTCCTGCGCATAGAAGGTGATCAGGTTCACCACCTTGTCGGCGCTGCCGGTAAAGCGGGCGCGCAGGGCCTCGTCCTGGGTGCAGACGCCGACCGGGCAGGTGTTCGACTGGCATTGCCGCACCATGATGCAGCCCATGGCGATCAGCGCCGCGGTGCCGACGCCGTATTCCTCGGCCCCCAGCATCGCCGCGATGACGATGTCGCGGCCGGTGCGCAGGCCGCCATCGGTGCGCAGCGTCACGCGTTCGCGCAGCTTGTTCATCGCCAGCACCTGATGCGCCTCGGTCAGGCCCATCTCCCACGGCAGGCCGGCATATTTGATGCTGGTGCCAGGGCTGGCGCCGGTACCGCCGTTATGGCCGGAGACCAGGATCACATCCGCCTTGGCCTTGGCGACGCCGGCGGCGATGGTGCCGACACCCGACGAGGCCACCAGCTTCACCGTCACCTTGGCGCGCGGGTTGATCTGCTTGAGGTCGTAGATCAGCTGCGCCAGATCCTCGATCGAATAGATGTCGTGATGCGGCGGCGGGCAAATCAGCGTCACCCCCGGCGTGGCGTGGCGCAGCCGGGCGATCAGGCCGGTGACCTTCATGCCGGGCAGTTGCCCGCCCTCGCCGGGCTTGGCGCCCTGGGCGACCTTGATCTCCAGCTCCTCGCAGGCGTTGAGGTATTCGGCGGTGACGCCGAAGCGGCCCGAGGCCACCTGCTTGATCTTGGCCGAGGGATTGTCGCCGTTGGGCTCCGGCAGGAAATGCGCCGGGTCCTCGCCGCCCTCGCCGGAATCAGATTTGGCGCCGATGCGGTTCATGGCGACGTTCAGCGCCTTGTGCGCCTCGGGCGACAGGGCGCCGAGGCTCATGCCCGGCGTCACGAAGCGCTTGCGGATGGCGGTGATCGACTCGACCTCTTCCAGCGGCACCGGCCGGCCCATCGGCTTGAAATCCAGCAGGTCGCGGATGTGGATCGGCGGATTGGCCCGCATCGCCGCGGAATATTTCTTCCACAGGTCATAGCTGGCGCGGTCGCAGGCGGTTTGCAGCAGGTGCATGGTGTTGGCTTCCCAGGCGTGTTTCTCGCCCGAGGCGCGCGCCTTGAAGAAACCGCCCACCGGCAGCGGCGCCGGTGTCGGGCCGAAGCCGCGCGCATGCACCTCCTCCAGCTTCATCTGGATGCCGGAAAGGCCGATGCCGGAAATCCGGCTTTGCATTCCGGGGAAGTATTCGGCCACCATGGCGCGGCTGAGGCCCACGGCCTCGAAGTTCAGCCCGCCGCGATAGGAGGAGATCACCGAGATCCCCATCTTGGACATGATCTTCAACAGGCCCGCATCCACCGCATCGCGATAGCGGCGCATGGCCTCGGCCAGGTCGAGGTTCAGCAGACCGCGCGCGATGCGGTCGGCCACGGTATCCTGCGCCAGCCACGGGTTCACCGTGGTGGCGCCGCAGCCGATCAGCACCGCGAAATAATGCGGGTCGATGCATTCGGCGCAACGCACGTTCAGGCTGGTGAAGGTGCGCAGCCCCTGCCGGGTCAGCCAGGAATGCACGGCCGAGGTCGCGAGGATCATCGGCATCGCCGGCCGCCCCTCGCCCTGATGCTGGTCGGTCAGCACCAGATGGCCGGCACCATTCTTCACCGCCGCTTCGGCCTCCGCCCGGATGCGTTCCAGCCCCAGCCGCAGCGCCTCCTCGCCGGGCGCAAAGGTGCAGTCGATGAAGGTGACCGAGGCGCCCAGCTCCTCGGTCATCACCCGGAATTCCTCGTTGGCGAGGAAAGGGGTTTCCAGCACCACGATTTCCGTCTGGGCCGAGCTTTCGTCCAGCACGTTGGTCAAGTTGCCGAAGCGGGTCTTCAGCGACATCACCCGGCTTTCGCGCAAACTGTCGATAGGCGGGTTGGTCACCTGGCTGAAATTCTGGCGGAAATAATGGCTCAGTGGGCGATAGATCTTTGACAGCACCGCGGGCGGCGTGTCGTCGCCCATGGAGGCGATCATCTCCTTGCCGTCCTCGGCCATCGGCGCCAGCACCTGCTCGATCTCTTCCAGCGTATAGCCGGCGGCAAGCTGGCGGCGGCGCAACTCGTCGCCGGTGAACAGCGGGAATTCGGGCAGGCGTTCGAGGGTCGGGGTCAACTCGACCACCTTCTCGATCCAGTCGCCATAGGGCTGGGCGGCGGCCAGCCTGTCCTTCAGCGC
>JBEBVF010000178.1:0-4732 GCA_040392885.1 Paracoccus sp. (in: a-proteobacteria) | reverse complement strand
CTGCTCTATTCGCGCTTCTTCGCCCGGGCGATGGTGAAGACGAATCACCTGCCCGAGAGCGCGAAGGAGCCGTTCGACGCGCTGTTCACGCAAGGCATGGTGACGCACGAGATCTACATGACCCGCGACGCCCGCGGCCGGCCGGTCTATCACCTGCCGGAGGACGTGACCGACGGCCGGCTGGCCGATGGCACGCCGGTCGAGGTGGTCCCCTCGGCCAAGATGTCGAAATCCAAGAAGAACGTGGTCGATCCGGTCGACATCGTCCGCAATTTCGGCGCCGATACCGCGCGCTGGTTCATGCTCTCGGACAGCCCGCCCGAGCGTGACGTGGAATGGACCTCGGCCGGGGCCGAGGCGGCGCACAAGTTCCTCGCCCGCGTCTGGCGTCTGGCCGACGAGGCGCGCGAGGGTGGCGACGACCCGGAGCTGGCCCGCGCCGCGCATCGCGCCATCGCCGACGTGACCGCCGCCATCGAGGGCTTCGCCTTCAACAAGGCGGTGGCCAAGCTTTACGAGCTGGCCAATGTCATCGGCAAGTCCCCGGCCGGCGGCGAGGCGCGCCGGGCGACGCTGCGCATCCTCGCGCAGTTGCTGGCGCCGATGGTGCCGCATCTGGCCGAGGAGGTCTGGCACAAGGCCGGCGGCGAGGGCCTGCTGGTCGATGCGCCCTGGCCGAAGGCCGATCCGGCGCTGCTGGTCGATGACAGCGTGACCTTGCCCATCCAGATCAACGGCAAGCGCCGGGCCGAGATCACCGTGCCCAAGGACATGCCCAAGGACCAGATCGAGGCGCTGGTGCTGGCCGATCCGGCGGTGATCCGGTTCAGCGAGGGTCAGCCGCCGAAGAAGCTGATTGTGGTGCCGGGACGCATCGTCAATGTCGTGGTCTGAGCCGATCCTGACCCGGCGCGGCGCGCTGGCCGGCCTGCTGCTGCTGGCCGGCTGCGGCTTTACCCCAGCCTATGCGCCGGGCGGCGTCGGCGACCGGCTGCGCGGCGCCGTGCATCTGCCCGACCCGACCGATCTGGACAGCTATGCGCTGAACGCGCATCTGTCGACGCGGCTGGGGCCGGAAACCGCGCCCCGCTATGACCTGACCTATGCCCTGCGCGTCGCCGTGGTCGAGCAGGGCATCACGCCCGAGCAGGTCACCACCCGCTATGCGCTGAACGGCACCCTGGACTTTCGCCTGACCGACCGGGCCAGCGGCGCCACGCTGGCGCAGGGCGCGGTCAGCGCCTTCACCTCCTATTCCGCGACCGGCACCACCATCGCCACCACCGCCGCCGAGGCCGATGCCCGCGCCCGGCTGATGCGGATGCTGGGCGACCAGCTGGTGACCCGGCTGCTGGGCACGCTGTCGGCCTGACATGAAGCTGAAGGGCCACGAGACCGCGCGCTATCTGGCCAGGCCCGACCCGAACCGCCCGGCCCTGCTGATCTGCGGCGCCGACCCGATGCGGGTGGCGATGAAGCGGGTCGAGGCCCTCGCTGCCCTGACCGGCCCCAAGGCCGACGAGGAGATGCGGCTGACCCGCCTCTCCGGCGCCGATCTGCGCCGCGACCCGGCCGCGCTGCTGGATGCGGTCAAGGCGGTGGGCTTCTTCCCCGGTCCGCGCGCGGTCTTCGTCGAGGAGGCGACCGACGGCGTGGCGCCGGTGTTCCGGGAGGCGCTGGCCGCCTGGGCGCCGGGCGATGCGGTGATGCTGGCCACGGCGGGCGCGCTGGGCAAGGCCTCGGCCCTGCGCAAGCTGTTCGAGGCCCATCCCGCCGCGGTGATCGCCACGCTCTATGACGACCCGCCCGGCGAGGCCGAGGTGCTGGCCTGGCTGGCCGCCGCCGGCCTGCCCGAGGTGCCCCGCGACGCGCTGCGCGAACTGGGGCTGCTGGCCCGCGCGCTCGATCCCGGCGACCTGCGCCAGACCATCGAGAAGATCGGCCTCTACAAGCATGGCGACCCCGCGCCGCTGACCCCGGCCGAGATCGCGCTGCTGGCCCCGGCCACCATCGAGGCCGAGATCGACGAGATCATCGAGAGCGCCGCCGAGGGCCGCGCCGACCGGCTGGTGCTGCTGATGCAGCGGCTGGCGGGTTCCGGGACGGCGCCGGTCTCGTTGGCCATTGCCGCCACCCGCCACTTCCGGGCGCTGCATGCGGCGGCCTCGGACCCCGAGGGTCCGGCGGCGGGGCTGGCACGGCTGCGCCCGCCGGTCTTCGGCCCACGCCGCGACCGCATGGCGCGGCAGGCCCGCGAATGGGGCGTGGCCCGGCTGGAGGAGGCCCTGCATCTGCTGGTCGAGACCGACCTCGCCCTGCGCTCGGGCGGCCGGGCGCCGGCGATGGCGGTGATGGAGCGGGCGCTGATCCGCCTCGCCATGCGGGCCCGCGGGTGAGCGAGGCCGTCGCCGCGCTGGTGATCGGCGCCGGGCCGGCGGGCCTGGCCGCGGCCGAGATGCTGGCCGCCGCCGGCCATGCGCCGGTGATCGCCGAGGCCATGCCCTCGCCGGCGCGCAAGTTCCTGATGGCCGGCAAGTCCGGGCTGAACCTGACCCGCGACGAGGATGCCGCCGCCATCGCCCGCCACATCCACTGGGGCGGCAGCCCGCTGGACACGCAGCGGATTCTGGAGCAATTCCCGCCCGAGGCCATCCGCGGCTGGGCCGAGGGGCTGGGGGTGGCGATGTTCACCGGCTCCACCGGCCGGGTGTTTCCGGTCGGGATGAAGGCCTCGCCGCTGCTGCGCGCCTGGCTGGGGCGGCTGGCGGCCTCGGGCGCGCAACTGCGCCGCCGCTGGCGCTGGACCGGGCTGGAGGAGGGCGGCTTCCGTTTCGCCACCCCGGAGGGCGGGTGCCTGATCGCCCCCCGCATCTGCGTGCTGGCGCTGGGCGGGGCCAGCTGGCCCCGCCTCGGATCGACCGGCGGCTGGGCGGAGATCCTCGCGGCGAAAGGTGTCGGGATCGCCCCGTTCCGCCCGGCGAACATGGGTTTCCGGGTGGCATGGTCGCCGGCGATGGCGCGGTTCTTCGGCCAGCCGGTCAAGGGCACGCGGCTGCGCGCCGGCGGGCTGGACAGCCGCGGCGAATGGGTGGTGACGCGCGAGGGCATCGAGGGCGGCGGCATCTATCCGCTGTCGATGGCGATTCGCGACGGGGCGGCGGCGGTGCTGGACCTGGCCCCCGACCTGCCGGAGGCGGCGCTGGCGGCGCGGCTGGCCCGGGTTCCGGCCCGGCAATCGCTGGGCAACCGCCTGCGCCGGGTGCTGGGCGACCCGCTGCGGGCGGCGCTGGCGCTGGAATGGGGTGGCCGGCCCGACAGCGCCGAGGGCTGGGCCAAGGTGCTGAAATCGCTGCCGATGCGCCTGGCCGGGCCGATGCCGCTGGATCGCGCCATCTCCTCGGCCGGGGGCATTACCGCTGCCAGCCTGACCGACAATCTGGAACTGCGCGCCCTGCCCGGGGTGTTTGCCGCCGGCGAGATGCTGGACTGGGAGGCGCCGACCGGGGGCTATCTGCTCAGCCTCTGCCTCGCCTCCGGCCGCCTTGCCGGGCGTGCTTCCGGCTACCGCCTGCGGCGATAGCGCTGCGCGAAGGAGCGCCGCTGCGCCGAGGGCAATGCCGGGTCCTGCTTGGAGCGGTCGCGGCGCAGCGCCGCCCGGCCCAGCGTCATCAGCGTCACCGGCGTGGTCACGATCACCAGCACGACGATGACCACCTCGTGCAGCACCACCCGGTTGCCGAGGAACGAGAACAGCAGCGCCGAGGCCGCCGCCAGCGACACCACCCCCATGGTCGTGCCCAGCGTCGGCGCATGCAGCCGCTGATAGAAGGTGCGCAGGCTGACCAGCCCGACCGCGCCGATGAAGGCCAGCGTCGAGCCGATGATGACCAGCACCGCGACGATCACCGCCACCCAGACCGGCAGGGTCTCGAACTGCATCATTCGACCACCTCGCCGCGCATCAGGAACTTGGCCAGCGACACCGTGGTGACAAAGCCCAGCAGCGCGATGACCAGCGCCGCCTCCAGAAAGAACGGGCTGCCATTGCGCATGCCCAGCACCATGATCAGCAGCAGGGTGATGAAATACATGGTGTCGAGGCCCAGCACCCGGTCCTGCGCCCGCGGCCCGGCCATCATCCGCCACAGGCCCAGCGCCATGGCGGCGCCCAGCATGATCTGCGCATAGGCAAAGGCGATTCCCAGGATCAGCGTGCTCATTCGAAGATCTCCTGCAACAGCGCCTCGTAACGGCTGTGGATCAGCTGCCGCAGCGCCTCGCCATCGGCCAGGTCAAGCACATGCAGCAGCAGCCGGCCGCTTTCCGGGTCATATTCGACCCAGGTGGTGCCCGGAGTCGAGGTGATGATGATCGCCAGCACCGCCAGCCCGTGCCGGTCGCGCAGCGTCAGCTGCAATTCCAGAAAGCTGGCGCGGCGGGCGCAGGCCCGGGGTCCGGCCAGGATCAGCCGCACCACCGCGATGTTCGAGCGCATGACATCCACCGCCACCACGCCCAGCAGCACCCCGGCCTTGCGCCAGTTGCGCACCCGCACCTCGGGCATCTGCAACCGGGTCATCGCCCAGCCGGCGGCCAGCGCGATCAGCCCGCCCAGCACCGCCATGCCCAGCGAGAACCGGGTCAGCATCAGCCAGGCCAGCCAGAGGGTGACCGACATCAGCGGATGCGGGATCAGGCGCTTCATGGCCGGACCTCGCCGCTGCCGTCACCG
>JBEBVF010000177.1:0-4753 GCA_040392885.1 Paracoccus sp. (in: a-proteobacteria) | reverse complement strand
CTTCAGCCGCTTCGCCTCCGACACCGTCATGCCGCCGAACTTGGCCTTCCAGTTGTAGAAGGTGCCTTCCGACATGCCGTGCTTGCGGCACAGGTCAGCGCACTTCGCGCCTGCCTCATGCTCTGCCAGGATGCCGATGATCTGTTCGTCCGTGAATCTCGTTCGCTTCATTGTCCGTCCTCAAGTTGGGCCGGACTCTAATCGCATCTGGAGGAAAAATCCCGGGGCAGGTCAGTGCTTTCGCGCGAGGCCAGCCGATCAGGTGGGACTATCTCCGCCAGTACCTGGCCGGCTTCGTGGCATGGAAATTTTCAAGGCTCGGTGAGGATTCATGTCACCCGGCTCTGTGACGTGCCGACTGCGTAGTTGCCGCGCAAAAGCATTGCCACCAGTTCCGCCTGGCGATTGGTGTCGGTTTTCTGAAAGATATGCCGCAGGTGAAAGGCCACCGTCGCCCGCGAGATGCCCAGATCCGCCGCAATCTGCAACAGGGTCTTGCCCTGGGCGAGCAGGGCTGCCACCTGCAATTCCGCGGGCGTCAGGCCGAAATCCGCAGCCGGATCCGGCGGGGGCGGAGGCGGGGCGTCGCCGCCGGCGCGCCCCGCCCGGATGCGGTCGATCTGGCGTAGCCGCGCGGCAATGGTGGCCAGCAGCAGGTCATAGTCGATCGGCTTGACCAGATAGTCATCGGCGCCGCGTCGCTTGCCGTCGGCGACCTGGCGCGGATCGGCCAGCGCCGACAGGAACACGAACGGAATATCGGCATGGGCCGGCCCCTTGTCGTGCAGGGCCGCAAGCACGTCATGGCCAGACAGGCCGGGCATCGAGATGTCGCACAGCACCAGGTCGGGGCGCGCCTGGCCCAGGCGCTCGAAGGCCTCGGCGCCGCTGGCGGCCTCGATGACGCCATAGCCGGCCTCGGCCAGTTCGTCGGCAATGTCGCGGCGCAGTTGGTCCTCGTCCTCGACGCACAGGATGAGGGGGCGGGCGGGCGGCGTCAGGGGCGTGCCCGTCATGCCGACCTCCTGCCCGGGAAGGCGGCCTCGGCCGGCGCTGGGCGCTGCCCGACGCCCGGAAGCCGCAAGGCCAGGCGGACCATGCCCGGCTCGGCCTCCTGCAACAGCAGGTCGCCGCCCTGCAACCGCGCCAGCATCCGCGCCATGTACAGCCCGACGCCGATGCCCGGGCGGCCTTCGGCATTGCGGCCGCGAAAATACCGCTCGAACAGCATGGCGCGCTCGGCCGGGCCGGACAGCCCGCCCTGATTGGTAATGACGCATTCGGTCCGGGCGGCGTCGCCTTTCAGGGTGATGCAGACCGGGGTGCCGGCCGGCGAGTATTTCAACGCATTGGCCAGCAGGTTGGCCAGGATGTTTTCCACATGCACCGGATCGCCGCGGGCGATGACCGGGCCGCCATCGCCGCCCGCCACCACCAGCCGGCGTCCGGCGACAGGGTCGGCCTGATCCGCACAAAGCTGCGCAAGGATGGCGCGCAGGTCGCAGGGCTGGCTGCGGACCTCGATCTGGCCGGCATCGAGGCGGGCGGCGTCCAGCGTGCTGTCCACTAGCCGGGTCAGGCGGGCAATGGCCTCGCGGGCCTTGCCGCCACGCTCCAGCACCTCGTCGGGGGTCAGCCGGTCGCGCCGGCGCATCAGCCGTTGCAGCGCGGAATCGACCAGGGCCAGCGGCGTACGGAACTGGTGCGAGATCATGGTGCCGAAATGCCGGTAAAGCTCGGCCGCTTCGCGCTCGCGGGTCAGCGCGGCGTCCAACTCGCTGGTGCGGGCGGCGACCAGCTGCTCAAGCCGGTCGCGGTGATCGGCGATTTCCTTTTGCGCCGCCCGCCGCGCCGTGACATCCGAGACCAGCAGGATCGCGCCAATGATCCGGCTGCCATCGCGCAGGGAAAAGCAGCGCAGGTCCAGATAGAGCGTCGGCGCCTGGCCGGGGGGGAAGAAGGGCTGGTCGAACAGCACCGCCGGGCGGCCCGCAATCGCGCTGTCGATCATCCAGCGGATGGCATCGACCTGAAAGAAGCCGGAGATATCGGCCAGCGCCCGGCCACGGGTCTGGTTGCCGCCCTGGCCGAACAGCTGCTCGGCGGCCTCGTTCCACAGGGTGCAGATGCGCGCGTCATCCACCGCCACGATCCCCTCGCCGCTCGAGCCGATCAGCAGCTGGGAGAGGGCCTTTTCCTTGTCGATCAGCCGTTGCCGCCGCCGTGCATCGCGGATCGCCAGCAGGAAATGCCCGCACAGCACCGCCCCCGCCAGCGAGATCCCGATCAGCGAGGTGATGATCTGCCACAGTTGCGCGCGCGAGGCGTCCAGCGTCTCGCCCAGTTCGTCCCATTCGGCGACCATCGCCCGGTTGGCGGCATCGGTCAGCGCGGCGTTGTAGGGGTCAAGAATGGCCCGCACCCGGACCATATCCGCCGGCGCCAGCCGGGCCAGGGATGATGCCAGTTCGGGCAGGCGGTCGCGCAGTTGGTCCAGCGCGCCGGCAAAGCCCAGCGCCTCCATCTGGCGGCGCTGCGGCCCGTCGGCCAGCAGCGCGAAGCGGCTGAGAAACACGTCATGGCGCAGCTGCAACTGGGCCGGGTCCGCCGGTGCCGTGGCCTGTTGCGCAGCCGCCTCGCCCAGTTGCAGGCTGGACACATGTGCCCGCGAAATCACCCAGAGCATGTTCTGCGTGGCCTCGATGCGCATGTCGCGCTCGATGCCGGACAGGCGCAGCAGCGAAAACCCCAGCAGCGAGACGAACAGGATGATGGCCGCCACCGGCAGGGCGATGCCCAGCACGGCCCGCGCCGGGTTCCTCATCTTATATCCAGCCATCGCAACTGCCAGACCCAGCGGTAATCATAACGGATATCCTGCAACGCGGCATGCTGGTCGCGGGGATAGACGATCCAGAGCGGCCCCTTGTCCGAGGGTTGCAGCACGATGCCGTCCATCGCATAGGCCACCAGCACGTCAAAGCGGCTGAACTCCTCGATGCGGATGTCGATGGCATAGTCATTGAGCGCGCCGGCGGTGAGCGTGTCGCCCTGCGCGCCGACCAGCTCCAGCAGGTCGCGCATCAGGAAACCGTCGAACCGGCGCAGGCCGTCGGTCACGGCGGTGGTGGTGTCCAGCCGCGCGGGTGGCAGCGCCTTCAGCATCTCCATGTCGAACAGCGCCGCGCCCTCGGCATTGAACCGCGAGATGGCGCCCTGCACGGCCAGCACGACCGGGCCCTGCGGCGCGGGCAGCGCGTTCGCATCCAGCCCCTGGGCCAGCGTCTCCCCGCCGATCGGCAGGGCCGTCAGCCCGACAAGTACCAGCCCCCTCATGTCACGCCCCCGTCCTCCCGTCCGGCCCCGGCCTCCCGGAACGGGTCTACAGGAACGGCAATATCTTTCAACCATTGCGCTTTTTTTGCGCCTTCCTATCCAAATGGACGGGGCGCGCGTGGCGGCTTGCTGCTAGGTCGGGGGAAACCGGCACGCGGGCAGGGGGAGCGCATGTGGGATTTCAGCATTGGCAGCGCATTGGCGATGATGGCGCGGACGCTGCCCTTCATCCTGCTGCGCGTGGCGGTCTATTTCGGCATGGCGCTGGGCTATGTGCTGGTCACCGGCACGGGCGCTGGCATCGGTTACGGCATCGGCGGCTTGGGCGATGACGGGTTCCGGGCCAGCTCTACCCTGTGGGGCGGGTTGGCCGGGTTTGGCCTGTTCGGCGCCATCATGTACTGGGCGCGCGAATATGTGCTCTACATCGTCAAGGCCGGCCATATCGCCGTGCTGGTCGAGTTGATCGACGGCCGGCCGATGCCGCAGGGTCGGTCCCAGATCGCCCATGCCGCCACGGTGGTCCGGCAGCGTTTCGCGCAGGCCAGCGTGCTGTTTGCCATCGACCAACTGGTGCGCGGCGTGATCGGCGCAATTACCGGGCTGGTGCGCGGCGTGCTGACCCTGCTGCCGATCCCGGGCGCGCGGCAGGTCTCGGGCCTGCTGCATGCCTTCTTGCGGGTCGCGGTCGGCCTCATCGACGAGGTCATCCTCGCCCATGCCATCCGCAGCCGGGCCACCGACCCCTGGGCCTCGGCCCGCGAGGCGCTGGTGCTTTATGGCCAGAACTACCGGACCATGCTGAAGAACGCCGCATGGCTGGCGGTCATCGTCTATGGCCTCAGTTTTGTGGTGTTTCTGGTCATGCTGGCCCCGGCGGCGCTGGTCGTCTATCTGATGCCCGGTGCCTGGGCGGCGGGCGGATTTGTCTTTGCGCTGCTGTTTGCCTGGGCGGTCAAGGCCGCCCTGCTGGAGCCCTTTGCCGTCGCCTGCATGATGCAGGTCTATTTCCGCGCCATCGAAGGCCAGTCGCCCGACCCCGAATGGGATGCCCGGCTGGAGCAGATGTCGGGACATTTCCGCAAGTTGAAGGGCCGGATCGCCGGGGGCAGGGCCGCCCCGGTGTCGCGCCAGGGGGAAACTGCATGACATCCTTTCCGAGAGCCGCGCTGGCCGTGCTGGCCCTTGCTGCCGCCGGCCTGCCGGCGCCGGCACCGGCGCAGGAACGGCCCGCCACCATCCTGGTGCTGGATGCTTCGGGTTCGATGTGGGGGCAGATCGACGGGGTGAACAAGATCACCATCGCCCGCGAGGTGGTGGCCGGGATCCTCTCCGATTTCCCTGCCGGGCAGAATCTGGGCCTCGTCACCTATGGCCACCGCGAGCGCGGCCAATGCGCCGATATCGAGCTGGTCGT
>JBEBVF010000176.1:0-4827 GCA_040392885.1 Paracoccus sp. (in: a-proteobacteria) | reverse complement strand
TGGGCACCTGCGACGGCAACATGCAGAACGGCAACCTGCGCGCCGACGTGAACGTCTCGATCTGCAAGCCCGGCGATTACGAGCGTTTCATCGAGACCGGCGATCACTCGGTTCTGGGCACCCGCTGCGAGATCAAGAACATGAACTCGCTGCGCTTCATCCAGCAGGCCATCGAATACGAGGCCAGGCGCCAGATTGCCCTGGTCGAGGATGGCGGCAAGGTGGTGCAGGAAACCCGCCTCTACGACCCCGACAAGGGCGAGACGCGCTCCATGCGCTCCAAGGAGGAGGCGCATGACTACCGCTATTTCCCCGATCCCGACCTGCTGCCGCTGGAGATCGAGCAGGGCTGGGTGGACGACATCGCCGCCGCCATGCCGGAACTGCCCGACGCCAAGAAGGCGCGTTTCGTGCAGGTGCTGGGCCTGTCGGAATACGATGCCGGCGTGCTGACCGCCGAAGTCGAGAATGCCGATTACTTCGAGCTGGTGGCCGAGGGCCGCGACGGCAAGCAGGCGGCGAACTGGGTCATCAACGAGCTGTTCGGCCGCCTGAAGAAGGAGGGGCTGGACATCACCGCCAGCCCGATCTCGGCCGCGCAGCTGGGCGGGGTGATCGACCTGATCGCCTCGGGGGATATCTCGGGCAAGATCGGCAAGGACCTGTTCGAAATCCTGTGGACCGAGGGCGGCGATCCGGCGCAGATCGTCGAATCGCGCGGCATGAAGCAGGTCACCGACCTGGGCGCGATCGAGAAGGCGGTGGACGAGATCATCGCCGCCAACCCGGCGCAGGTGGAGAAGGCCAAGGCCAATCCCAAGCTGGCCGGCTGGTTCGTCGGCCAGGTGTTGAAAGCCACCGGCGGCAAGGCCAATCCGGCAGCGGTGAACGAGCTGGTGGCGAAGAAGCTGAGCGGCTGAGGCGCCGCAACAGGAATGCAAGGGGCCGGCCCGGCGGGTCGGCCTTTTTTTGCTTCGGAATTACCCCGCGGCGCTCCTGGCCAAAGGCGGTGTCGCGCCCTGGCTGTCAGGGCCCCGGCCTGCGCAACGAGGGACGCAGGGCCGCGTGCGATGACCGGCTCCCTGACCGAGCGCCCCGCCCGCACCCTTGCAGGGCTTGGCGGGCCGGCGCTGCCGCCCGGCCTTGCGCGCCGCGCCCTTCCCCTCACATCCCCGCGCATCCTCGCGGCGACGGGTGGCGCGGTGCGACGATCTGGCCTATCACGGCGCCGAGGCGAGTGTCAGGAAGGCTTCATGGAACGCTACGAATATACCGTCATCCCCGCCCCGGACCGCGGCAGCCGCACCAAGGGCGCCAAGACCCCGACCGAGCGCTATGCCGTCGCGCTGGCCGAGGCGATCAATGCGATGGCCGGGGATGGCTGGGACTATCTCCGCGCCGAGACCCTGCCCTCCGAGGAGCGCAGCGGCATCGCCTCGCGCCAGACGCTGTGGCACAACGTGCTGGTCTTCCGCCGCAGCCTCGGGGCGGAGCCGGTGGTGGCGCTAACCCCGATGGCGGCAGAACCCGCGCCGATCCCCGAACCGGCCCCGGTGGCGCCTGCGGCCCCGCCCGCGGCTGCCGCACCGGCGCCCGCCCCCATCCCGGCCGCACCCGCGCCCACGCCTGCCCCGGCGCCCGCAAAGACCGAGGTGTTCAGCCAGCCGCCGCTGCGCAAGCGGGAGCCGGCCGAGGAACCCGCAGCCGCCATCGGCCCCCGCCTCGGCCCGGCGCGCTGAGGCCGGGACCGGGCGACCCGCGCACAACTGTCTGCATGGGAAAAGGGCCGAAAGGCCCTTTTTCCGTTTCCGGGACGGACCGGAGCGCGGCGGTCACACCAACGGCCGCACCCCTGCCGCCGTTTGACGGGCGGCTCCGACGATCTCGGCACAAGCCGAAAGACCTTTTGCCGTCTCCAGGACAACACCAGCCCGAACATCACGCTGGCGGGCGTCTCTCCGCTACCCGATGGCAGCGCGAAGACCCGGATACGTGGCAAAAGACCGTTTCCGTTTCGGCAACCGGATCAGAGCCCCCTCATCCGCCCCTCGGCCGGCAGCACCGACACTCCCGACGTGAGCCGAAAGACCCGCTTTCATTACCGGGACAACACCGGAGCCCGGCGGTCGCGGTCGTCCATCGGTGACCCGCAGCGCGAGCCGCCCCCACTTCAGCGCGAATACACGTCCAGCTTCGGCAGGCCGGTCAGCGACACGCCCAGCATCTGCAAGGCCGCCAGAGAGACCTGGCTGCCGCCCGATTGCGGGCCGGCCAGCGGGATCAGGTCCACGTTCACCGACTTGCCGCTGGCCGGATCGACCAGCCGGCCCTTGCCCTTCGCCGTCGCCAGCGGCGTCTTGATCCAGAAGCCCTGCTCGGTCGGGTTGCCCAGCGAGGCGACGGTGCTGCCCAGCTTGCGGGATTCGGCGGCCGGGGCCGCGGTGGCGGCGGCCTTTTCCTCGGCGGTGGACTGGTCATAGGCCTCGGGCCGGGCCGCGGCGGGACGGGCCAGCGAACCGCGGCCCGCCGCGCCCGCGGTCAGCACCGGCGCCGCCACCCTGACCGGCGCGGCGGCCGTGGCGGCGGGTGCGGTCCCCGCATCCGGCGCCGCCGGGGACAGCCCGATCTGGTCGCAGGCGGCAAGCGCGAGGACGGGCAGGACGAAAGCAAGGCGGGCGCGCATCAAAAGGCCTTTCGCAAGCGGCATCGCCGTCAATCTAGGGCCGGCGGGCCGGGCTGTCCACGCCGCCCCCGCCTTGCAGGCAAGACCCCGCGCGCCTATCCTGCCGGCCATGAGCGCAGCCGCATCCCCCCGGCATCCCCCCGTGCAGAGCGGGGGCACCCGCATCCCGGCGATGCGGCGGGGGCGGGGCGTCCCGGCCCGGATGCGCCGCCCGTCCCCGGCGAAAACCTGCCTTCTCTGCCCTTGCGCCGGGCATCAGGCCGATGCCCGGCCCCCGGCCGCCACCACCCCCGGAACCGCCCGCCCATGACCGAGACGCGGATCCTGTGCATCGGCGCCATGCTCTGGGACGTGATCGGCCGCGCCGCGCGGGTGATGGCGCATGGGGCCGATGTTCCCGGCCGCATCCGCCACATTCCCGGCGGGGTGGCGCTGAACGTCGCGCTGGCCATGGCCCGGCAGGGCCTGGCGCCGGTGATCCTCTCGGCCGTGGCCCGCGATGCCGAGGGCGAGGCGCTGACCGCCGCAGCCATGGCCGGCGGCGTCGACTGCCGCTGGCTGGCGCGCGATACCGGCCAGCCCACCGATACCTACATGGCGATCGAGGACCCCGACGGGCTGGTCGCCGCCATCGCCGATGCCTGGGGGCTGGAGGCGGCCGGCGAGGCGATCCTCGCCCCGCTGCGCGACGGCCGGCTGGGCGCGGCGGCGGCGCCCTGGCAGGGGGTGGCGGTCATCGACGGCAACCTGACCCCGGCCATGCTGAGGGCCTGTCTCGACGAGCCGGGCCTGTCCCGGGCCGACCTGCGGCTGGTGCCGGCCAGCCCCGGCAAGGCCGAGCGCCTGCGCCCGCTGCTGGCGGCGCCGCGCGTCACCACCTATGTCAACCGCATCGAGGCCGAGATCCTCGCCGGCCGGCCCTTTCCCGATGCCGCCACCGCCGCCGAGGGGCTGGTGGCACTGGGTGCCGGCCGGGTGCTGGTCACCGACGGCATGCATCCCGCCGCCGAGGCCGCGCGCGGCCTGCCCACCCTCACCGCCGCGCCGCCGCCGGTGGCCATCGCGCGGGTGACCGGGGCGGGCGACACGCTGCTGGCCGCGCATCTGGCCGCCGAGGGCCGGGGCCTGACCCGCGGCCCGGCGCTGGCCCATGCGGTCGCCGCGGCCGCCGCCCATGTCGCCGGGCAGGACGCGCCGCCACCCCTGCCGCCACCGCTGCCCGCGCCCGCATCCACCCGATCCACCGCATCTGCGCCAACCCTGCCGACCAAGGAGACCCCATGACCCTGCCGCTGGAATTCTCGCCCGAGTTGCGCGCCGCGCTGGATGAAGGCCGGCCGGTGGTGGCCCTGGAATCGACCATCATCACCCATGGCATGCCCTGGCCCGACAATCTCGCCATGGCGCGGCGCGTGGAGGAGGTCGTGCGCCAGGGCGGCGCCGTGCCGGCCACCATCGCCGTGCTGAAGGGACGGCTGCATGTCGGCCTGACCGCCGCGCAGCTGGAGGCGCTGGCCCAGGCCGATGCGGCGCAGGTGATGAAGCTGTCGCGCGCCGATCTGGCGGTGGCGCTGGCCATGGGCGCGACCGGGGCGACCACGGTGGCCGCCACCATGATCGCCGCGCATCTGGCCGGCATCCGGGTCTTCGCTACCGGCGGCATCGGCGGCGTGCATCGCGGGGCCGAGATCAGCTTCGACATCTCGGCCGACCTGCGGGAACTGGCGGAGACGTCGGTGGTGGTGGTGGCGGCGGGGGCCAAGGCGATCCTCGACCTGCCCAAGACGCTGGAGGTTCTGGAAACCCATGGCGTGCCGGTCGTTGCCCATGGCCAGGACGCCTTCCCGGCCTTCTGGTCGCGCGATTCCGGGATCAGGGCGCCGCTGCGCCTCGACGACCCGGCCGCCATCGCCCGCGCCGCCCGGCTGCGGGCCGAGCTGGGGCTGGCCGGCGGCATGCTGGTCGCCAACCCGATCCCTGAGGGCGACGAGATCCCCGCCGCCATCATCGGCCCGGTCATCGAGGCCGCCCAGGCCGAGGCCGAGGCCGGGGGGATCAGCGCCAAGGAGGTGACGCCCTTCCTGCTGTCGCGCATCTTCGAGCTGACCGAGGGCGCCTCGCTGACCGCCAATATCGCGCTGGTG
>JBEBVF010000175.1:0-4942 GCA_040392885.1 Paracoccus sp. (in: a-proteobacteria) | reverse complement strand
GGGGACAACGGTGCGTGCAGGCATGCACCTACCGCCTGAATGCCGGGGTCGCGTGTCGTGGGTCTCTGGCGCGCCGAACCGGCGCCCGAAATCCGGCTGCTGCGTCTTGCCCGACCTTGCCTGCGACCCGCATCGGCAGGCGGTGCGTGCGAGCACGCACCCAAGCGCCCGGAATGTCGGGGTCGCGTATCGCGGTCCGTGGCGCGCCGAGCCGGCGCCCGAAATCCGGGGATGGCGTCTGGCTAGACCCGGTGATCCGTATCGGCATGCGCCCGAATGTGGTGGTCGCGTGGTGCGACTGAAAGGCCGCCGTCCGTAGGGTGCGTGCTCGCACGCACCGTTGCCCCTTATTCGCGCAGTCGCGGAATCTCCGGCTCCGCCGCGCCCGCATCCCCCGGCCACAGCCCGGCGAAGTCGAAGAGCGACGGGTCGGCCAGATGCGAGGGGCGGGCATTCATCAGCGCCCGGAACATCACCTGGCGGCGGCCGGGGCGGCGGGATTCCCATTCGTCCAGCAGCATCTTGACCTGCTTGCGCTGCAAGCCGTCCTGGCTGCCGCAGAGGTCGCAGGGGATGATCGGGTAATCCAATGCCCGGGCAAAGCGTTCGCAATCGGCCTCGGCCACGAAGGCCAGCGGCCGCAGCACCAGCAGGTCGCCCTCCTCGTTCAGCAGCTTGGGCGGCATCGCCGCCAGCCTGCCGCCGTGGAACAGGTTCATGAAGAAGGTTTCCAGGATGTCGTCGCGGTGATGGCCCAGCACCACCGCGCTGCACCCTTCCTCGCGCGCGATGCGGTAGAGGTTGCCGCGCCGCAGCCGCGAGCACAGGGAACACATGGTGCCGCCCGGCGCGATCTTGTCCACCACCACCGAATAGGTGTCCTGATACTCGATCCGGTGGGCGACGCCGCGATCCTTCAGGAATTCCGGCAGCACCGTGGCCGGGAAGCCCGGCTGGCCCTGGTCGAGATTGCAGGCCAGCAGATCGACCGGCAGCAGCCCGCGCCATTGCAATTCGTGCAGCACCGCCAGCAGGGTATAGCTGTCCTTGCCGCCCGAGAGGCAGACCAGCCAGCGGTCGCCGGGCCGCACCATGCCATAGGTGTCGATGGCGTCGCGGGTCTCGCGCACCAGGCGCTTGCGCAGCTTGCGGAAGCTGTTGGTGCGCGGGGCGCCGCGGAACAGGGCGTGGATCTCGCCCGCCTCGCCGGTCTCCGCCTCGTCGTCGAGCAGCTCGGCCTCGGTCTCGTCACGCATCGGGGGTGCCTTTCCGGCTCGGGGTGTCGCCCGGCGGCACCGGGTCATAGCCGGAACCGCCCCAGGGGTGGCAGCGCCCGATGCGCCGCGCCGCCAGCCAGCCGCCGCGCAGCGCGCCATGCCGCTCCAGCGCCTCCAGCGCATAGGCCGAGCAGGTGGGCTGGAACCGGCAGCCATGCCCCAGCCAGGGGCTGAGCAGCAGCCGATAGCCGCGCACCGGCAGCGACAGCAGCCAGGCGGCCGGCGTCATGGCCGCCCCCTGCCCTTCGGCGCCGTGTGGATGCGGGCCAGGGCGGCGCGCAGATCGGCACAGAGATCGGTGAAGTCGCGGGCGATGGTGGCCTGCGGCCGGCCGACCAGCACATAATCCCAGCCCGGCCGCGCCGCCTGCGGCATCACCGCCCGCGCCACCGCCCGCAGCCGGCGCTTGGCGCGGTTGCGGGCCACGGCATTGCCGAGCTTCTTGCTGCAGGTATAGCCGACGCGAAAGCCGCCCTCGTCGCCACGCTCGCGCGCCTGCAACAGAAAGCCCGGCATGCCCTGGCGGCGGGCCGAGGCGGCGCGCAGGAACTCCGCCCGCTTGCGCAGCACCGGCGGCAGGGCACCGCGGGGCGCGCCGTCGCAGGCGGCAGCCTCGGCGGCATCGCCCGGTGCCTCGCCACATGCGAAAACCGCAGCCCCGCCAGCCGGCGCCGGATCGTCGCGATCGGGGCAGGCAGGGGGCTGCGGCTGCATGGGCAGACCTTTCGGGGCCGGAACCTCGGTCGGGGCCGGCGCGGACCCTCGGGGCCGCGCCACCTCCCTTACGCGGACAGCCGCTTGCGGCCCTTGGCGCGGCGGGCGGCCAGGACCTTGCGGCCACCGGCGGTCGCCATGCGGGCCCGGAAGCCGTGACGGCGGGCGCGAACCAGATTGGAGGGTTGGAACGTGCGTTTCATCTTTCTATCCTCGGTCGTCCGGCCTTGCGCGGACCGGGGGGCTTGTCGTTCGTCATGGCGGAAAGGCCAGCCTGTCCGGCGCCGGCCGCAACTCTCGCCCGCATCTCGTAGAGGCCCGGTCCCTACACGCCCCGGCGCGCCCTGTCAACGCCTTGCACCGGCCCGGCACGGTTCCCACATGGAACCCGGCCTAACGCGGGATTGTTCCTCCCAGCCGGATGCGGCTATCGGTTGCGGGCGGCCTTGGCCGCCGCGGCGGGACCTTGGAAGGCAGGGATGAGGCTGAATTCACTTTCGGGTCGGTTTGCGCTGCTGACGATCCTCTTCGTCCTGCTGGCCGAGGTGCTGATCCTGGTTCCCTCGCTGTCCAATCACCGCCTGACCATCCTGGAATCGCGGCTGGAGCGGGCGCAGATCGCCAGCCTCGCCCTGCTGGCCACCGACGAGAGCATCGCCTCCGACCTCGAATCGGAGCTGTTGCAGAATGCCGGCGTCTACAACGTGGTGCTGCGGCGCGACGACCTGCGCCAACTGGTGCTGTCCTCGCCCCTGCCCGGCCCGGTCGCCGCCACCTACGACCTGCGCGAGGCCACCAGCTGGGCCTCCATACGCGACGCCATGGTGCAGCTGTTCGACCCCGCCAACCGGGTGATCCGGGTGATCGGCGAGCCGGTGCAGCAGGCCGGCCAGTTGATCGAGATCACCCTCTCCACCGCGCCGCTGCGCAAGGACATGATCGAGTTCGGGCTGCAGCTGCTGCTGCTCTCGGCCGCCTTCTCCATCCTCACCGCGCTGCTGCTGAACCTGGCGGCGCAGCGGCTGATCGTGCGGCCGATGCGCGGGGTGATCCGCTCGATGGCCGATTACGCCGCCAATCCGCAGGATGCGCGCTCGATCATCGCCCCCGGCGCCCGCATGGCCGAGCTGCGCGAGGCCGAGGACGCGCTGGCGCAGATGCAGACCGCGCTGACCTCGGCGCTCAAGCAGCGCGAGCGGCTGGCCAATCTGGGCCAGGCGGTGGCCAAGATCAGCCACGACCTGCGCAATATCCTGACCACCGGCCAGCTCTTCGCCGACCGGCTGGAGGAAAGCGACGACCCGGCCGTGCGCCGCGCCGCGCCCAAGCTGGTCAACACCATCACCCGCGCCGTGAACCTGTGCGAGACCACGCTGGCCTATGGCAAGGCCGAGGAGCCGGCGCCGACCATCTCGCGCTTCCTGCTGGCGCCGCTGGCCGAGGAGGTGATCGAGGCCGAATCGCTGGCCGGCCAGCCCGGCAAGGTCGAGTTCCTGACCGACATCGCGCCGACCCTGCGCATCCATGCCGACCGCGACCAGATCCACCGGGTGCTGTCGAATCTGGTGCGCAATGCCCGCCAGGCCATCGAGGCCACCGGAACCCCCGGCACCATCGAGATCGGGGCCGGCGAGAGCGACAGCGGCTGGTTCATCCGCGTCGGCGATACCGGTCCGGGCCTGCCGGAAAAGACCCGCGAGACGCTGTTCCAGCCCTTCTCCAGCGGCGGGCGCAAGGGCGGCACCGGCCTCGGGCTGGCGATCGCGGCCGAGCTGGTGCGCGGCCATGGCGGCTCGCTGACGCTGGTGCGCAGCGACGCGCAGGGTTCGGAATTCATCATCCTGCTGCCCTCGGGGCTGGGGGGATAAATTTTTTCCCGGCAGGGTCGGTTTGGCGCTTGCATGTCCCGGCGCCAGCCTCTAGATCACGGCCTCACAGCGGACCCGTAGCTCAGCTGGATAGAGCACCAGACTACGAATCTGGGGGTCGGGCGTTCGAATCGCTCCGGGTCCGCCATGAAATTCAGAGGGTTAGCCAGAAATGGCTGACCCCTTTTTCATGTCCCGGCAACGCCGGCTCGAACACCCCTTGCCTGTGAGCTACATTTCACGGCGTGTTCGAGCGACGAATTCGGGGCTTGGCTGAACGGTCTGCGCGACCGGGCGCGAGCGCGGATTGCCAGGTGGCTCGTGCGCGTCCGGTCGGGACTTCTCGGGGATGCGAAACCCATGGGCGGCGGTGTCGACGAAATGCGAATCCATCACCGCCCCTGCTACCGGCTTTACGTCACGCGTCGCACGCAGGGATCATCATCCCGCCTTGTGTCGGCGACAAGGGCAGTCAGGCTCGCGACATGGCGCAGGCGCAGGACATGGCGAAGGAGGTTTGGTGATGGCCGCGCAGCTCAGGCCGTTCGATGCGGCGAAATATCTCTCGACCGTGGAAGATCATGCCGGCCTTCCAGCCGATGCCTTCGCCACCGGCGATCAGACCTATATCACCAAGGCCTTCGGGGTGATCGCCCGCGCCAGCGGCATGTCGTAGGTGGCCCGTGACACCGGCGTGACGCGTGAGGCGCTCTAGAAGGCCCTCAGCCCGTCCGGCGACCCGAAACTGTCCACGCTGCTGGGGGTGACGAGGGCGCTCGGCCTCAGCCTGTCCGCCGCGCTCGCGCCGCCGGTGGAGTGATCGCCGCGACAGGGCGGCCGCTCCCTGCTCCGTCATGAAAAAACCCCGGCATCCTCGATGCCGGGGTCGGAGCCTGCGGGGAAACGGGCCGGTTACGAGACCAGTTCGCGGCCCTTCTGGGCGTGGCGCTCGGCCAGCTTGCGGGCCATGGCGCCACGGGGCAGCAGGCGCGCCGGCTCCGGCGGGCGCTCGGCGCTCGCCGCCAGTTCGGGGAACAGCGATTCCGTCTCGGCCCCGTTCGAGCGCACCACCGCATGCGCGCC
>JBEBVF010000174.1:0-5007 GCA_040392885.1 Paracoccus sp. (in: a-proteobacteria) | reverse complement strand
TGTTGACCAACGGCAGCGCCCCGCGCCGCGTCCGCCGGCGGCGAACCATCCGCCCGCGGAGGCGTTCACCATCAGGCCGGCAAGATCGCCGGCGAGACGTTGCCAAACCAGAAGGGTTCTCATTCATGATTTCAAAGTGCATTACTACCCGGAGGCTGACAGAGGCCGCCGAAGAAGCGGTCAGGGCCGGATACGACACCTCCATGGTTGTCCTGCCAAATGGCATCCTGCTTCATTGTCGCGGCGAACTGCGCGAAGAAATCGATTTTGTGAGTTGGGCCGAGATTACCGGGGCCATCGAGAACCCTCTCCTCGCGCGAGTGCAGGGCTTTGAATCATCGCCCTCCGCGGGTGTGGCGTCCCAGGCAAGTCGCCCCTGATCATTCCCAAAACCAAATTCTTCTTCCGCACAGGAGGTATGGTTGCCAGCCTGAGCCGCGCCCGGGATTCCCGAACCGGACGCGGCTGCTCTCTCACGGCACGGATCGCTCTTACCATCCGCGCCGGGTGTCGTGCCCCAAGGCCGCTTCTGGTCTCATAGCATCTCGGAGATGAGCAGCGTTGCGCCCCAGGATCACCACCCTTCCTGCGTGGTCAATCGAAGACTCCTTGGCACTGGCAAGGTTGCGCATGAAGCGCACGAGTTCGCTGATGTCCCGTGCGTCCCGACTACCACCTTCGGCAAGCGGAAACTTCGCCACCGAACTACGGCAGGCCGATCTGGACGCGCTGGCCGCCGCGGCGGCCTCGGGCGCATCACTGTTCGAGGTGCTGGCACGGGGGGCCGATGCGGCCGGCAAGGTGGCGCGGCGCAAGCTGGGCGTCACCGCGTCGGTCGGGAAGGCGTAGGCGCCACTCGCCTCAGCGGCAGGGATGCAGCACCAGCGGCGCACCTGCCTGGGCGCCGATCTCACGGCAGGTCCCCGTGGCGGGATCGCAAAGCCGCCAGCCGCCCCCGGTCGCGCCCGAGGCGCCCAGCACCAGCTCCCGCATCTCGCGTGGCGGTGCGACCTGCCAGCGCCACCAGCCACCCGACAGCACCGCACCCTCGCCCGGCTCCATCCCGGCGCCGGACCCCTTGACCGCCGCGCCGGTCAGCGCCAGCCCGTCGCCGGTCACCGTCCAGAACTCGCGCCATGCCACATGCTCGACGGAGTGTCGCCACTCCAGCGTAAAGCGCCCCTCCGCCAAAGGCAGCGGCGGCGCCCCGGTCATGCAGAGCGCCGCCGCCATCGCGAGGACCGTCACCCCCCTAGGCCGCCACCGGGCCGCGCCGCTGCATCGCCAGCACCGCGATCAGCACCGCCGCAATGACGAAACCGATGACGTCCGAGATTGGCCACGCCGCCAGCAGGAAGCCCGCCGCCAGCATCGCGCCCAGCCGCATCCAGACCGGGAGCTTGTGGCCCAGCCAGCCGACGATGGCCGCGCCCCAGCACCCGATGGCCAGCACCGCCTTGATGACGATGTAGATCACCGCCAGCGTGAAGGCGAAGCCTCCTTCGGTACCATCGGCCTGCAACATCAGCGCCGGCGCATAGATCGCCATATAGGGGATGACGAAGCCGGCGGCGGCGATCTTGATTGCCTCCAGACTGATCTTCAGACCGCTTTCACGGGCGATGGGGGCGGCGGCGAAGCAGGCCAGCGCCACCGGTGGCGTCAGGTCGGCAAGGATGCCGAAATAGAACACAAACATGTGCGAGACGATCAGGGGCACCCCCAACGCCAGCAGCGCCGGCGCCGCGATGGACGAGGTGATGATGTAGTTCGGGATCGTCGGGATGCCCATGCCCAGGATCAGGCAGGTCACCATGGTCAGGATCAGCGACAGCAGCAGGCTGTTTTCGCCAACGCTGACGATGAAGATGCCGAAGGTGTTGGCCGCGCCGGTCAGGGTCATGGTGCCGATGATCACCCCGACCAGGGCACAGGCGATGCCCACCGGCAGCGCGGTCTTGGCCCCCTCCGCGAGGCTCTCGATCACCTGCCAGATGGTGGTGATACCGCCGCGCACCGCGACGTTCAGCGCGACCAGCGCGGCGATGGCATACCACAGGAAGGTGGTATTGACACGGATCAGCGCCGCCGCCAGCACCCCGAGCCCCACCCAGAAGATGATGCGCAGCAGCCCCTGAGGCAGGCCCAGTGCGGCCGAAGCGCCCAGGATCAGCATGATGGTCAGTGCCAGGCCGATGGTGCCGGCATAAAGCGGCGTGAAGCCGGAAAACAGCAGATAGACCAGCACCGCCAGCGGCAGCAGCAGATACCAGCCCTCGCGCAGCGCCCGGCGGACCGAGGGCATCTCGTCCTCGGCCATGCCGACCAGCCCGCGGCGACCGGCCTCCAGATGCACCATCCAGAAGGCGGCGCCGAAATAGAGGATCGCCGGAATGATCGCGGCCTTTACTACCTCGACATAGGGGACGTTCAGGGTCTCGGCCATGATGAAGGCGACGGCACCCATCACCGGTGGCATGAGTTGCCCGCCCATGGAGGCGGTGGCCTCCACGCCGCCGGCAAAGGCCGGGCGATAGCCAAACCTCTTCATCATCGGGATCGTGAACTGGCCGGTGGTAACGACATTGGCCACGCCCGAGCCGGAAATCGTGCCCATCATGGCCGAGGACACGACCGCCACCTTGGCCGGCCCGCCCGTGCGATGCCCGACAAGACCCAGTGAGATGTCGGTGAACAGCTTGATCATCCCGGCTTTTTCCAGAAAGGCGCCGAACAGGATGAACAGGAAGATATAGGTTGCCGACACATAAATCGGGATGCCGAATATGCCCTCAGTGCCGTAGGCCATCTGCTCGATAACCTGACCGAAATCATAACCGCGGGTCTGCAGCATGCCGGGGACATGCTGGCCGAAGAAGGCATAGGCCAGGAACAGCCCGGCGATGATCGGCAGCGCCGGCCCCATGATCATCCAGGCCCCGGCAAAGGTGACCACCAGCGTCAGCACGCCGATCACCAGGTCCATCTGGCTCGGCGTGCCAGCCCGCATCATCAATGGCACATATTCGACGTATTGGTAGAGCGCGACGGCCATGCCGCCCAAACCCAGGATCCAGGCCAGCACCTTCAGCGGAGGGGCATGCCGGTGCAGGACCGCGATCAGCGGCATGCCCAGCAGAGTGAGGAAGCCGAGGTGAAATCCACGCTGCACCTGACTGTTCATGTCGATCAGATGCGCGGCGGTCACGATCTGGTAGATCGAGAAGGCCACCGCGATCCAGAACAGCAATCGGCCTTCGAGAGTTTCGGGAAACTTGCCGGCGACCGGATCATGCTCGCTTGGATCGACAATGACTGGAGTCTCCAGTTCGGCAGGCGTTGACTGGCTCATCGCACGGACCTCAGATGGAAATGAATGGGGCATGGGTGTGGCAGGGCCGACCAGGCGGCCCTGCCCGCGGCACGGATCAGTGACCGCTGGTGTCCAAGCCCTGCTCGTCGAAATAGCGCTTGGCACCGGGGTGCAGCGGCACCGGCATGCCGGTCAGCGCCTGCTGGAGGTCGATGGCCTCGGCGGCCGAATGCGCCGCGCGCAGTTCGTCGAGATTCTCATACATGCCGCGGGTCATCTGGTAGACGGTTTCCTCCGGCACGTCTTCATGCGTGATCAGGAAGTTGATCACCGCCACGGTGGTCACGTCCTCGGTCTGGCCATCATAGGTGTCGGCCGGGATCGCGGCCGAGACATAGGGCGCACCCAGCGCGTCGGCGATCTCGACCGGGATGGCCACGACGCTGATCGGGATCGAGGTGGACAGGTCCTTCAGCGATGCAACCCCCAGTCCGGCCGATTGCAGCGTCGCGTCCAGCTGGCGGTTCTTCATCAGCTCGACCGATTCAGCGAAGGGCAGGAACTCGACCTTTGCGAAGTCGTCATAGCTCATCCCGGCCGCTGCGAGGATGGCACGGGCGTTCAGCTCGGTCCCCGATTTCGGCGCCCCCACCGACACGCGCATGCCGCGCAGGTCCTCCAGCGTCCTGATGCCGGATTCGGCACTGGCGACGATCTGGATATAATTGGGATAGATCGCGGTGACGCCGCGCAGCTTGTCCAGCGGCTGCGGGAAGCCGGCTTCGGCATCGCCTTCGGCGGCGGCCTTGACCGAATCGCCCAGCGAGAAGGCCAGTTCGCCCTTGCCGGCTTGCAGCAGGTTCAGGTTCTCGACGCTGGCCTTGGTGGCCTGCACCTGAACCCGGGCATCCTCGATCACTTCGGAGAAGATCTTCGACAGTGCAACGCCCATGGGATAATAGACGCCCGAGGTGCCGCCGGTCAGGATGTTGATGAACTGGGCCGCGCTGGCCGGGATCGGCGCAATCGTGACCGCGAGGGCCGCACAGGCCGCTGCGATGGTATGGCGAAGACCCATATGGTCGTCCTCCCTTGGATTTATCGTTCGAGGGGCGATGCTAGAACGCCAGTTTTGCCGGGTCAAAGCAAAATCGACACCCCGCCCGGCGGATGCCGGGCCGACCCGGCCGGCCCAAGCCATTGCTGCGGCGACGCAAAAACAGGCAGTCCGCGCTTGGTCGACTACTCGGTCTGAACCGCGCCGGGTTTGCCGGAGGCTCCAACTTCTGAGTAGGATGGAGCATCATGAGCAAGATGACGAACAAGTTTTCCCCTGAAGTGGCCTGCTGCCGGTTTTGTGGACAGCAGGTTAAGCTAGCATGTTGCGAACCTCGAACTCCATCGGGCTGAGGTAGCCCAGTTTCGAATGCCGTCTGCGCGGGTTGTAGAAGCGCTCGATGTAATCGAACACATCGGCTCGGGCTTCGTCGCGGGCGCGATAGACTTTGCGGGCGGTCCGTTCGGTCTTCAGCGACGAGAAGAAGCTCTCCATCGCAGAATTGTCCCACACGTTTCCTGCCCGGCTCATCGAGCAGGTGATCCCATTGTCGGCCAGAAACCGCTGAAACTGCTCGCTGGTGGGTAATCCTCCCCGTTTTAACGGGGTGCAGAAGTAGACTTCAGGCAGCCATCTT
>JBEBVF010000173.1:0-5016 GCA_040392885.1 Paracoccus sp. (in: a-proteobacteria) | reverse complement strand
TGCGGATGTATCTGCGCGAGATGGGCTCGGTCGAGCTGCTGTCGCGCGAGGGCGAGATCGCCATCGCCAAGCGCATCGAGGCCGGCCGCAACACCATGATCGCCGGGCTGTGCGAAAGCCCGCTGACCTTCAAGGCGATCACGCTGTGGCGCAACGAGCTGCTGGCCGAGGAAGTGCTGCTGCGCGACGTGATCGACCTGGAGACCACCTTCGGCCGCTCCATGGACGGCGACGAGGACGAGGTGATGGAGGACGAGGCCGACGAGCCCGTCGACCCCGCCGCGCCCCCCGCCCCGGCCGCCGTCGAGGACGAGGACGAGGACGAGGAGGGGGTGAACCCCTCGCTGGCCGCGATGGAGGCGACGCTCAAGCCCAAGGTGCTGGAGACTCTGGCCGCCATCGCCGACCGCTACGCCACGCTGGCCGACATGCAGGACCAGCGGATGTCGGCGACGCTGAACGAGGACAGCAGCTTCTCGGCCCGCGAGGAGCTGGCCTATCAGAAGCTGCGCAGCGAGATCATCGTGCTGGTGAACGAGCTGCACCTGTCCAACAACCGCATCGAGGCGCTGGTCGACCAGATCTACGGCATCAACCGCCGCATCGTGTCGATCGATTCCGGCATGGTGAAGCTGGCCGATGCCGCGCGCATCAACCGCCGCGACTTCATCGAGGCCTATCGCGGCCGCGAACTGGACCCGAACTGGGTCGAGGACATGGCCGCCAACAAGGGCCGCGGCTGGCAGGCGCTGTTCGACCGCTCGCGCGACCAGGTGGAGAAGCTGCGCGGCGACATGGCCGATGTCGGCCAGTATGTCGGCGTCGACATCGAGGAGTTCCGCCGCATCGTCAACCAGGTGCAGCGCGGCGAGAAGGAGGCCCGGCAGGCCAAGAAGGAGATGGTCGAGGCCAACCTGCGGCTGGTGATCTCGATCGCCAAGAAATACACCAATCGCGGGCTGCAATTCCTTGATCTCATTCAGGAAGGCAATATCGGCCTGATGAAGGCGGTGGACAAGTTCGAATACCGCCGCGGCTACAAGTTCTCGACTTATGCGACCTGGTGGATCCGGCAGGCGATCACCCGGTCCATCGCCGACCAGGCCCGCACGATCCGCATCCCGGTGCACATGATCGAGACCATCAACAAGCTGGTGCGGACCTCGCGCCAGATGCTGCACGAGATCGACCGCGAGCCGACGCCGGAGGAACTGGCCGAAAAGCTCCAGATGCCGCTGGAGAAGGTCCGCAAGGTGATGAAGATCGCCAAGGAGCCGATCTCCCTCGAAACCCCGATCGGGGACGAGGAAGACAGCCAGCTTGGCGATTTCATCGAGGACAAGAACGCCGTCCTGCCGCTGGATTCGGCCATTCAGGAGAACCTGAAGGAGACCACGACAAGGGTTCTGGCCAGCCTGACCCCGCGCGAGGAGCGGGTGCTGCGCATGCGCTTCGGCATCGGCATGAACACCGATCACACGCTGGAGGAGGTCGGCCAGCAGTTCTCGGTCACCCGCGAACGCATCCGCCAGATCGAGGCCAAGGCCCTGCGCAAGCTCAAGCACCCCTCGCGCTCGCGCAAGCTGCGCAGCTTCCTCGATCAATAGGCCGCGCGCTCCCCCAGGCGGGGGAGGCCCAGCCCCTGAAATAACCCCCGCACCTCTCCAGCGCGGGGGGTTTCGTTGGCGGCAGGAAAGCCGGTCCTCGCCTTGCCCACATGCCGCGCCCTCCCCATGCGAGGGCGCCCAGCCCGTGAACAGACCCCCGCACCTCTCCGGCGCGGGGGTTTCCGTTGGCCTTGCCGCAGGCTGCACCGGAATGAGGCAGGCGGCGGACCTGCGCGGGCTCACGATGATCGGGAGCGGCCGCCGAGGCCGCCTGCACCGAACCTGCGCGTCGCGGGTTCAAGGCGTTCAGACCCCGCAGCCCGCACAAGCGCAGGCGGCGAAAAGGCCCCCGTGCCGCTGGCAGGGGGCCTTGACTGCATGCGGGATGCGCGGGGCGATCCCACGGGGGACCGCCCCGGGGGCCGTCACTCGGCGGCGGCGCGGGCGGCGTCCAGCCAGCCGTCCACCTGCTCGCGGTGATCGGCAATCCAGGCATCGGCATGGGCGTCGATGTCCTCGTCGCCCGCGTTCATCAGCGCGTTCTGGGCATAGATGTCGGTCAGCGGAATCTCGGCCGCCTCGAACAGCGCCCGCACCGCCGGGTTGGCGGCGATGAATTCGCTGTTGACCACCGGCACGATGTCATTGGCGACATAGCCCAGCATGCAGGGGTCGGCCACGCAGCCCTCGACCCCGGCCAGGCTGGCGGCATCCTCCAGCCCCTTGTCGGATTCCAGCAGGTCGACGAAGGGCACCTCGATCCACATCACGTCCTCGCCCGGCACCAGCTCGTTCACCGTCCAGTTCGGCGTCCAGGTGAAATAGAGGATCGGCTCGCCCGCCTCATGGGCGGCGACCGCATCGGCCATCGAGGCGGAATAGTTCGCCTTGATCGGGTTCACATGCTCGGTCAGGTCATAGGCCTCGAGGTGATGCTCGATATATTCCTCGCAGGACCAGCCGGGCGGACAGGCGACCAGATCGGCCTTGCCGTCGCCGTCGCGGTCGAAGGCCTCCTGGACCTCGGGGCGCTTGAAATCCTCCAGCGACTTGATGCCGAACTCCTCGACCGACGCCTTGTCGACCAGATAGCCCTGGAGCGCGCCGCCCTTGGCCACGGCGCCGACGATCTCGGCGCCCTGCTCGAAGGCGTCGCGATAGGTGTTGTGCTGGGGGAACCAGCCATCGACCCACATGGTCACGTCGCCGAAGGCCACCGCCTGGTAGAAGGCGGGGTTGTCCAGCGTCATCGGCTCGGACACCTCGTAGCCCAGTTCGCGCAGCATCTTGCTGTAGATGGCGGTCTGGAACCAGCCGGTATCCCAGGTCGGCTGGGCCATGGTGATGGCGACGCCTTCGCCGGGCTCTGCGGCCTGGGCCAGCGGCGCGGCCAGCAGCAGCGTGGTGCCGATTGCGGTCAGGGTGCGGGTGAGACGGGGCATGCCGGGTCTCCTTCCTTGTTCATTCCAGTGGATGGGTGGCAGGGCGGGATCAGCCCGCCTTGCCGGGTTCGGTCGCGGGGGCGTCCTGCCCCCGCAGCCGGAACAGATCGGCCAGCACCTGCCGCAGCGAGGGGCCGCGGGCGCCGGAGCCCTCGGTCAGCCCCTGCGTGATGCGGTCGAGAACGATGGCCAGGATGACGATGCCGACGCCGCCGGCGGTGGCGCCGCCCACATCCAGCCGGCCGAGGCCGGTATTGACCACGAGGCCGAGGCCGCCGGCGCCGATCAGCGCGGCGATGACCACCATCGACAGCGCCAGCATCAGCGTCTGGTTCAGGCCGGCCATGATGGTGCGCAGCGCCAGCGGCAGCTGCACGTCCCACAGCATCTGCCAGCGGGTCGAGCCGAAGGCCTCCGCCGCCTCGACCAGATCGGCGCGGACATTGCGGATGCCCAGATTGGTCAGCCGCACGATGGGCGGCACGGCGAAGATGATGGTGGCGATGATGCCCGGCGTCATGCCGACGCCGAACAGCATCACGATGGGCACCAGATAGACGAAGCTGGGGATGGTCTGCATGATGTCGAGGATCGGCCGCACCAGCTTCCACAGCCGGTCCGAGCCGGCCGAGAGGATGCCCAGCGGAATGCCGATCACGGCGCAGAACAGCACCGAGGTCACCACCATGGCCAGCGTGGTCATGGTGTGATCCCACAGCCCGATCATGTCGATGAAGGCAAAGCCCAGAACCGTGAACAGCGCCACACCGCGGCCGGCGCTGCGCCAGGCGGCGACGGCGAAGGCGGCGGTGGTCACCAGCATCGGCAGCCAGCGGAAGAAGCTGTCGAGCCCGCCGAGCACGGCGGTGATCGGCACCTGCGCGGCGCGGAAGGCGGGGCGGAAATTCGGCACCAGCCAGCCGCGCACGAAGGCATTCACCCAGTCGTCGAAAGGCAGGGTGATCAGGTCAGCGGGGCTGAACATCGGCGCCCTCCTTGTTGTCGTTGCGGAGGGCGGCCGGGGGCGGCGGCGCGGCCGCGTCGGCCTCCGCCTCCTCGCCGGCGGCGCCATTGCCGTTGCCGTTGCCGGACAGGTGGGTCAGCAGGTCGTTCGGCTCGACCACCGCCACCAGCCGATCGCGCTCGTCGGTGACGGCGATGGGCAGGCCCTCGCCGGCGGTGCCGTAAAGCTCGTGCAGCTGGGCGTCGGCATTGGTGGTCGGGAAATCGGTGATCAGCGCCCCGTGCAGCGTCGGCGCCGGCGTGGTCTCGTCCATCTCCGAAGCGGCGAGGTCGCGATAGGTCACCACCCCCACCGGGCGCGGCCCGTCCATGACATAGAGCGCCTGGGTGCCGCGCGCCTCCATCAGCCGCAGCGCCTGGCGGACCGAGGTGTCGCGCAGCGGTACGGTCAGCGGCTCGGAGGACACGTCGTCCACGGTGAACACCCGGCCGCGGTCGATATCGGCCACGAAGGCGGCGACGTAATCGTCGGCGGGCTGGGTGACGATCTGCTGGGCGGTGCCGATCTGGACGATCTCGCCATCCTTCATGATGGCGATGCGGTTGCCCAGCATCAGCGCCTCGTTCAGGTCATGGGTGATGAAGACGATGGTCTTCTTCAGCGTCTTTTGCAGGCTCAGCAGCTCCATCTGCATGTCGCGGCGGATCAGCGGGTCCAGCGCGCCGAAGGGCTCGTCCATCAGCAGGATGTCGGGATCGGCGGCGAGACCGCGCGCCAGCCCCACCCGCTGCTGCATGCCGCCCGACAGGTCGGCGGGCCGCGCATCGGCCCAGGGCGCCAGCCCCACCTGCTCCAGCACCTCCAGCGCGCGGGCGCGGCGCGCCGCGGCCGGGATGCCGCGCACCTTCAGCCCGTAGGCGACGTTCTCGGCGATGCTCCAATGCGGGAACAGCGCGAAATGCTGGAACACCATGGCGATCTTGTCGCGGCGGATGCGGCGCAG
>JBEBVF010000172.1:0-5063 GCA_040392885.1 Paracoccus sp. (in: a-proteobacteria) | reverse complement strand
GCCGTGCCACCCCGGCAGAAAGAGCCCGCCCGCGAACTGATCGCACTCAGGTCTTGCGCGGGGGTGATGGGCGGGATTCCACCCGCTCCGAAAGCGGAGGCCTCTTGCCGACAGAAGCCTTCGGCCTCCTGGCGCCGTTCCCTCTCTGATGCGCGGCGTATCGAAGTCGCAGTCGAACGCCGTGCGTAGAACCGACCGACCTGTCGGCACGGACAGGCTGCGCAGCAGGCTTGTGACGCGGCGCCATTTGCCGGCGCGCAGGTCCGCCGCGCGAACCACCCCCGGCAAAGGCAGCCTCCGCCGGCCGTCAGAACTCGGCGCCGTTCATCGGCCTCAATCCCAAAAGGCCCGCCTCGGTCGCCCCACCTATTCGTGAGCCGCCCGCCGTCTTCGCCGTGTTATCCTTCCGAGGAACAGAAAGGGCACGACCATGACCCGACGCATGACGGCTTCCGACTTCGATCCCCGCATCCTCGAGATCTTCGACGGCTATGTGCATGGCCGCATCAGCAAGCGCGACTTCATGGCCCAGGCGGCGCAGTTCGCCACCGCCGGCATGACCGCCGCCGCCATCTTCGAGGCGCTGCGCCCCGATTACGCGCTGGCCCAGCAGGTGGCGCCCGACGATCCCGCCATCCGCACCGAGACCGCCAGTTATGAAAGCCCGAACGGCAACGGCACCATCAGCGGCTTGATGGCGCGGCCGGCCGAGGCCGCCGGAAAACTGCCCGCCGTGCTGGTGGTGCACGAGAATCGCGGCCTCAACCCCTATATCGCCGATGTGGTGCGGCGGCTGGGCAAGGCGGGCTATCTGGCCTTCGGCCCCGACGGGCTCAGCCCCCTGGGCGGCTATCCCGGCGATGACGAGAAGGGGCGCGAGATGCAGGCCAGCCTCGATCCGGCCAGGCTGATGGAGGATTTCTTCGCCGCGTTCGAGTTCCTGCGCGACCATCCCGACAGCACCGGCAAGGTCGGCGCGGTCGGATTCTGCTATGGCGGCGGGGTCTGCAATGCGCTGGCGGTGGCCTATCCCGACCTCGCGGCCTCGGTGCCGTTCTACGGCCGCCAGCCGCGCGCCGAGGACGTGCCGCGCATCCGGGCGCCCCTGATGCTGCATTACGCCGAGACCGATGCCAATGTGAATGCGGGCTGGCCGGATTACGAGGCGGCGCTGAAGGCCAATGGCAAGGACTATCAGGTCTTCTTCTATCCCGGCACCCAGCACGGTTTCCACAACGACACCACGCCGCGCTATGACCGGACGGCGGCGGAACTGGCCTGGCAGCGGACGCTGGATTTCCTGGCCGGGACGCTGGCCTGAGGTGGCGCCATGTTTGATCACCTGGGCTTTCCCGTCACCGATCTGGCGCGCGCGCGGGCCTTCTATGACCGGGCGCTGGCGCCGCTGGGGATTTCGCTGCTGGTCGAGGTCACCGAGGAGATGACGGGCGGGCAGGGGGCGCATCTGGGCTATGGGCGAGACCGGCCGGCCTTCTGGATCGGCACCGGAAAGCCCGCAGGCACCGGGGTGCATGTCGCCTTTGCGGCGCCGGACCGGGCGGCGGTAGCGGCCTTCCATGCCGCGGCGCTGGCGGCCGGCGGCCGCGACAATGGCGCGCCGGGGCTGCGGCCGCACTATCATCCGGGCTATTACGGCGCCTTCGTCCTCGACCCCGACGGCAACAATATCGAGGCCGTGCATCACGATGCGGGCTAAAACCCGCCGCCGGAACCGCGGCGGGTTTACGGCGGGCCGCCGCCATGGCCTCATGGCGTCCCCGTCCCTTGCCGAACCTCCTGCCGAAACGAGGCCGCCATGCCCCCCTTTCTCGACCCGGACGCCGCCCATCCGATGCGCTTTCCCGATGGCCGGCTGAACGAGGGGCTGGTGCATCTGAACCGGGTCATCGACCATCCGAATATCGAGATCGGCGATTTCACCTATGCCAGCAGCTTTGACCCGCCCGGCGACTGGGCGGCGCGGCTGGCGCCCTATCTCTATCCCGGCGCGCCGGAGCGGCTGGTCATCGGCCGCTTCGGGCAGATCGCCGACGGGGTGCGGCTCATCACCGCCTCGGCCAACCATCCCATGCGGGGGCTTTCGACCTATCCCTTCGCCATCTTCGACCATGCCCGCGTCGGCGACTATATCGACCAGATCAGCGGCTTGCCGGATACGGTGATCGGCCATGATGTCTGGCTGGGCGACGGCGCGGTGATCCTGCCCGGCGCGCGGCTGGGCAATGGCGTCATCGTCGGCGCGCGGGCGGTGGTGGCGGGTGTGGTGCCGGATTATGCCGTGGTCGCCGGCAATCCGGCGCGGGTGATCCGCCGGCGCTTCGACGCGCCGACCGTGGCCCGGCTGAACGCGCTGGCCTGGTGGCACTGGCCCGTCGAGCGCATCGACGCCGCCACCGGCGCGCTGGCCCGTGCCGACATCGCCGCGCTGGAGCGGATCGCCGCCGAGGCGTAACGCCATGGCCCGCCGGGCGATTTCGCCTCTGGAACCGGCCCGCGGCTTGCTGTAGGCAGGGCGGACCGCCGGGCCATCGCTGCCCGGTCGCGTATCCGCGCCCCGGCCACCGAACCCCCGGCGCGACCCCGTGCCCGGCCCCCGCGCCGGCGTGCCGCCCCTTTTCGACCCGGATTCCGACCATGCCCAGCCTTTTCGGCCGCCTGTTCCATCGCTTCGAGGGTTTCCTCGATCCCTATCCCCCCGCCGAGCCGGGGCCGCCGCCGCAGGGGCTGGTGGCCTTCTGCCTGCATTACGCCCGCGGCGCCTGGCCCTGGCTGATCCTGATGGCGGCCTGTTCGGCGGTGATCGCCATGGCCGAGGTCTGGCTCTACGGTGCCATGGGCACGCTGATCGACCGCATGGGCGCCGCCGGGCCGGAGGCCTTCCTGGCGCAGGAATGGCGCTGGCTGGCGGTGGTCGGGCTGGTGGTGCTGGTGGTGCTGCCGGCGACCGACCTGCTGTCGCAACTGGTCATGCACCAGACGCTGATCGGCAATTTTCCCCAGCGCATCCGCTGGCTGGCGCATCGCTATCTGCTGCGCCAGTCGATGCGCTATTTCCAGGACGAGTTCGCCGGCCGCATCGCCACCAAGCTGATGCAGACCGCGCTGGCGGTGCGCGAGGTGCTGATGAAGCTTCTCGACGTGCTGGTCTATGTGCTGGCCTATTTCCTCGGCGCGGTGGTGCTGGCGCTGAGCAATGACTGGCGGCTGGCGATCCCCTTCGTCGCCTGGGGGGTGATCTACGGGCTGCTGCTGTGGCGGCTGGTGCCTTGGCTGGGCCGGATCGCGCAGGCGCAGGCCGATGCGCGCTCGGTGATGACCGGGCGGATCGTCGACAGCTATACCAACATCGCCACCGTCAAGCTGTTCTCGCATGCCCGGCGCGAGGAAAGCTATGTGCGCGAGAGCATGGACGGCTTCCTCGGCACCGTCTACCGGCAGATGCGGCTGGTCTCGGTGCTGAACTTCTCGCTGCAACTGCTGAATGCCTGGCTGCTGTTCAGCGTCACCGGCCTCGGCCTGTGGCTATGGCAGGAGGGCCGCATCGAGATCGGCGCGCTGGCCGCGGCGCTGCCGCTGGCCATGCGTTTCGGCAACATGTCGCACTGGATCATGTGGGAGATGTCGGCGCTGTTCGAGAATATCGGCACGGTCAAGGACGGCGCCGGCTCGATCGCGCTGCCGCATATGGTGGTCGATGCGCCGGATGCGAAACCGCTGCTGCCCGGTCCCGGGGCCGTGCGCTTCGAGGATGTGCGCTTTGGCTATGGCGGCGGCGGGCCGGTGATCGACGGGCTCAGCCTGGACATCGCGCCGGGCGAGCGCATCGGGCTGATCGGGCGCTCGGGCGCCGGCAAGTCGACGCTGGTCAACCTGCTGCTGCGCTTTCACGATGTCGATGGCGGCCGCATCCTCATCGACGGCCAGGACATCGCGCAGGTGACGCAGGACAGCCTGCGCGCCGCGATCGGCGTGGTGACGCAGGACACCTCGCTGCTGCATCGCAGCGTGCGCGACAACATAGCCTATGGCCGCCCCGATGCCGGTCCCGAGGAGATCGCCCGCGCCGCCGCGATGGCCGAGGCCGGCGAGTTCATTCCCGGCCTCAGCGATGCCAGCGGCAGGCAGGGTTTCGATGCCCATGTCGGCGAGCGCGGCGTCAAGCTGTCGGGCGGCCAGCGCCAGCGCATCGCCATTGCCCGGGTGGTGCTGAAGGACGCGCCGATCCTGGTGCTGGACGAGGCGACCAGCGCGCTCGACAGCGAGGTGGAGGCGGCGATCCAGGGCCAGCTCGACCGGCTGATGCAGGGCAAGACGGTGATCGCCATCGCGCATCGCCTGTCCACCATCGCCGCCATGGACCGGCTGGTGGTGCTGGATGCCGGCCGCATCGCCGAGATGGGCCGGCATGCCGAATTGCTGGCGCAGGGCGGCATCTATGCCCGGCTCTGGGCGCGGCAATCCGGCGGCTTCCTGGGCGACGAGGCCACGGAAGCGGAAACCTGAAACGGGCGGCAGCGCTGCCCTCGGATGGCCCGGGGGCCGCGGCTGTTGCCGGGGCTGCCTCGGCGGCGCTTGCCGCGGCCCGGGCCGCGGGATCGCGGCATTCCGCGAGGGGCGCGCGTCGGCCGCCGCGTCGCTCGGACCTGAAACCGCGACGGCGCACGATTCGGGCTTGCGGGGGGCGCGGGCCTCGGCTAATCAACGGGCCGGCCTAGGGGTATAGCTCAGTTGGTAGAGCATCGGTCTCCAAAACCGAGGGTCGTGGGTTCGAGTCCCCCTGCCCCTGCCATTTGTTTTTATTGGATAATTTGACCAATTCCTGCCCGAGCGTCCGGGCCGGTTGGGAACGCGGTTGGGAGTTTGTGTTCCCGATTCATGCCGTTGCCGTCAGCAGGGGCCACAAGCGCCCCGTCCCGAGTATGCCATCCCCGGTGAGGGGGGACGATCCCGCTCGGGAGAAGGCGCATCGGGGATGCGCCCTGCCCGGTGACGGTGGATCTCGCCCCCTTGGCTCCGCCGCCTAGCGGTCGTTCGGCCCCTTG
>JBEBVF010000171.1:0-5223 GCA_040392885.1 Paracoccus sp. (in: a-proteobacteria) | reverse complement strand
TCGCCCTCGCGCGACAGCAGCTCGACCGAGCCCATCTCGCGCAGATACATCCGCACCGGGTCGTCGGTGCGGTCGAGCTTTTCGGTCTCGGTGGTGGCAACCGCGATCTCGCGCGAGGTCGAGGCGGTGGTGGCCAGCGCGCCGCCGGCGGCGCCGTCCTCCTCCTCCATGTCCTCCTCGCTCTCCACCACCTGGATGCCCATCTCCGACAGCATGGACATCACGTCCTCGATCTGGTCGGAGCTGACCTGCTCGGGCGGCAGCACGGAGTTCAGCTGATCGTAGGTGATATGCCCGCGCTCGCGCGCGTCGGCGATCATGCGCTTGACGGCGGCCTGGCTGACATCCAGCGAATGATCCTCGTCCTGGCTGGCGCGCTTGTCGTCGTCATCGTTGGACGCCATGGGCACCCCCTTCATCTGGTTCGGGCGAATCACCGATTCGGCTGATTCGCAACACGCGTTGCGCCGGATTAGCGAATCACGGCGGGGTTTTCAAAGGCCCGCTGCGGGCCTCGGGTGATTCGGGCGCGGGCCGCGCTCAGCGGCGGCGCCAGATCTCGTTCTCGGCCTTGGCACGCAGGGCCTCGGCGGCGCTGGCATCCTCGGCGCCGATATCGGCGGCGGCGTCGAAGCCCACGCGCTCGGCGCGCTCGCGGGCGCGATGCGCCTGGTTGATGCGCCAGGTCAGCCCCTCGTCGGCGGTGTCGCCGGACAGTTCGCGCTCGGCCCTTGCCTGCTCCGATTCGCTGCCGCGGCGTGCCTCCAGCCGGTCCAGCGCGTTGCGCAGCAGGTCGGCGGCGCGCGGATGCTCCGGGTTGGCGATGGCCACGGCCTGGCGGACATGAGGATTGCGCATCAGGGTTTCAAGGGCCGCCTCGGCCGCCGGGTCCATGCAACCGCACAGAATGGCATAAAGCAGGTCGGCGCGGGGCCGGTCGGTGGGGTGCAGCCGCTCCAGCCGGGCCTCGATGCCGTCGGCAAGCTGCGGGTGGCGGGCGCAGATCGCCAGCACCACCGCCTCCTGCAGCGCGACGCCGGCCTCCTCCTGCATGGCCGTGGCCGAGGCCACCGTCTGCGGCATCGGCAGGTCCAGCCGCGGCGCCCGGCGGTCGCCGCGCCGGCCCGGCGCCGGGCGCGGCTCGGGCTTGCGGCCGAAGCTCTGCCATTTCAGGGTCTTCAGCGCCCGCTCGTAATGGCCGCGGGTGGCGGCATCGGGGATGCGCGCCACCGCCTGCGCCAGCGCGTGGTCCAGCGCGGCCAGCCGCTCGGGGCTGTCGAAGCTCTTGCCCTCGGTCTCGCGCTGCCAGAGCAGGTCGACCAGCGGCCGGGCCTTGTCGATGATCGCCGCCATCGCCTGCGCCCCGCCTGCGCGCAGCAGGTCGTCGGGGTCCTGGCCCGGCGGCATCAGCGCGAATCGCAGCGCCTGACCCGGCCCGGTCATCGGCAGCGCCAGATCGACCAGCCGCATCGCCGCGCGCAGCCCCGCCGTGTCGCCATCCAGCGCGATCACCGGCTCGGGAGAAACCCGCCACATCAGCCGCAGCTGGTCCTCGGTGATGGCGGTGCCCAGCGGCGCCACCGCCCCCTCGAACCCGGCGCGGATCAGGGCGATCACGTCCATATAGCCCTCGGCCACCACCAGCGGCGCGCCCCTGGCCACCGCCGCCCGGGCCGGGCCGAGCATGTAGAGGTTGCGGCCCTTGTCGAACAGCGGCGTCTCCGGGCTGTTGAGGTATTTCGCCCGCGCATTGGGGTCCATGGCCCGGCCGCCGAAGGCCATGGCCCGGCCGCCTGCGTCGCGGATGGGGAAGATGATGCGGCCGCGGAAGCGGTCATAGGGGCTGCCATTGTCGGGGCGGGCGGCGAGGCCGGATTCCACCACCAGCGATTCATCCACCCCCCGGGCGCGCAGCTCCGTCAGCAGGGCGTGGCGGTCATCGGGGGCAAAGCCGATCTCGAACCGGTCCCAATCGGCCTCGTCCAGCCCGCGCCCGGCCAGATAGGCGCGCGCCTGTGCGCCGGTCCCGGCGCGCAGCTGCATGCGGAACCAGCGGGTCGCCTGTTCCAGCACATCGCGCAACTGGCCGGCGCGGTCGCTGCGCGCCTGGGCCTGCGGGCTGCGCTCGGGCATGGCCAGCCCGGCCTCGGCGGCCAGAAGCTGCACGGCCTCCATGAAGCCCAGCCCGTCGGCCTCGCGCAGAAAGGTCAGCGCGTCGCCCTTGGCGTGGCAGCCGAAGCAGTAATAGAAGCCCTTCTGGTCGTCGCAATGGAAGCTGGCGGTCTTTTCGCCGTGAAAGGGGCAGGGCGCCCACCAGTCGCCGCGCGCCTGGTTCGAGCGGCGCAGATCCCATGTCACCTTGCGCCCGATCACGCGGCTCAGCGGCACGCGGGCGCGGATCTCGTCGAGAAAGGAGGGCGGTAGCGACATCCTTCCTATATCGGCCCGGAGCGGTGGAATTGGAAGGCCCGCCGGAGGGCGGCGGGCCGCGCCCTCACGGCGCCAGCATGCCCTGGATCGAGGTCGCGCAGACCTCGCCCGGGGCCGGTGTGGCGGTGTCGCAGCTTTCCACCTCGCGCACGGTCACCCGGGCATCGTCATGCGAGATCAGATAGGCGTGGCGCGGCTCCTCGTCCTCGTCGGCGCCGTGCATGAACGGGTCGAAGCTCTGCTCCGAGGGCAGGCAGATCGTCGCCTCGACGGTGGCGCTGCTGCCGATGATGCGGCGGACATTGGCGGCGCGCTGCTCGCATTCGGGGATGGAGGCGGTGTCGACGAAGGCGGCGGAACGCTGGCCGTCGCTCCCCAGGGTCAGCACGATCATCAGAACGGTCAGGGACATGGCACGATCCTTTTCAGAGGCGGGAGGGCACCTGGCTGGGACGCGGCTGGATGCGTGAGGGCACCGCCGGAACCCGGCGGTGCCGTGACGGGTCAGAGGGCGGCGGCCAGGACCGGCGCATAGATGTCGCGCAGGCGCTGCACCGCGTCGGCGGCGGACAGCTCCTCGCTCTCGCCGCTGCGGCGGCTGGTCAGCTCGACCATGTTCGCCGCCACGCCGCGCGGGCCGACGGTGATCCGCCAGGGCAGGCCGATCAGGTCCATGGTGGCGAATTTCGCCCCGGCGCGCTCGTCGCGGTCGTCATAGAGGGGCTCCAGCCCCTGCGCCTTCAGCGCCTCGTAGAGGGCCTCGCAGGCGCTGTCGGTGGCGCTGTCGCCCTGCTTGAGGTTGACGATGCCGACATGGAACGGCGTCACCCCCTCGGGCCAGACGATGCCGCGCTCGTCATGGCTGGCCTCGATGATGGCGCCGACCAGGCGCGAGACGCCGATGCCGTGGCTGCCCATATGCACCGGCACCCGCTGGCCGTCGGGACCGACCACGGTGGCGCCCATCGGCTCGGAATACTTGGTGCCGAAATAGAAGATCTGCCCGACCTCGATGCCGCGGGCCGAGCGGCGGCGGCCCTCGGGGATCTGCTCGAACAGGGCCGGGTCATGGGTCTCGTCGGTGCGGGCATAGCGGCTGGTGAATTCCGCCAGCACCGCCGCGCAGGCCGCCGGATCGTCATAGTCGATCTGGCGCTCGCCGAAGCGCAGGTCGGTGATCTCGCTGTCGTAGAACACCTCCGACTCGCCGGTATCGGCCAGCACCAGGAATTCATGGGTGTCCTCGCCGCCGATCGGCCCCGAATCGGCCCGCATCGGGATCGCCTGCAGCCCCATGCGCTCATAGGTGCGCAGATAGCTGACCAGATGCCGGTTATAGGCGTGCAGCGCGTCCTCCTTTGTCAGGTCGAAATTGTAGCCGTCCTTCATCAGGAACTCGCGCCCGCGCATGACGCCGAAGCGCGGCCGGATCTCGTCGCGGAACTTCCACTGGATGTGATAGAGCGTCAGCGGCAGGTCCTTGTAGCTGGACACATGGGCGCGGAAGATGTCGGTGATCATCTCCTCGTTCGTCGGCCCGTAGAGCAGGTCGCGCTTGTGGCGGTCGCGGATGCGCAGCATCTCCTCGCCGTAATCGTCGTAGCGGCCGGATTCGCGCCACAGGTCGGCCGATTGCAGCGTCGGCATCAGCAGCGGGATATGGCCGGCGCGCTGCTGTTCCTCATGCACGATCTGCTCGATGCGCCGCAGCACCTTGTAGCCCAGCGGCAGCCAGGAATAGATGCCCGCCGCCTGCTGCTTGATCATGCCGGCGCGCAGCATCAGCCGGTGGCTGGCGATCTGCGCCTCCTTGGGGTCTTCCTTCAGCACGGGCAGGAAATAGCGCGACAGACGCATGGGACGGGCCTTTCGTGGCGGTATGTGCCGCAAGGGGGTAACTGATCGGCGCTGCGCGCGCAACGATCTTGGCGGACGCAAGGCAGGGGCGGCGGCGGGCCGATACGGGCGCCTGCGGCAGGCGGGCGCGGGGCGCCGGGCCGCCATCCGGCCGGGTGTCGCTGGCGGCGGCAGGCGGAACAAAACGGCATTGCCGGCGTTGCGCCAGAACGGCCCGCACCGAGATCCCTCGGCATCCGGCGGCGCGGCCGCAAGGCGCGTCGGGCGCGCCCGGCGGGCGGGTTTCGGCAGCGGCGCATGCAAGAACGAAGGAGACGGCCATGCTTCCCTGGCTTCGCATCATCCTCGTGCATCTCTGGGTGGCCTGTATCGCCGGGGCGGTGGTGGTGGCCGGTCTGGTGATGGGCAATGTCAGCGTCTCGACCTTCATCTGGGCGGCGGTCATCGGCCTGGTCCTGGGCATCCCCGCCGGGCTGCTGAACTGGATGTGGCTGCGCCCGAACCGCTCGCGCGCGCTGGGCTGGACTAACGCCTTCGTGGAGCGCATCCGACAGCGGCTGTAGCGCCGTCCCGGCCGAGCCGCCCTCAGTGCGGGGCCTCCCGAGTCCGGCTCCGGCCTTGCCCGTTTCGCTCCTTTCCATGCTCGCCCGCTGGCGCTTCACCCCTCCCGGTCGGGAAGAGGCGCACACGCTGACCCTGCGGAGCGAGCCGTCCCCCTCCCGTACTTGCCGATGAGCGCCGTCGCCTCGCCCTTCCCGGTCGCGAACAGGCGCACACGCTGACCCTGCGAGAGGATGCCGCCGCCTCCGCCGGGTTCCGGCCTTGCCGCCTCCCTCCCATGCTTGCCGCCAAGCGCCGCGGCCTCGCCTCTCCCGGTCGCGACAGGCGCCCACGCTGACCCTGCGGAGGGCGCCGCCGCCTCCGCCCGCCACGCGG
>JBEBVF010000170.1:0-5226 GCA_040392885.1 Paracoccus sp. (in: a-proteobacteria) | reverse complement strand
TGCGCGAATGCCACATGCTGAACGGCGAGATCGACTTCATTCTGAAATGCGTGGCCCCGGACCTGTCCAGCTTCCAGCAGTTCCTGACCCAGAGCCTGACGGCGGCCGAGAACGTGGCCTCGGTCAAGACCTCGCTGGTGATCCGCTGCGCCAAGGACGAGCCGGGCGTGCCCTTCGACGTGGTCGAGGCCCGCGCGGCGGCGGACGAATAGCCTAGAGCACGATCACCGAGATCAGCCGGCCGTAATCGGCCTTTTCCTCGTGCGTGGCCCGGCGATAGCTGAAGAAGCGCGCCGGGTCGGAATAGGTGCAGTGCCGGCACCACTCCGCCTCCACCCCCAGGTCGCGCAGACGGGCAAGGCCGAGGCCGGGCAGGTCGAACATCGGCCGCCCGTTGGGGCCGCCGGCGAAAAAGCGCGCATCCTCGGGATTGTCGTCGGTGAACTGCTCCATGACCTCCCAGCCGACCTCATAGGCGCGCTGGCTGATGCAGGGGCCGATCACGGCATTGATCCGGCGCGCGCCCAGGTCCTGCATGGCGGCGACCGTGGCCTCGATCACGCCGCCGAAGGCGCCGCGCCAGCCGGCATGGACGGCGCCGATCACCCCGGCCTGCGCATCGGCCAGCAGGATCGGCTGGCAATCGGCGGTCAGGATGCTCAGCGCGATGCCGGGCACCGCCGTGACCAGCGCATCGGCCCGGGCCTCGCGGGCGGCGGCGATGCCGGCGGCGTCGCGCAGCACCACCACCTCGGTCGAATGCACCTGATGCACGCCGGCCAGATGGTCGGGGGCGACCCCCATGGCCTCGGCGACGCGGGCGCGGTTGACGGTCACCGCGCCGGCCTGGTCATCCGAGCCGCGGCCGCAGTTCAGCCCCTCGTAGAGCCCGGTCGAGGCACCGCCCTTGCGGGTGAAAAAGCCATGCCGCACGCCGTCCAGCAGCGGATGGGTCAGGATTTCCAGCATGACCTGCATGACCTCGCCTTCACTCTGTCCCGGCCGGCGGACCGGCCGGGGAAAAGCCGGCCACGGGCGGGGCCGCCGCCGGCCACAATGCCAGCGCCTTGAACAACTGTCCCATTTCCGCCGGGTCGGTCAAGCGATGAAGGGCGGCGGCGATGGCATCGGCCTGATCCGGCCGCGCCTGGGCCAGGGCGGCGGCGCGGGCACCGATGCCCAGCCGCGCCAGCAGCGCGCCTTGTTCCGCCAGCGCCGAGACCTGCGCCCCCGCCGCCCGCGCCGCCGCGGCGATGGGGGCGAAATCGACATGCGCGGTCAGGTCGGCGCGTCCCGGCGCGGCCAGCGGGTCGGCGGGACGGCCGCCTTGCAGCGCCTGCAGGGTATCGCCCTGCCCGTCCCAGCCGCCATAGTCCAGAAACACCGCCGCCCCGCCATGGCGGGCGATCCGTCCGGCCACCGCTGCCGCCACCGGCGGCGCGGCCTCGCAGACCTCCCAGACCGCGCCCGGCGGCGCCGGCCGCGGCAGCGGCAGGGCCGGGCCGAGGCCGAAGGCGAGTCCCCCGGGCGCGGCGGTCACCATCACCTCGGCCCAGCCCCCGGCCATGCGGCGGAACTGGCGGATGGGCAGGGCGTCGAAGAACTCGTTGGCCAGCAGGAACAGCGGCGCCTCGGGCAGGTCGGCCACGGTATCGACATGGCGCACCGCGCCCAGAAGCTCGCGCTGGAGGGCGCGCAGGCGGGGGCTGGCCTCGACCAGCCAGACCTCGGCCCGCCATCCGGGCACGCGGCGCAGCACCCGCAAGGTATCGGCCATTAGCGTGCCGCGGCCGGGGCCGATCTCGGCCAGCACGGCATGGGCGGGGCGGCCCTGATCCAGCCAGGCCTGGGCGAGGGCGGCTCCCAGCATCTCGCCGAACATCTGGCTGATCTCGGGCGCGGTGGTGAAATCCCCTTCCGTGCCAAAGGGTTCGCGGGTCGTGTAATAACCGTGTTCGGGATGCAGCAGGCAGGCCTGCATGTATTCGTCCAGCCGCATCGGCCCATGCGCGCGGATGCGCGCGGCAAGGATGGCGCCCAGCGGCGTCACGCGCCCACCGGCGGCCGCCGCAGCGCGTGCATAATGAAGCCCAGTCCGATCAGCAGCATCGGCAGCGACAGCAGCTGCCCCATGCTCAGCCCCCAGACCGGACCGCCGATGACATGGCCCAGCGGGTTGTCCGGCGTGATGAACTGCGCATCGGCCTGGCGGAAATGCTCGACGAAGATCCGCGCGGCGCCATAGCCGGCGAGGAACAGGCCGAAGGCCAGGCCGGGCCGGCGCAGCCCGCCGCGCGCCACCAGCAGCATCAGCAGCACGAACAGCAGCACCCCTTCCAGCCCGGCCTCGTAAAGCTGGCTGGGATGGCGGGCGCAGGGGCCGGTGATGCCGGGGCAGGTCTGGGCGGCCTCGCCGGGAAACACCACGCCCCAGGGCGCATCCGTGGGCCGGCCCCACAGCTCGGCATTGATGAAATTGGCGATGCGGCCGAGGCCGAGGCCGATCGGCGCCGCCAGCGACAGCGCATCGGCCAGCCGCAGCCGCGCGATGCCCTGCGCCCCGGCATAGAGCCATGCGGCCAGGATCACCCCGGCGAAACCGCCATGGAAGGACATGCCGCCATGCCACAGCACCAGCGCCTGCCCCGGATTTTCCAGATAGTAGCCGGGCTGATAGAACAGCACATAGCCCAGCCGCCCGCCCAGCACGACGCCGAGGATGATCCAGGTCAGCAGCCCCTCGACCTGCGCCGGCTGCATCGGCGGCGGCCCGCCCCACAGCGCCGGGCGGCGCATGACATGCTGGACCAGCCACCAGCCCAGCAGCAGCCCGACCAGATAGGCCATCGCATACCAGCGGATGGCGAATTCATAGCCGGCCAGCGGGATGGTCACGATCTCGGGCGAGATGTCGGGAAAGGCGATCATGGCGGCGGGTCCGTCTGCTTCCTGCCCGCTTGGATAGGGCGCCGGGGCGCGCTGTCAAGCGCGCCTGCCCCGCCGCGGCGCCACCGGGCGATTGAACCGGGCCCGCCCGTGCCCCATATGGAGGGCCGAACCCCCATCCCGCAGGGACACCGATGACCGAGAAAAACCGCATCTTCGACGACATGTCGCGCCTGATGAGCAATGCCATGGGCGTGGCCCAGGGCGCCCGCAACGAGGCCGAGAACGCCTTCAAGGGCTGGGTGGACCGCCAGCTTGCCGATCGCGATCTTGTGACCCGCGAGGAGTTCGAGGCCGTCCGCGACATGGCGATCAAGGCCCGCACCGAGAATGCCGAGCTGCGCGCCCGCCTCGACCGGCTGGACCCGGCCGGCGCCGGACCCGTCCAGGGCGACGTTCAGGGCAACTGAGGCGCAACCCGCTGGCGCAGGCCGCCGTCGCGGTCGAACAGCAGCACCTCGCCGCTGTCCGCGACCACCACGATCCAGTCGCGGGCGAAGGTCACGGCCTGCGCCCGCAGGCCGTCGGGCAGCGCGATCTGTGCCGGCAGCGCCGGGATGGCGCCCGGCGGCGGCGTGCCGCCCGGCCCCAGCCGCACCCACAGCACCGCGGCCACGGCGAGGATGCCCACCCCCATCACCACGGCCAGCCCCGTGACCAAGCGCCGCAGCCAGCGCAGCATGGCCTCGGCCTCGCGGCCCGGAACCGCGCCCTGGACGGCCCCGGGCGGCGCGTCGGGGGCCGGCGCGGGGGCCGGTTGCGGGCCTTTCCCTTGCGCCCCGCCCTCTGCTAGGTTGTCGCCCATGCCGGACCCCCTCATCATCACGCTGGACGCACCCAGCCCCGACCGGGTTGATAAGGCCCTCGCCGCCCTGGCGCCAGAGGGGGCGGGCCTGTCGCGCTCGCGCCTCGCCCGGCTGATCGAGGAGGGCGCCATCACCGGCCCGGACGGCGCCGTGCTGGGCCTCAAGACCCGCGCCGCCGCCGGCGATTACGCCATCACCCTGCCGGCGCCGGCCCCCGCCCATGCCCGACCCGAGGCGATCCCGCTGGACATCTGGCACGAGGACGCGGCGCTGATCGTCATCAACAAGCCCGCCGGCATGGTGGTGCATCCGGCGCCGGGCAGCCCCTCGGGCACGCTGGTCAACGCGCTGATGGCGCATTGTGGCGCGGCGCTGTCGGCGGTCGGCGGCCCCGGCCGCCCCGGCATCGTCCATCGCATCGACAAGGACACGTCGGGCCTGCTGGTGGTGGCCAAGACCGACCATGCCCATCAGCATCTGGCCGCGCAATTCGCCCGTCACACGGTGCATCGCCGCTATCTGGCGCTGGCGCATGGGGTGATCGACGCCGCCGATCCGCGCCTGCGTGGCGTGCCCGGCGCGGTGTTCGAGCCGGGCGGCATCCTGCGCCTGACCACCCTGCTCGGCCGCCATCCCGGCGACCGCCAGCGCCAGGCGGTCAGCTTTGACCGCGGCCGCCATGCGGTGACGCGGGCGCGGATGCTGGAAGCCTTCGGCACGCCGCCCGCCGCCATGCTGGCCGAATGCTGGCTGGAGACCGGCCGCACCCACCAGATCCGCGTGCATCTGGCCCATGCCGGGCTGGGCCTCGTCGGCGATCCGGTCTATGGCGGCGCCAGGCAGGCCTCGGCCCGCGCCCTCGGCCCGGCGGCGGCGGCGCTGCGCGCCTTTCCCCGCCAGGCGCTGCATGCCGCCAGCCTCGGCTTTACCCATCCCGACAGCGGCGAGGCGATGCAGTTCGATGCGCCGCTTCCCGCCGACATGGAGGCGCTGATCGCCGCCCTGCGCGACGCCACCTCCCGGAACCCCGCGCCGCCCGCGCGTGTTTGACCTTCGCGCAAGGAGGCGCCCATGGCCAATCTGACCAATCTTCCGGCTCCCAGTCCCGAACAGGGGCTGAACCGCTATCTTCAGGAAATCCGCAAGTTCCCGCTGCTGGAACCCGAGGAAGAATACATGCTGGCCAAGCGCTGGGCCGATCACGAGGACAGCGAGGCCGCTCACAAGCTGGTGACCAGCCACCTGCGCCTGGCCGCCAAGATCGCCATGGGCTATCGCGGCTATGGCCTGCCGCAGGCCGAGGTGATCTCGGAGGCGAACGTGGGTCTGATGCAGGCGGTCAAGCGCTTCGACCCGGAGCGCGGCTTCCGGCTGGCCACCTATGCGATGTGGTGGATCCGGGCCAGCATCCAGGAATACATCCTGCGCTCGTGGTCGCTGGTGAAGATGGGCACCACCTCGGCCCAGAAGAAGC
>JBEBVF010000169.1:0-5268 GCA_040392885.1 Paracoccus sp. (in: a-proteobacteria) | reverse complement strand
GGGTGCGTGCTTGTACGCACCGTTTGCGGCGCCGGCCTGTGCGGGGCCCGTTCCACATTCATCGCCCTACGCAGACCCTGCAACGTGCGTCCGTGAGACCGCCCGCTCGGGCGGTGGGATGCGTGTTAATGCGCTCCGCCGGCCGGTTCACACCTGCCAGGCGAGGAAATTCCGCAGGATGCGCAACCCGGTGCGTTGCGACTTTTCCGGGTGGAACTGGGTGCCGACGATATTGTCGCGCGCCACCACCGCCGTCACCGGGCCGCCGTAATCGACCTCGGCCACCAGATGCGCGGGATCGTGCGGGCGGAACTGCCAGCCATGCACGAAATAGGCGTGATCGCCCGAGGCCACCCCGTCCAGCACCGGATGCGGCCGGCATATCTGCAACTCGTTCCAGCCCATCTGCGGGATCTTCAGCGCCGGGTCGGCGGGGGCGATGCGCAGGATCTCGCCGCCGATCCAGCCGAGGCCGGGCGTCGGGCGGTATTCGTGCCCCGTGGTCGCCAGCATCTGCATGCCGACGCAGATGCCCAGAAACGGCACGGCGCGGCGCAGCACCGCCTCCTCCAGCGCCTCGACCAGCCCCGGCACCGCGTCCAGCGCCGCCTTGCAGGCCGGGAAGGCGCCGTCGCCGGGCAGCACGATGCGGTCGGCGCGGGCCACCGCATCGGGATCGGCGGTCACCGTGACCTCCGCCCCCAGGTCGCGCCCGCACAGCGCCACCGCCTTCTGCGCCGAATGCAGGTTGCCGCCGGCGTAATCCACCAGCACGACGCGCATCAGAGCATGCCCTTGGTCGAGGGCAGCGCATCGCCCAGCCGCGGGTCGGGCTCGACCGCCTCGCGCAGGGCGCGGGCCAGGGCCTTGAACGCGGCCTCGGCGATATGGTGGCTGTTCTCGCCCCGGATCAGGTCGACATGCAGGGTGATGCCGCCATGGGTGGCCAGCGCCTGAAAGAACTCGCGCACCAGCTGGGTGTCGAAGGTGCCGATCTTTTCGGTGGGGAAGGGCAGGTTCCAGCACAGATAGGGCCGTGCCGACAGGTCCAGCGCCACCCGCACCAGCGCCTCGTCCATTGCCAGGTGGAAGCTGCCATAGCGGCGGATGCCGCGCTTGTCGCCCAGCGCCCGCGCCAGTCCCTGGCCGAGCGCGATGCCGGTATCCTCGACCGTGTGGTGGTCGTCGATATGCAGGTCGCCCTCGGCCGAGACCTCCATGTCGATCAGCGAATGCCGGGCAATCTGGTCCAGCATGTGATCGAAGAAGCCGATGCCGGTGGCGATCTGCCGCGCCCCGGTGCCGTCGAGGTCGAGGGCGACGCGAATCGCGGTTTCCTGGGTGCGGCGCTCGATTTCGGCCTGGCGCATGACGGGCCCCCTGTGGCTGGCGTTGCGCAGGGCTTAGCGCGGGGCGCCGCCGGTTTCCAGCCTTTCGCTTGTCAGCATGGGCGCGGGATGCGACAAGACCACAGGATACAAGGAAGGACGAGATGAACGATATCGCAGCATGCGAACAGCGCCTCGGTGTTGCACTCGACCGGATCGACTATGGCCTCGACCGGCTGTTCGCGGCCATGCGCCGCGCCGGGGATGCCGCAACCGCGCCCGCCATCGCCCCGACGACCCTGCCGGAGGCCGAGCCCGCGGCCAGCGACGACATGGCCGCCCTGCGCCGCCGGCAGGAGACCGCGCTGGAGCGCGCCCGCCAGCGCCTGGCCGCCGCCGCGGCCGAGGCGGCGCGGCTGGCCGCGGCCAATGACGCGCTGATCGCCGCCAACCGGGCGCTGATCGAGGCCAGGGACACGCCCGAGCGGCTGGACGCGGTGCGCAAGGCGCTGGATGCCGAGATCGAGGCATTGCAGGCCGCCCGCGCCGCCGAGATCGCGCAGATGGGCGACATCCTCGCCGCGCTGGAGACCATGCTGGGCATCCCCGAGACCGCGCCCCTGCCGCCCGACATGCCGGCGGAGGTGCCGCAGGCGGGGTTCGACGGCGATGTGGAACTGCTGCCGCAGGAGGGGCGCATCCTGCGCTTCGGAACCTCGGGCGAGGATGACGAGGGGGCGCGCTGAACCATGGCGAATGTGCAATTTTCGATCGGCCACAAGGAATACGAGCTGTCCTGCCAGCCCGGCGAGGAAAAGCTGCTGCGCCGCGCCGCCACCATGCTGGATGCCGAGGCGCAGGCGATCCTGGAGCAGGCCGGGCGGATGCCGGAGGCGCGGCTGTTGCTGTTGGCCTCGCTGATGCTGGCCGACCGCATGGGCACGCTGGAAGACCGGGCGCTGGCCGCCGAGCGCGAGTTGCAGCGGCTGAAATCCAACCCGGTCAAGGTCGAGGTGCCGGTGATCCCCGGCGACGTGCTGGACAGCCTGGCCGAACTGGCCGCCCGCGCCGAATCGCTGGCCGAGCGGCTGGAGGAGGCGGAGGGGGCCTAGGGGCCGCGTTCACACGCAGCGCGCATAGATCAGCGCGTCGCGCGGCTCGGGTGACAGCGCCGGCAGCGTGATCCGGCGCCGCAGAACGCCCTCGCGCACCATCCCGGCCTTTTCCATCACCCGCGCCGAGGCGTGGTTTTCCACGTCGCACAGCGCCTCGGCACGCCAGATCCCGGGCCGGGACAGGGCGTGGTCGACATGGTGACGCAGGACCTCGCTCATGCAGCCCCGATCCCAGCCGGCGCGGGCCAGCACATAGCCATAGCCGACCATGCCGGTCGCCACCCGCGCCTCGATCATCCCCAGAACCTGCGCCTCGCCCCTGCGCAGGATCACCGAGGCAAAGCGGGTGCCGGCCTCCCAGTCCGCCTCGACCTGGGCCAGGAATGCCCGCGTCTGCTCGGGGCTGGCGGGCGGCACATAGCCGAGAAAGCGCGTCACCGCCGGGTCCGTTGCGTAGCCGGCAAAGATCGCCTCCGCATCGGCGATGCGGGCGCGGCGCAGGGTGAAGCGCGCCGTTTCAACCTGTTCGGGGAACGCGTAGCGCATGGCGTCAGAACCGCGCCAGCAGCGCATCCCAGTCGGCGCCGGCGGCCTCGTGCCGGGCGCGGTTGGCGAACAGCGTCGCCTGGCTTTGCAGGATCAGTGCGTCGGGCAGGATCTTGAGGTGATTCGCCCGCAGCGTCTCGCCCGAGGAGGTGATGTCGGCGATGGCCTCGGCGGTCTGGTTGGCGACGGTGCCCTCGGTCGCGCCCTGGCTGTCGACCAGCTGGTAATCCGCGATCTCGGCCTCGGACAGGAAATGCCGCACCAGACGGTGGTATTTCGTGGCGATGCGCAGCCGGAAGCCATGCGCGCGGCGGAAATCGCGGGCCACGCTGTCGAGGTCGTCCAGCGAGTCCACGTCGCGCCAGCAATCGGGCACCGCCAGCACCAGATCGGCATGGCCGAAGCCCATCGGCGCGATCTCGGCCACGACCGAGCGCCAGCCGGCCAGCTTCTCGCGCACCAGATCGGTGCCGGTGACGCCGAGGTCGATGCGCCCGGCGGCCAGCTCGCGGGGGATTTCCCCGGCCGAGAGCAGCACCAGCGACAGCCCGTCGATGCCCTCGACCCGGCCGGCATATTCGCGGTCGCCGCCGGCGCGGCTGAGCCGCAGGCCGCGATCCGCGAACCAGTCGAAGCTCTGCTCCATCAGCCGGCCCTTGGAGGGCACCCCCAGCCGGATCATGCCGCCCCCTCCAGTTCCGCGACCAGGCCGGGGCGGATGATGCCGCCGACGGCGGGAATGGCGCGGCCCTCGCCCAGCACCGCGGTCAGCGCGTCATAGCGCCCGCCCTGCGCCACCGGCGGCCAGTCCGCATGGCCGGGTGCGGTGAAGCTGAAGGTCATGCCGTCGTAATATTCCATCACCCGCCGGCCGTGGCTGGCATCGAAATGCAGCGAGTCCAGCGCGATGCCGGCGGTGGCAATGGCCTCCAGACGCGCCGCCAGCCGTTCCACCGCCGGGGCGATGGCCGGCAGCGGCCCGGCGAGGTCGCGCAGCGCGGCCAGCGCCTGCGGGGCCGGGCCGCTGGTGGCGAACAGCCGGCGCAGCAGGTCGGCATTGGCGGCGGGCAGCGGGGCCTCGCGGCCATCGGCCTCCAGCCGGGCCATGCGCGCCGCCATCTCGTCGCGGCTGCGCAGCCCGGACCAGGGCGCCGCGCCGCCCGGAAAGCTGCGCGGGCGCGCCGGGGCGGAGAACCGCGCCATCAGCCGCTCGAACCGCCGCGGCCGCCAGACATGGTGCAGCAGCGCCGCACGCCGCGCCGCCGAGATCGGCAGCGCCGCCACCGCGTCCAGCAGGATCTGCATGTCGCCCATCACCGCCGTCACGCCATGCGGCGCCAGCAGGCGGTGGAACAGCGCAAACAGTTCGGCATCGGCCTGCGGATCGCGCGAGAACAGCTCGAACCCGGCCTGGAGATATTCGTTGTCGCGGGGATGGGCGGGCAGGGTGTCGCCATGGTCCTGCTTGCGGAACACCTCGCCCAAATAGCAGTAGCGGGCGGGTTCGGCGCCGTTTTCCATATGCATCCGCGTCACCGGCACGGTGAAATCTGGGCGCAGCATGACCTCGCCGCGCAGTGGATCGGTGGTGACATAGGCGCGGGCGCGGATGTCCTCGCCATAGAGGTCGAGCAGGGTTTCGGCCGGCAGCAGGATGTCGGGCGCGACCTCGACGGCGCCGGCGGCGCGGAAGGCGTCCAGGAACCGGCGCCCGACCTGCGCCTTGTGCTGTTTCGAGGGCGCCCCGCTCACGGCGCCAGCATCCCCTGCACGGTGGCGACCAGATCCGAAAGCGGTACCTCGACCTGCGCCGGGCGGGATTTCCATTCCTCAAGGGTGGCACCCTCGGCGATGCGGGCGCCGAGGATCAGGTCCTTGACTTGCACCACGCCCCTGTTGGCCTCGTCCGTGCCCTGGATGATGGCGACGGGTGCACCGCGTTTGTCGGCATATTTCAACTGGTTGCCGAAGTTCTTGGGATTGCCAAGATAAACCTCGGCGCGAATGCCGGCTTTGCGCAGGGTTGCGGCCATCGCCAGATAGTCGCCCATGCGGTCGCGGTCCATGACGGTGACGACGACAGGGCCATGTGCCGCCGTGCCGGCCGTATTCTTCTCGCGTAGCGCGGCCAGTAGCCGGTCCACGCCGATGGACACGCCGGTCGCTGGCACCTTCTGCCCGGTGAACCGCTCGACCAGATCGTCATAGCGGCCGCCGCCGGCGACCGATCCGAACTGCCGCTTGCGGCCCTTGTCGTCGAGGATCTCGAAGGTCAGCTC
>JBEBVF010000168.1:0-5295 GCA_040392885.1 Paracoccus sp. (in: a-proteobacteria) | reverse complement strand
GATGCGGCCGAGACGATCCTGACCGTCGGCGACGCCGTCAGCTTCCTGGAAAAGAACGCCGGCTGATCGGCCGTTCGTTCAACTTGGCAAGCGCAACTGAAACGGCCGGGCCCATCTGGGTCCGGATCGGGGGAATCGTATGAGACGTGTCGTTGTAACCGGGATGGGGATGGTGACGCCGCTCGGTTGCGGCGTCGACGCCAACTGGGCGAATATTCTGGCCAGCAAGAGCGGCGCCCAGAAGGTCACGAGCTTCCAGGTCGATGACCTGCCGGCTCAGATCGCCTGCCTGATTCCCCACGGCGACAAGGCCGACGGAAAATACAATCCCGACGACTGGATGGAGCCGAAGGACCAGCGCAAGGTCGATGATTTCATCGTCTTCGCCATGGCCGCGGCCGACCAGGCCGTCCACGATTCGGGCTGGCTGCCGACCGCCTATGAGGACCAGATCCGCACCGGTGTGCTGATCGGCTCCGGCATCGGCGGCATCCAGGGCATTGTCGAGGCCGGCTTCACGCTGCGCGACAAGGGCCCCCGCCGCATCAGCCCGTTCTTCATTCCCGGCCGGCTGATCAACCTGGCTTCCGGCCAGGTCTCGATCCGCTACGGCTTCAAGGGACCGAATCATTCGGTCGTGACGGCCTGCTCGACGGGCTCGCATGCGATCGGCGATGCCGCGCGCCTGATCGCGCTCGACGATGCCGATGTCATGATCGCCGGCGGCACCGAAGGTTCGGTTTCGCGCATCGCGCTGGCCGGCTTCGCCGCCTGCAAGGCGCTGGCGACCAATTTCAACGACCGCCCGGAAGAAGCATCGCGCCCCTATGACCGGGATCGCGACGGCTTCGTCATGGGCGAGGGCTCCGGCATCGTCGTGCTCGAAGAGCGCGAACATGCCATTGCCCGCGGCGCCAAGATCTATGGCGAAGTGATCGGCTACGGCATGTCCGGCGACGCCTATCACATCACCGCGCCGCCGGATGACGGCGACGGCGCCTTCCGCGCCATGCGGGCCGCCCTGCGCGACGCCGGTATCGCGCCGGATGCCGTGAACTACGTGAACGCGCACGGCACCTCGACCTTCGCGGACGATGTGGAACTGGGCGCCGTAGAGCGGATCTTCGGCGATGCCGCCAAGAGCGTTGCCATGTCGTCCACCAAGTCGGCGATCGGGCATCTGCTTGGCGCGGCCGGCGCGGTGGAAGCGATCTTCTCCCTCCTTGCCATTCGCGACAACGTGGCGCCGCCCACCCTGAACCTCGAGGATCCGTCGCGCGAAAGCCCGATCGACCGCGTGGCCAAGGTGGCGCAGCAGCGGAAGATCGACGTGGCGTTGTCGAACAGCTTCGGTTTCGGCGGCACCAACGCCTCGGTGATTTTCCGCGCCGCGCCGTAAGCGCGGACGGAAAGGCCGCGCCGCAACCCTTCGGGCCGGCGCGGCTTTAGACGGATATGCTCCGACTTCTGGGTGTCCTCGGCGCCCTCATTCTCTTCCTGGCCTGCGGGGCCGGGATCTGGGGATGGGGCACCTATTCCCGGCCGGGCCCGCTCGAGGCCTCTACGCGGGTCGTGATCCCGCGCGGCGGGATCGAGGCCATCGCCGCGACCCTCCACGCAAAGAATGTCGTGGCCGAGCCGCGCATCTTTGCCGCGGCTGCCTGGGCCACCCGCGAGCGGGGGCCGCTGCGCGCCGGCGAGTTCGCCTTCGAGCCGCATGTCACCATGACGGAAGTGCTGCGCATCCTTCGCGAGGGGCGCGTGGTGCAGTACCGCCTCACCATTCCCGAAGGGCTGACCGCCCAGCAGATCGCCGCTCTCATCGAGCGGACGGAAGGCCTGACCGGCGAGGTGCCCCCGCTGGAGGAAGGCGCCGTGCTGCCCGAGACATATGTCTTCGAGCGCGGAGACAGCCGGGCCGCGATCGTGCGCCGCGCGACGGCCGCGATGGACCAGGCGCTGGCCGAGGCCTGGGCCAGCCGCGCCGCTGACCTGCCGCTGGCGACCCCGCGGGAGGCCCTCGTCCTCGCCTCCATCATCGAGGAGGAAACCGGCGTGGCGGCAGAGCGCGGGCAGGTGGCGGGCGTCTTCGTGAACCGCCTGCGGCGCGGAATGATGCTGCAATCCGACCCGACGGTCGCCTATGGCGTCACCCAGGGCGCGCCGCTGGACCGCGCCCTGACGCGCGCCGATCTCGACACGTCGCATCCCTACAACACCTACCGGATCCGTGGCCTGCCGCCGGGCCCGATCGCCTCCCCGGGGCGCGAGGCGCTGCGCGCCGCCACCCGGCCGGAGGCGACGGACGCGCTGTATTTCGTCGCCGACGGCACGGGCGGCCATGCCTTCGCCCGCACGCTCGACGAGCACAACCGCAACGTCGCGCGCTGGCGCGCCATGGGGCGGCCGATGCTGCTGCCCTCCGGGCGTGCGCCGTGACGGCCAGCCTCGCCGGCCTGTCGACGGGCCGCTTCTGACTTTGGCAGGGGCGGGGTGACAACTCCGCCGGGAGCTGCGGTAGGATGGGGCTTTCGTGGCCGGCGCCGCCCGCCCAGGCCTTCCCGAGAAAGCAGGTAGACCCTTGATGTCCGCACCGAAGAAAATCGCCCTGGCCACGCTGGTGCAGCCCAATGGCAACCACCTCGCCGCCTGGCTCGCGCCCGAGGCGCAGCCGGATGCCGGGACGGACATCGCCTGGTGGCAGCGCATCGCGCAGATCGCCGAGCAGGGGAAGTTCGACCTCTTCTTCATTGCCGACACGCCGGCCGTCCGTGTCGACAACCTGCGCATGTGGAGCCACGCGCCGGTCTTCATGAACCAGCTCGAGCCGCTGACCATGCTGGCGGCCGTGGCCGGCGCCACCCGCCGCATCGGCCTCGGCGCCACCGTCTCGACCAGCTTCAACGAGCCCTACAACGTCGCCCGCGCCTTCGCCTCGCTCGACCACATCTCGGGCGGTCGCGCCGGCTGGAACGTGGTGACCTCGGCCAACGACTACGCCGCCCGCAACTATGGCCACGCCAAGCTCGCCCCGCATGCCGAGCGCTATGCCCGCGCACAGGAATTCGTGCAGGTCGTGCAGCAGCTCTGGGACGGCTGGGAGGACGACGCCTTCATCAACGACCGGGAGCAGAAGCTCACCTTCGATCCGGCGAAGTTCCACGTCGTCGCGCATGAGGGGAAGCATTTCCGGGTGAATGGCGGCCTCAACCTCGCCCGCGCGCCGCAGGGCCATCCGGTCATCATCCAGGCCGGCGCCTCCGAGACCGGCAAGGAGCTCGCGGCCGAGACGGCGGAGGTCGTCTTCGGCACCTCCGCCACGATCGAGGGCGCGGTGAAGTTCTACGGCGACCTCAAGGGCCGCATGGCGAAGTACGGCCGCCCGCGCGACAGCCTGAAGATCCTGGGCGGCATCACCGTCATCGTCGGCGACACCCAGGCGGAGGCCGAGGCGCGTCACCTGCAGTACCAGGAGATGCTGCACCCCTCGGTGGGCGTGCTGCGCGTCAGCCAGGACCTGGAGACGGATCTTTCCGACCTGCCGCTGGACGAGCCGGTGCCCGAGCACCGCATCCCCAAATCGGCCAACCACCACCAGGCCTATTTCGCCGAGATCGTTGGCCTCATCGGCCAGGGCCTGACGCTGCGCCAGGTGGCCATGCGCTACAACCGCAGCAAGGCGACCTTCTGCGGCACCGCCGCGCAGGTGGCTGACGTGATGCAGGAATGGGTGGAGGCCGGCGCCTGCGACGGCTTCATGGTCACCTTCCCGGTGATGCCGACCTGCCTGCAGGATTTCGTGGACAAGGTGGTCCCGGAACTGCAGCGCCGGGGCCTGTTCCGCGAGGATTACGAGGGCACCACGCTCCGGGAGCATCTCGGCATTCCGCGGCCCCAGAACCGCCATGTCGCGGCTGGCGCGACGAAGCCCGAGGCCGCCGAATAGGCACCGGGGATCAGGCTGGGATCCGGTCGCGCTCCACCATGACGGTGAACCACCCGCCGTTATGATCCCGGTAGACGATCCACCAGGCCTCGCCCTTGCGTTTCGGCACCATCGCGTATCGGGCGAAGATGGTGCCGTTGGGCGTGAGGATCTTCATCGGTCGGGCGAAAGCCAGCATGTCGAGACGTCCCGGGTTTGCTGTCCCGGGTTCAACGCGTGACGGCGGGCCGGGTTTCCGGCAGGGGGAAATCGACGACGGCGCGCGCTCCGCCGCCGCCCGCGGCCTCCAGGCGGAATTCCCCGCCCAGGCGTCGGGCGAAGCCTTCCATTATGGTCGTCCCGAAGCGCGGCTCGTCCTGCAGGACGCCCGATAGGCCATGGCCATCGTCGCCGATGGTCAGGATCAGGGCCCCCGGCCCCTGCCGCAGCGTCACCGAGACGGTGCCGCCGGGCCGGCCGGAAAAACCATGTTTGACGCTGTTCATGACCGCCTCCGAGACGATCATCGCGACCAGCGTGGCCGCGCCGAGCGTCAGCGGCGGCGCCTCCACCACCACCTCGACGGCGATGTCCTCGCGGCCCATCGAGTGCAGCAGCTCCAGGGCCAGCGCGTCCAGTGCCTCGGCCAGCCGCTCCCGCGCGAGTTCGGGATCCTGCAGGCGCCGGTTCACGATGCCGAGATTGTGCAGCCGCTGAACGGCATCGGCGATGGCGGCCTGCGCCTTTGGCATGCCGGCGAGGTGCGAGGCCTGCAACGAAAGGGCGGCGGCCAGGGACTGGACGCTGTTCGCCACGCGGTGCCGCAGCTCATGGCGCAGATGGCCCTCACGCGCGCGCAGCCGGTCGATCTCAAGGCGCTGCGTCTGGAGGCGCCGCGCCGCCGTCTGCAGCAGCCCGGCCAGGGCGATCAGCACGCCCGCGCCGAGGATGAAAAGGCCGATCGCTATCGGGCCCTGCGGCCAGAGGAGCACGAAGGACCGTGCCGGCGGCAGGTGGAAATACCAGGCTGCCGCCACCGAGGCGAGCAGCACCGCGGCGGCCGGCCGCCAGCCGGCGAAGACCGCCGTGACGCAGACCGCCAGGAAGAACGGAGCGAAGGGCGCGTCCTCGACATTCGCGAATTGCCGCAGCAGGAAGGCCAGGACGAAGGCCAGGGTGCCGAGCGCCGCGCCCCATGCCGGCCCTCGGCATTGGCCCGCCATTTTCGCGAGAAGGGGCATGGGCTTCAGAATGGGCCGGCCATGGGGCGTCGCGCAAGGTATCCCTTGGCGGGAAGGTTTTTCCGGCGCCCGTTCTTTCTGCGCGATCGCGATTGCGGAAGTTTTTTGTCGTGATTACGATCGAAGAAA
>JBEBVF010000167.1:0-5393 GCA_040392885.1 Paracoccus sp. (in: a-proteobacteria) | reverse complement strand
TTCTCCAGCATGTTCAGCATCTGGGTGACATGCACCCCCGAGGAGGCCGGCGGCGGCGGCCCGGCGACCTCGAAGCCGCGATAGCTGCCGAAGATCGCCCGGCGCTCGATCGCGCGATAGCCGGTCAGGTCAGCCAGCGTCATCACCCCGCCCTGCCCGGCGATGCGTTCGACCATCGCCCGGCCCAGCGCGCCGCCATGCAGGGCCTCGGCCCCCTCACGCTGCACCAGGCGCAGCGATTCGGCGTAATCACCCATCACCATGCGGCTACCCACCGCCACGGGCGCCCCTTCGGGCAGCATCAGCCGCGCCAGTTCCGGGTCCAGCGCCAGGTCGGCGGCATGTTCGCTGACCGCGCCGTTGAGGTAATGGCTGACCGCGAAACCGCCGCGCGCGATGCGGATCGCCGGCTCGACCACATCCGCCCAGGGTAGCCGCCCGTAACGTTGCTGCATCAGGTGCCAGCCGCGCAGGTTGCCGGGCACGGCGACGGCATTGGCGCCGATGGTGTTGGCGCGGTCCTCGACCTCCATGTAGTGATCCGGGTGGTCGGAGACCGGGGTGAACATGTCCGGGCGCATGGCCTCGCCGGCGCAGGACAGCGCATCGACCACCACATGCCGCCCGTCCGCCAGCCGCAGATGCGACACACCGCCGCCGGCAATGCCGACCATCATCGGCTCGACCACGGTCAGCGCCAGCAGCGCCGCCACCGCCGCATCGACGGCATTGCCGCCCAGCACCAGGATCTCGTGCCCGGCCAGCGAGCCCAGCGGCGCATTGGTCACCACCATGCCGAGGGCGCCGCTGGCGGGCTGCTTTTCGCAGGTGAAGGGCAAGGGCATGGCATCCTCCTGATGCGGCGGCCAGATGCGGCGTGTCGTCGCGGAAGCTAGGCCGAAGCGGCGGGCAGGAAAACCCCGAATCCGGCCCCCTGCCCCCGGTTGCATGGTTGACCGCGCGCGCCGGCTGCGGATGATGGTAGGAAACGGCCCCGCGCCCGTCCCCGGGCCACGCCGCCGCAAGAACGGGAGGATGGCACTGCATGACCTTGTTGTTTGAGGGTTTCACGCCCGGCCGCGATTTCGGCGAGGCGGTGCTGCGCCTCGACGAGCGGCTGGTCCGGCGCTGGATCAGGCTGTTCCCGCGCGATGCCGAATGCCTGCCGGCCGTGCCGGAGGGCATGGTCTCGGTCATCATCATGCGCGCCTATATCGACCGCTGCGGCCCGCGCCCGCCGGGCAATGTCCATACCAGCCAGAGCTTCAGCCTGCGGCAGATGCCGAAGATCGGCGACACGCTGCACACCCGCATGACCTGCGCCAGCGCCGAGACGAAGAAGGGCCGCGGCTGGGTCACCATCGCCAGCGAGACGCGCGACGCCGCCGGCACCATCCTGTTCACCGGAGAAATGAGGCTGATATGGGCGGCGTGATCCAGTCAACGCTGGCAGAGGTCGAACTGGCGGTCTCGGAGGACGAGATCAACCAGTATGCGGCGATCACCGACGACTACAACCCGATCCACCTGGACGCGGATTTCGCCGCTCGCACGCCGATGGGCGGGGTGATCGCGCATGGCACCATGTCGCTGGGGCTGATCTGGCAGATGCTGCGCCGGAATTTCGGCGCCGAGCGGGTCGGCAAGGCGGAACTCTCGATCCGCTTCACCCGTCCGGTGCGGCCCGGCGACACCGTGCGCGCCGGCGGAACGCCGGCCGAGGACGGCTCCATCACCGTCTGGGTGCGCAATCAGGACGATACCGACGTGATCGTGGGTTCCGTGCGGCTCTAGGGCGCGGCGGCGCGAGGAAGCCCCGAGCGCCCCGCGCGGCACAGCCGTAGGGTGCATACTCGCACGCACCATGCCGGAAGGGTCGTGTGTTTTCCTGCCTCCGGCCTCGCATACCGCGCCCTCGCCGGGTGCGAGGCCGAGGTGCGGGGGAGCGCCGCCATCATGGGAGCGGTGCGTGCGAGCACGTACCATGTTCGGAAGGGCGTGTGCTTTCCTTGCCTCCGGCCTCGCATACCGCGCCCTCGCCGGGTGCGAGGTCGGGATGCGGGGTGACCCGCCATCATGGGGCGGTGTGTACGAGTACGCACCCTACGGTTGTTCCGAAACCGCTCGCGGCCATACGGCGAGACTTCGACGCATGCGCGACGGCTCTTTCCCTGCGCCGCCTAATGAAAATTGCGCCCCTTCACCGTGATGCCGGGGGCGTCGGGCTGCGCCTCCCGGCCAATGGCGGCCAGGTCGCGCGTCAGGTCGGTCACACCATGGGCCACCAGATGCACGACCGCGCCTTCGCGCTGGATGCGGCCCCGGACCGCGACCAGCGACGAGCCCAGGATGGCACGCCGGAAGCGGGCGAAGATCTTCTGCCAGACCACGACATTGGCGATGCCGGTCTCGTCCTCCAGCGTCAGGAACACCACGCCCTTGGCCGTGCCGGGCCGCTGGCGCACCAGCACCAGCCCCGCCGCCGCCAGCCGGCAGCCGTCGCGGGCGGCCATGGCCTCGGCGCAGGGCAGGATGCGGCGCCGGGCCAGATCGGCGCGCAGGAAGGACAGCGGATGCCGGCGCAGCGACAGGCCGGTGCGGGCGTAATCCGCGACCACCTCGCCGCCGGCGCTCAGCGGGCGCAGCGCCACCGCGGGCTCGGCGCCTTCGGCCACCAGCCGCCCCTCGCGGGCGCTGGCGGCGGCAAAGAGCGGCAATTCCTCGTCATGCAACCCCCGGATCGCCCAGAGCGCCTCGCGCCGGGCCAGGCCGAAGGCGCTGCGAAAGCCGTCGGCCTCGGCCAGGCGCACCAGCGCCGCGACCGGCACCGAGGCGCGGCGCCACAGATCCCCGACCGAAGCAAAGGGCTGCTCGCCCCGTGCCATCGCGATGGCAGCGCCATGGGCATTGGCCAGGCCCTTGACCATGCGAAAGCCCAGACGCACGGCCAGCCGGCCCGGTTCCGCCCCCGGCTCCAGCGTGCAGTCCCAGCGGCTGGTATTGGCGCAGACCGGGCGGATCTCGACACCATGGGCACGGGCATCGCGCACGATCTGGGCCGGGGCATAGAAGCCCATCGGCTGGCTGTTCAGCAGCGCGGCGCAGAACGCATCGGGGTGATGGCATTTCAGCCAGGCCGAGGCATAGGCCAGCAGGGCAAAGCTGGCGGCATGGCTTTCGGGAAAGCCGTAGGAGCCGAAACCCTCCAGCTGGCGAAAGATGCGCTCGGCGAATTCCGCCTCATAGTCGCGCGCCACCATGCCCGAGATCAGCTTGTCGTGGAATTTCGACACGCCGCCGCTATGCTTGAAGGTCGCCATGCTCTTGCGCAGCCCGTCGGCCTCACCGGGGGTAAAGCCGGCGCATTCGATGGCGACGCGCATGGCCTGTTCCTGAAACAGCGGCACGCCATAGGTCTTGCCCAGCACCTTTTTCAACTCGGGCCGGGGATAGACGACATCCTCCTTGCCGTCTCGCCTGCGCAGATAGGGATGCACCATGTCGCCCTGGATGGGGCCGGGCCGCACGATGGCGACCTGGATCACCAGATCGTAATATTCGCGGGGCTTCAGCCGCGGCAGCATCGCCATCTGCGCCCGGCTCTCGATCTGGAAGGTGCCCAGCGTGTCGGCCTTGCAGATCATGTCATAGGTGGGGCCGTCGTCCTGCGGGATCGTGGCCAGCTCATATTCCAGCCCCTTGTGCTCCTTCAACAGGTCCAGCCCCTTCCGCAGGCAGGTCAGCATGCCCAGCGCCAGCACGTCCACCTTCATGAAGCGCAGCGCGTCGATGTCGTCCTTGTCCCATTCGATGATCTGGCGGTCGGCCATCGCCGCCGGCTCGACCGGCACCAGATCGTCCAGCCGGTCATGGGTCAGCACGAAGCCGCCGGGATGCTGGGACAGGTGCCGGGGCGCGCCGCGCAGCTGGGCGGCGAGTTCGAGCGTCAGGCGCAGCCGGCGGTCCTCGGGGTTCAGGTTCAGCGCGCGCAGGTCCTGGTCGGTGATGCCATCCGCCCAGCGGCCAAGCTGGCCGGAAAGCGTGGCGATCAGGTCCTCGGGCAAGCCCATGGCCTTGCCGACATCGCGCAGCGCCCCCTTGGAGCGGTAGCGGATCACCGTGGCGGTCAGCGCCGCCCGCTCGCGGGTGTAATGCTTGTAGATCCACTGGATGACCTCCTCGCGCCGCTCATGCTCGAAATCCACGTCGATATCGGGCGGCTCGCCGCGTTCCTCGCTGATGAAACGCTCGAACAGCAGGCTGTCGCCGGGCGGAATCGCGGTGATGCCCAGCACGTAGCAGACGGCGGAATTGGCCGCCGAGCCGCGCCCCTGACACAGGATGCCGCGCGCGCGGGCCTGGCGGACGATATTGTTCACCGTCAGGAAATAGCGCGCGTAATCCAGCTTGCCGATCAGGGCCAGTTCGTGGCGCAGCGTGGCCGCCACCTTGTCGGGAATGCCTCCGGGGTAACGCTCGGCGGCACCGGCGCGGGTCAGTCGCTCCAGCACCTGCTGCGGGGTCAGGTTGGGGTCGTCGCGTTCCTCAGGGTATTGGTAGCAGAGTTCATCAAGGCTGAAGGTGCAGCGCTCGGCGATCTCGACCGTGCGGGCCAGCGCCTCGGGCCAGCGCGCGAACAGGCGGTGCATCTCGGCTGGCGGCTTCAAATGGCGGTCGGCATGGCGTTCGCGCCGCAGGCCCAGCGCGTCGATGGTGGTGCCGAGGCGGATCGCCGTCACCACATCCTGCAGCATGCGCCGGTCGGGCGCGTGGAACAGCACGTCATTGGTGGCCACGGTGGCGACCCGGGCGGCCTGCGCCAGCTGCGACAGCTCCCACAGCCGCATCTGGTCGCCCGGCCGCCGCCGCAGGGTCAGCGCCAGATAGGCGCGGTCGCCGAAGGTCTCGCGCAGCCGGCGCAACCGGTGCGCGCAGATCGCGTCGGGCCGGTCGGGCACCAGCACCGCCAGCAGCCCCTCGGCCCGGGCGGCGAGGTCGGACCATTCCAGATGGCAGCGGCCCTTGCCGGCCCGCGCCTTGCCCAGGGTCAGCAGCCGGCACAGCCGCGACCAGGCCGGGCGATCGGTCGGATAGACCAGCACCGACATGCCGCAGGCCAGGTCCAGCCGGCAGCCGGGCACCAGCCGCAGCCCGGTCGCCTTGGCCGCCTCATGCGCGCGCACCATGCCGGCCAGGGTGTTGCGGTCGGTGACCGCCAGCGCCTTCATGCCCATCGCCGCGGCGGTGGCAAAGAGGTCCTCGGCCGAGGAGGCGCCGCGCAGGAAGGAGAAATGCGTGGTCACCTGCAGTTCTGCATAATCCATCGCCATCACCCGCCAGCCTCACCGCACCGCCTCATGCAACCGGAACCCTCGCCATCCGCGCGGGCCGCA
>JBEBVF010000166.1:0-5433 GCA_040392885.1 Paracoccus sp. (in: a-proteobacteria) | reverse complement strand
AGCGCCCCGGTCGGCTCGTCGGCGAGGATCACCTCGCCGCCATTCATCAGCGCCCTTGCGACGGAAACCCGCTGCTGCTGGCCGCCCGACAGCTCGGACGGGCGGTGGTCGAGGCGGTCGCCCAGGCCCAGCCGCTCCAGCAGCGCGCGGGCGCGGGCGCGGCGGGGGCGGCGGCCGATGCCGGCATAGATCGCCGGCACCTCGACATTGCCCACCGCATCCAGATCGCCGAGCAGCTGGTAGCGCTGGAAGATGAAGCCGAAATGCGCGCGGCGCAGCCGGGCATGGCCGTCCGCATCCAGATCGGCGACATTGCGGCCGTCGAACAGATAGGTGCCGGTGCTGGGTCGGTCGAGGCAGCCGAGGATGTTCATCAGCGTCGACTTGCCCGAGCCGGAGGCGCCCATGATCGCCACCAGCTCGCCCGCGCGGATGTCGAGGTCGATGTCGCGCAGCACCGTGATCGTCTCGTCGCCGGCGACAAAGCTGCGGCCGACCCCGCGCAGCGAGATCAGCGGCCGGTCCGGCCCGCGTGCCATCAGAACATCCCCGGCGGGCGCATGCGGCCCTGCGGCGCGGCGGCGGAGGTGGCGGCGGTGCTGCCGGTCACCACGGATTCGCCCTCGTGCAGCCCGTCGCGGATCTCGGTGGTGATCTTGTCGCTGAGGCCGATGATCACCTCGCGCCGGCTGGCGGTGCCGGTGGCGCGGTCATAGACCTCGACATGGGCGCCGGCCCGGTCGCGCTTCACCGCGCTGGCGGGCACGGTCAGCACGTCCTCGGCCCGCTCCAGCTCGATCGAGACCTCGGCGGTCATGCCGATGCGCAGCCGGCCCTCCGGGTTGGCGACCTCCAGCAGGCCGTTGTAATAGATGGCGCTGTCGGAGGAGATGGTGTCGCTGGTCTCGATGGCGGCCGGCGCCGGCTCGATGGCGCGCACCACGGCCTCGAAGGGCCTCTCGCGCGCACCCAGCGTGGTAAAGCTGGCCCGCTGGCCCGGCGCGACCTCCATCACGTCGGCCTCGGAGATCTCGGCCTTGACGCGCATCACCGACAGGTCGGCCAGCTTGACGATGGTCGGAGCCGATTGCGCGGCATTGACCGTCTGGCCCTGCTTGACCAGCACCGCGACCACGGTGCCGGCGACCGGGGCGGTGATGCGGGTGCGCTCCAACGCGACGCGGGCGGTCGAGACCGTCACCGCGGCGCTGGATTTCTGCGCGCGCAGGGCGTCGAGGTCGGCGCGATAGACCAGCACGTCGGCCTCTGCGCCCTCCAGCACCTCGCGCGAGGTATAGTTCTGCGCGCCCAGTTCCCGGTGCCGGGCCAGCGTCAGCTCGGCCCGGTCCAGCGTCGCCTGCTTGGCGGCGATCTGCGCCTCGATATTGGCCAGCGCGGCCTCGGCCCGCAGCAATTCGTTCTGCTGGTCCTGGGAATCGATCTGGGCGATCAACTCGCCCGCCTCGACCGTCTGGCCGAGGGCGACGGCCAGCGTCTCGACTTGGCCGGAGACCCGCGCCCCGACGCTGACCAGCTCGCGCGCCTCCAGCATGCCGGTGGCCAGCACGGTGCGGGTCACGCTGCCGCGCTGCACCGGGGCCAGCACCGGCGCCACTTCCGGCGCCCCGCGCGAGAACTGCGCCCAGCCGGCAAGGCCGGCGGCGATCAGGGCGGCAAGGACCAGCAGTTGCATCCCGCGCAGTTTCATCTCCGGCTTCACCTCATGCAGGGCCTGGTTGCCCCTTTGGCCCCGGCGGCGGGGTGGTTTCAATGGCCCGATCGACGCAGGCGGGCGACCGCGGGGTCACGCCGCGACCCGTGCCGGTGATGGCGAACCTATATGCGCCGCGTATCAGCATTTGCTCCGCCCCGTATCGAAATGTCTCAGCGGGCCGGTTTTTTGTAAACGAATGTCGCATTCTCCGTCACCGCCCCGCGGTGGTGCCGGTATCCGGGCCGGTGCCGGCACCGTCAGGGCGCGCCGCCGGCACCGGGGCGGGTACCCGCGCCCCGGCGCGAGGAACCGCTACCGATGCGCCGGTCTGCAAGGCGCCCCGTCCGGGCTGCCGGTCCGCCCGGCCCCCTGTTCACGCCTCTGCGACACCGCCGCGCCTTGCGCAGGCGCAGCCGCATCCCTAGCTATGAGCCGCAACCCGCAGGCAGCAAAGACAAGAACAAGAGCAGGCTGGCGATGCGCTATCTTCTGACCTTCCATTCCGACGTCGTGGGGCAATGGCGTTGCCTCGACACCGCGCGGCTGCCGGCGTTCCGGTCCGGGCTGCCGGGCGACCTGCCCCGCGCGCTCGACGACAGCCCGGACCTGACCCTGGAATGGATGCTGGGCAGGCGCCGGTTCGGCGCCTTCACCGCCGCAGCGGATACGGGCGACGCGGGTTGCGACCGCATCGGCGTCTATGTGCTCGACCCGCAGACCGGCATCATCGGCGACGGCACCGACTATTACGGCGCCTGGCTGGACATGTTCATGCAGCAGAACCGGCCGATCGGCTGGATTGCCGCGCACCGGCCCGCGGCGGGTGTTGCGGATCTGGCGGCACGGGCGGCACGGCCCTTCGATGCGCGCAACGACACCTGCCAGAGCACGCTGGACCGGCTACGCGATCACCAGCCGCGCGAGACCGCGGCGCCGGAGCGGCTGGCCGAACACATCTGAAAGCGGCCGCCCCCGGCGGCGTGACAGCAGTCGGCCCCGGCAACCCCCGACGCGCCGAAGGGTCGGCGCATCGGGTGCAGACCCTATCCGGCCAGCCCGACCAGCGCGGCGGAGCCGGTCAGCGCGATGGCGCCGCCCAGGGCCCGCAGCAGCGCCGGACCGGGGCGCAGGCGCGAGAGGCGCCCGAGGCCGAGGCCCGCCAGATGCAGCGCCAGCGTCGCCAGCACGAAGCCCGCCGCATAGGGGACGAGGCTGCCGGTGGCCGGCATCTCGGCGCCATGGGCATGGCCGTGAAAGACCGCGAAGGCGGCGACCACCGAACCGGCCACCCAGAGCGGCGGGCGCAGCGCCAGCAGCACCGCCACCCCGATCACCAGCGAGGACGCGGCGATGCCCTGCTCGACCGCCGGCACGGCAATGCCGGCCGCGCCGAGGATGCCGCCGGCGACCATGGCCAGCGGAAAGGCCAGCAGCAGAACCGGCACCGCCGCCCCGCCCAGCGTGGCCGCCCAAAGCCCAACCGCGATCATGGCGGCGATATGGTCGAGCCCGAACAGCGGATGCAGGAAGCCGGTGGCGAAGCCGCCGCCGGGCAGGTCATGCCCGGCATGGGCAAGGGCCGCCGCCGGGGCCAGAAGCAGAAACAGGGTCAGCGTGTTGCGCATGGTGTAACCTTCCGAAAGCAATGTGATCCGCCCCGCCGCTCAGGCAAGGCCGCGTTCCTTGAGGGCCGCATGGCCGCCCTCGACATCGGCGACATTGGCAAAGCCCAAGGCCAGCAGCGTCTCGACCACCGGGCCGGAGCCGGCGACCGAGCCGCAGAAGACCACGATCCGGGCATCCTTCGGAACCGTGGCGAAGGCGCCGGTGAACAACTCTCTCACCCGGGTCTTGGGCAGGATGACGGCCGCGGCGATCTCGCCATTCTCGGCCCGGCCCTTGGGCGAGCGCACGTCGATCAGCAGGTCGATGCCGGCGAGGTCCGCCGGCAACTCGGCGGCGGTGATGCGATGGGACATGGCGGGCCTCAGGGCTTCGGCGCGGAATGGATGGGATCGACCCAATAGACGTCCTCGGGCGGCTCGATCGGGTCCACGTCGGTGATGTTGACCACCACCGCCTCGTTGTCGGACCGCACCAGCACGCATTCCAGCACCTGATCGGGATCGGCGTTGATCTCCTGATGCGGGACATAGGGCGGCACATAGATGAAATCGCCCGGCCCGGCCTCGGCCACGTATTCCAGCCGCTCGCCCCAGCGCAGCCGGGCCTTGCCGCGCACGACATAGATCACGCTTTCCAGAGGCCCGTGATGGTGGACGCCGGTCTTGGCATCGGGCTCGATGGCGACGGTGCCGGCCCAGATCTTCTGCGCGCCGACGCGGGCATGGTTGATGGCCGCCTGCCGGAACATGCCGGGGGTCTGGGCGGTATTGGCGTCCAGCTGGTCGCCCTTGATGACCCGGACGCCATCGTATTTCCAGCGCGGCGCCTCGCCGCCGTGGTCATGGTCGTGATCGTGGTGGTGATGGTCGTGGGGCATGGTCCTGTCCTTGCTTTGTCCTGCGGGGGCCGTGGCGGCCCGCCTCAATGTCCGGCGCCCGGGCGCACGCCCAGCCAGTCCAGCAGCGCGCCGCGGATGCGGGTGAATTCCGGCTCGGCCACATCGCGCGGACGCTCCAGCGTGATCGGCTGCTGGTGGGCGATGACGCCATCCTTCATCACCAGCACGCGGTCGGCCAGCAAAATCGCCTCCTCCACGTCATGGGTGACCAGCAGCACCGCGCAGCCATGGCGCTGCCACAGTTCCGCCACCAGCGCCTGCGCCTTGATCCGGGTCAGCGCATCCAGCGCGGCGAAGGGCTCGTCCAGCAGCAGCAGGTCCGGCTCGCGCACCAGCGCGCGGGCCAGCGCCGCCCGCTGCGCCTCGCCGCCCGACAGCACCTTGGGCCAGACATCGGCGCGGTGGCCGATACCCACCTCGGCCAGCGCGGCCTCGGCCAATGCGCGATCGGGGCGGCCGGGCAGGCCCAGCACCACGTTGTGCCAGACCTTCTTCCACGGCATCAGCCGCGGCGCCTGAAAGGCGATGGCGCGGCGCGCCGGCACCACCACCTTGCCCTCGAAGCCGGGATCGAGGTCACCGAGGATGCGCAGCAGCGTGGACTTGCCGCAGCCCGAGGCGCCCAGCAGCGCCACGAATTCCCCCGGCCGGATGGTCAGGTCGAGGTCGTCGATCACCCGGCGCTCGCCGAAGGCGCGGGTCAGCCCGCGCACGGCGACCGCCGAGGCGGTATTCAGGCTCCGGTAAAGCTGGGCCGCCATGACAGGAAGGTCCTTTCGAGGATGCGCACGACCAGATCGACCGCGAGGCCGAGGACGGCATAGACGACAAGGCAGACCACGATCACGTCGGTCTGGAAGAATTCGCGGGCGTTCGCCATCAGATAGCCGATGCCGGCGGTGGCGTTGATCTGCTCGCCAAAGACCAGCGCCAGCCAGGCGATGCCCAGCGCATAGCGCAGGCCCACCAGCGCACCCGGCAGCGCGCCGGGCAGGATGACATGGCACACCAGCCCCAGCCGGCCGAGGCCCAGCGTCCGCCCGGCCTCGATCAGCGTCTGATCGACGCCGCGGATGCCGGCATAGACGTTGAGATAGAGCGGAAAGGCCGTGGCCAGCGCGATCAGGGCGATCTTGGGCGCCTCGCCGATGCCGAACCAGATGATCAGCAGCGGGATCAGCGCCACGTTCGGCAC
>JBEBVF010000165.1:0-5516 GCA_040392885.1 Paracoccus sp. (in: a-proteobacteria) | reverse complement strand
TGCCGACCATCGCCGCCATGGCCTACAAGTATTCGCTGGGCCAGCCCTTCGTCTATCCGAAGAACGACCTCGATTACGCCTCGAACTTCCTGCATATGTGCTTCTCGGTGCCGGCCGACACCTACAAGGTTGACCCGGCGGTGGCCCGCGCCATGGACCGCATCATGATGCTGCATGCGGATCACGAGCAGAACGCCTCGACCTCGACCGTGCGCCTGGCCGGCTCCTCGGGCGCCAACCCCTTCGCCTGCATCGCCGCCGGCATCGCCTGCCTGTGGGGGCCGGCGCATGGCGGCGCCAACCAGGCCTGCCTGGAGATGCTGCGCCAGATCGGCACCGTCGACCGCATCCCGGAATTCATCAAGCGCGCCAAGGACAAGGACGATCCCTTCCGCCTGATGGGCTTCGGCCACCGGGTCTACAAGAACTTTGACCCGCGCGCCAAGGTGATGAAGGAATCCGCCGACGAGGTCCTGGGCCTGCTGGGCATCGAGAACAACGAGACGCTGAAGGTCGCCAAGGAGCTGGAAAAGATCGCGCTGGAGGACGAGTATTTCGTCTCGAAAAAGCTCTATCCCAACGTCGACTTCTATTCCGGCATCATCCTGGAGGCGATGGGCTTCCCCACCGCCATGTTCACCCCGATCTTCGCGCTGTCGCGCACCGTCGGCTGGATCGCGCAGTGGAAGGAGATGCTGGGCGATCCGCAGAGCAAGATCGGCCGGCCGCGCCAGCTCTATGTCGGCGCCGACCAGCGCGACTATACCGACCTCGACCGGCGCTGAGCAACGGCCCGGAAATCCGGCAAAGGCCCCTGCGGGGGCCTTTTTCCTGTCGGCCGCCCGCGCGGGGGGCGCGACGAAATTGCCCCTTGTGCGGATGGCGCCGGGGTGTCAGGGAACGCGCATGGAACAGAAACTGGCATTGGTGACCGGCGCGTCGCGCGGTCTGGGCAGGGCGCTGGCCGAGGGGCTGGGCGCGCGGGGCTGGCATGTCGTCGCGGTCGCCCGCACGACCGGCGCGCTGGAGGAGTTGGACGACGCCGTCCGCGCCGCCGGTGGCGGCGGCAGCACCACGCTGGCGCCGATGGACGTGACCACGCCGGCGGCGATGATCCAGTTGGCGCAGGCGATCGGCGAACGCTGGAAGGGCCTGGATCTCTGGGCGCATACCGCCATCCATGCCGCACCGCTGGGGCCGGCGCCCGACATGGTCACCAAGGACTGGAACAAGTCCGTCGCCTGCAATCTTGAGGCCACGCGCGGCCTCATCACCCTGCTGGCGCCGCTGCTGCGGGCGCGCGGGGGCACGGCGCTGTTCTTCGACGACCCCAAGGGCGGCCAGCCCTTCTACGGCGCCTATGGCGCCACCAAGGCGGCCCAGATCGCACTGGCGCAGAGCTGGCAGGCCGAGAGCCGCCGCATCGGCCCGCATGTGGTCATCGACCGTCCGGCGGCGATGCCGACGGCGCTGCGCGGCCGCTTCCATCCCGGCGAGGAGCGCGAGCGGCTGACCCATCCCCGGGTCGAGGCGGCGCGCATCCTGGCGGAACTGCTGGACCAGCCGCCGCGCCCGGCCGAACCCTCGGCCGCGGCGGTCTAGACCTCCCAGTCATCCTCATGTGGCAGCGGGCCGATGGCCAGCCAGTCGGCGCGCACCCGCGCCACATGCGTGTCGGCCCAGGCGCGGAACACCAGCTCGAAACCGGTCTCGGTGACGTTCTCGGCGGCGATGTCGGCCCGCTGGTTGCTGCTGCCGGCAATGTCCCACATCGACAGCGCGACCATGACCCGCGGCGGCGCCAGGAAGGGCTGCTCGAAGCGGACCGGCCTGCGCTCCTGCCGCGGACCCTCGCCGGTCCACATCGGGCCGCCATCGTCGAAGGCGGAGAACATCAGCACGCTGCCATTGGCGACACCGACGGCATGAGGGGAAATGCGCAGCACGGGGACAGCCTCCACCGTTGAGAGATGCCTGACATAAAAAGGCCCCGGAGGCTGTCCGGGGCCTTTCCTGAACCGTTTCCCGTACCCGGCCTCAGTCCGGGAAATTGGCCTGGTTGGGGTCCAGGCCGATATGGGTACCCAGCGCCTGCATGTCGCCCAGCAGCTTGACGGCGGCGGTGACCGCCTCCTCGCCGATGCTGCTGTTGGGGTCGCGGGCCTTGGCCTCGGCGACCTTGCGCTTGCGATGCGCGGCGGCCAGCATCTCGTTCAGCACCTCCTGCGTCACGTCCTGACGGTGCAGGCTGCGCTCGGCCAGCAGGGTGACGCCCTCGGGGTTGATCTCGGCAAAGCCGGCCGAGACCGCGAATTGCGACTCGGCGCCCTTGTCGTCGATGACCGTGACCAGGCCGGGACGCAGGGTGACCATGGTCGCGGCATGGCCGGGCAGGACCGTGAGGTCGCCCTCGCCGCCCGGCAGGCGCACCTCGCGCACCGGGGCGGAGACCAGGCTCCGCTCCGGCGACACGAGGTCGAACTGCATCATGTCAGCCATCTCGCCCCCTTACGCCGCGTCGGCGGCCAGGCGCTGCGCCTTGGCTTTCACGTCCTCGATGCCGCCGACCATGTAGAAGGCGGCCTCGGGCAGGTGGTCATATTCGCCGGCAACCACCGCCTTGAACGAGCGGATGGTGTCCTCCAGCGGCACCTGCACCCCGTCCGAGCCGGTGAACACCTTGGCCACGTCGAAGGGCTGCGACAGGAAGCGCTGGATCTTGCGGGCCCGCGCCACGGTCAGCTTGTCCTCCTCGGACAGTTCGTCCATGCCGAGGATGGCGATGATGTCCTGCAGCGACTTGTATTTCTGCAGGATGCCCTGCACGTCGCGGGCGACATTGTAATGCTCCTCGCCGACCACGGCCGGGTCGAGGATCCGCGAGGTCGAGTCGAGCGGGTCCACCGCCGGGTAGATGCCCAGCTCCGAGATCGCGCGGCTGAGCACCGTGGTCGCGTCGAGGTGGGCGAACGAGGTCGCCGGGGCCGGGTCGGTCAGGTCGTCGGCCGGCACGTAGATCGCCTGCACCGAGGTGATCGAGCCCTTGGTCGTGGTGGTGATGCGCTCCTGCAGCGCGCCCATGTCGGTGGCGAGCGTCGGCTGGTAGCCCACCGCCGAGGGGATGCGGCCGAGCAGCGCCGACACTTCCGAGCCCGCCTGGGTGAAGCGGAAGATGTTGTCGACGAAGAACAGCACGTCGGTGCCGGACTGGTCGCGGAACTGTTCGGCCAGGGTCAGGCCGGTCAGCGCCACGCGCATCCGCGCGCCGGGCGGCTCGTTCATCTGGCCATAGACCAGCGCCACCTGCGACTTTGCCAGGTCGTCGGGACGGATGACGCCCGATTCCACCATCTCGTGGTAGAGGTCGTTGCCTTCACGGGTGCGCTCGCCCACGCCGGCGAACACGGAATAGCCCGAGTGCACCTTGGCGATGTTGTTGATCAGCTCCATGATCAGCACGGTCTTGCCCACGCCGGCGCCGCCGAACAGGCCGATCTTGCCGCCCTTGGAATAGGGCGCCAGCAGGTCGATGACCTTGATGCCGGTGACCAGGATTTCCGAGCTGGTCGCCTGCGCGGCGAATTCCGGCGCCGGCTGGTGGATGGCGCGGGTCTCGGTCGCGGAGACCGGGCCGCCCTCGTCCACCGGCTCGCCGACGACGTTGAGGATGCGCCCCAGCGTGGCATCGCCCACCGGGACCATGATCGGGCCGCCGGTATCCGTGACCTTGGTGCCGCGGACCAGACCCTCGGTCGCGTCCATGGCGATGGTGCGGACGGTGTTCTCGCCCAGGTGCTGCGCCACTTCCAGGATCAGCTTCTTGCCCTGGTTCTCGGTCTCCAGCGCGTTCAGGATCGCGGGAAGCTGGTCGTCGAACTGCACGTCCACGACGGCGCCGATGACCTGCGTGATCTTGCCTTTGGCCTCTGCCATGTCGTTACCCCTGCGTTACGGTCAGAGCGCCTCGGCGCCCGAAATGATTTCAATGAGTTCCTTGGTGATCGCGGCCTGACGCGAGCGGTTGTACACCGTGGTCAGCCGGTCGATCATGTCGCCCGCGTTGCGCGTGGCGTTGTCCATGGCGGTCATGCGCGCGCCCTGTTCCGAGGCCGCATTCTCCAGCAGCGCCGCGAAGATCTGCGTCGAGATCGCCATCGGCAGCAGGTCGGTCAGGATGTCGACCTCGCCCGGCTCGTAGTCGTAGAGACGGCTGGGCCCGGCATTGTCGGCATCCTCGGCCAGCGCGGCCGGAATCACCTGCTTCTGGGTCGGCACCTGGCTGATGACCGAGCCGAAGGTGTTGTAGAACAGCGTCGCCACGTCGAACTCGCCGGCCTCGTAGCGGTCGAAGATCTGCTCGGCGATCTGGGCGGCATTGTCATAGCCGATCCGCTTGACCTCCGACAGGTCGACATGCGCGATGAGGCGGTCGCCATGGTCGCGCTTCAGCTGTTCGCGGCCCTTCTTGCCGACGGTGAGGATGCTGACCTCCTTGCCCTCGGCCAGCAATTGCTCGGCCGCCTGGCGCGCCAGCTTGACGATGGAGGAGTTGAAGCCCCCCGCCAGCCCGCGCTCCGAGGTCATCACCACCAGCAGGTGCCGGCGGTCGTCGCCGGTCCCGACCAGCAGCTTCGGCGCCCGGTCCGAGGTGGCGGCGGCGCGCGACAGTTCGGTCACCACGGCCCCCATGCGGTCGGCATAGGGGCGCGCGGCTTCCGCCGCGTCCTGCGCCCGGCGCAGTTTCGCGGCGGCGACCATCTGCATCGCCTTGGTGATCTTCCGCGTGTTGCGAACGCTTCCGATCCGGTTCTTCAGGTCCTTGAGGCTGGGCATTTATCCCTCCGCTCAGGCGTAGCTTTGGGCGTAGGCGTCCAGAACCGCTTTCACCTTGGCCTCGGCGTCGCCCTTGATCTTGGGGTCTTCCTTGGTCAGCCAGTCCAGGAACTCGGCATGCTGGTTGCGCAGGAAGCGCACCAGGCCCTGCTCCCATTTGGTGACGTCGCGCACCGGGATCGCGTCCAGATAGCCCTTGGTGCCGGCATAGATGACGCAGACGATCTCGGCATTGGTCAGCGGCGAGTATTGCGGCTGCTTCATCAGTTCCGTCAGGCGGGCGCCGCGGTTCAGCAGCTTCTGCGTGGCGGCGTCGAGGTCCGAGCCGAACTGCGCAAAGGCCGCCATCTCGCGATACTGGGCCAGTTCCAGCTTGACCGGGCCGGCGACCGATTTCATCGCATTGGTCTGGGCGGCCGAGCCGACGCGCGACACCGACAGGCCGGTGTTCACGGCCGGGCGGATGCCCTGGAAGAACAGCTCGGTTTCCAGGAAGATCTGGCCGTCGGTGATCGAGATCACGTTGGTCGGGATATAGGCGGACACGTCGCCGGCCTGGGTCTCGATGATCGGCAGCGCGGTCAGCGAGCCGCCCCCGTTGGCGTCGTTCAGCTTGGCCGAACGCTCCAGCAGGCGGGAATGCAGGTAGAACACGTCGCCCGGATAGGCTTCGCGCCCCGGCG
>JBEBVF010000164.1:0-5530 GCA_040392885.1 Paracoccus sp. (in: a-proteobacteria) | reverse complement strand
GGCAGGAATCGGTCGCTGATATAGCGATCCGACAGCACCGCAGCCGCCACCAGCGCCGCGTCGGAGATGCGGACGCCGTGATGCAGCTCGTATTTCTCCTTGATGCCGCGCAGGATCGAGATGGTGTCCTCGACCGTCGGCTCCTCGATCATCACCGGCTGGAAGCGGCGGGCCAGCGCGGCGTCCTTTTCGATATACTTGCGGTATTCGTCCAGGGTGGTGGCGCCGATGCAATGCAGCTCGCCCCGGGCCAGCGCCGGCTTGATCAGGTTGGCGGCATCCATGGCGCCGTCGGTCTTGCCGGCGCCGACCAGAACGTGCATCTCGTCGATGAACAGGATGATCTCGCCGGCGGCGGCCTCGATCTCCTTGAGGATGGCCTTCAGCCGCTCCTCGAACTCGCCGCGATATTTCGCGCCGGCGATCAGCGCGCCCATGTCCAGCGCCATCAGCTTCTTGTCGCGCAGGGATTCGGGCACGTCGCCGTCGATGATGCGCAGCGCCAGACCCTCGGCGATGGCGGTCTTGCCGACGCCGGGCTCGCCGATCAGCACCGGGTTGTTCTTGGTGCGGCGGCTCAGCACCTGCATGGCGCGGCGGATTTCCTCGTCGCGGCCGATGATCGGGTCGATCTTGCCCTCGGCGGCGGCCTCGGTCAGGTCGCGGGCATATTTCTTCAGCGCGTCATAGCCTTCCTCGGCCGAGGCGGTGTCGGCGGTGCGGCCCTTGCGCAGGTCGTTGATGGCGGTGTTCAGCTTCTGCGCGGTCACCGCGCCGGCATCCATGGCGTCCTTGGCCCGGGTATTGACCATCGCCAGCGCCATCAGCATGCGCTCGACCGGCACGAAACTGTCGCCGGCCTTCTTGGCCAGCTTTTCGGCCTCGTCCAGCACCCGCACCAGCGAGGGATCGACATAGACCTGGCCGTCGCCGCCCGAAACCTTGGGCAGCTTGGCCACCGCGGCGGTCACCGCATCGGCCACGGCGCGGGCATCGCCGCCGGCGCGGTTGATGAGATTGGCGGCCAGCCCCTGGTCGTCATCCATCAGCGCCTTCAGCAGATGCTCGGGCACGACGCGCTGGTTGCCCTCGCGGATCGCGATGGTCTGGGCCGCCTGGATGAAGCCGCGCGACCGTTCCGTGAACTGTTCCATATTCATGTGGATTTCCCCTTTTCAGCCCCCGATGCTGGGCCACCCGCCCGGCGGCATGGCCCGTTTGCGGGTCTTTGTGATCACGAAATAGGGGCCGCAAAGGTGCCTTTCAAGCGCGGCAAGGATGTGCAAAAGGGGGGAAATCACATGGAGAACAAGGATGGATGAGCGGCTGATCGTGGCGCTGGACGTGCCGGATGCGGTCTCGGGGCTGGCGCTGGCCGAGCGGCTGGGCGACGCGGTGGGGTTCTACAAGGTCGGCCTCGGCATGCTGACCGGCGGCGGGCTGGCGCTGGCACGCGAACTGAAGGACGACCACGGCAAGCGGGTGTTCCTCGACCTCAAGCTCTACGATATCGGCGCCACCATCGAGGCCGCCGTGCGCGGGCTGGCGCGCTTCGACCTCGACTTCCTGACCGTGCATGGCGACCCGCATGTGGTGCGGGCGGCGCGCGAGGGCGCGGGCGGTTCGGGGCTGAAAATCCTCGCCGTGACCGTGCTGACCTCGCTGGACAGGGCCGATCTGGATGCCGGGCTGATGGCGCCGGGCGATCTGCACGACCTGACGGTCGAGCGCGCGGCGCGGGCTTTTGACGCAGGCGCGCATGGCGTGATCGCCAGCCCGCGCGAGGCGGCGGCGATCCGGGCGCTGCCCAATGCCGGGCTGATCGTGACGCCGGGCGTGCGGCCCGCGGGCGCCGCGCTGGGCGACCAGAAGCGGGTCGAGACCCCGGCCGCCGCCATCGGTGCCGGTGCCGATCACATCGTGGTCGGGCGGCCGATCTGGCAGGCGGCGGACCCGCGCGCCGCGGCGCTGGCGATCAATGCGGAGCTGGCCGGGCTCTAGCCCTCAGGCGGGCGCCGCGAGGCCGGCGCCCAGCCCGTCCGGGAAATTGCGCGCCATCACCGGCGCGATGGCCGGCCGCCGCGCCGCCGCCGCGCCGATATTGTAGAGCCGCGGCACATGCTCGGCCGCCCAGGCCAGCCCCGGCCCCCAATGCAGCATCACCGCCAGATAGATGTCGAGCGCCGAGAACCGCTCGCCCAGGAACCAGGGCGTGCCGGCCTCGGCATCGACCTGGCGCCATTGCGCCTCCATCCGCTCCAGCAGCCGGGCCTGCAGGCCGCGCGCCTCCACCGGGTCGGCCACCAGCCGCTCGGGATGGGCGTAATAGCTGACGCAGGGATAGACATTGGCCACCAGCCAGATCAGCCAGCGCAGGAAAGCGGCATATTCGGGCGCCTGCGGGCGCGGCACCAGCAGGTCGCTGTCCTGCCTGGCGGCCAGGAACAGCGTGATCGCCGCGCTTTCCGTCATCACGCTGCCATCGGAAAGCTGCATCGTCGGCACCTGGCCGAGCGCGTTCAGCTCCGCCGAATCGGCCTGGGCCTGTTCGCCCGTGGCCGGATGGTCCAGCGCGATCAGGTCCAGCGCCAGGCCGTATTCGGCGGCCTGCGCCTCGATCAGCGCCGAGCCCCAGCCCTCGCGCCACCACAGTTTCATCACCATTTCGGGCCTCGTCCGGTTGTTTCAGACCCGCAGGCCAAAGGATTCGCGCACGATGCCCGCCAGGAACGGGATGGTCAACGGATGCGCGACGAATTCCGCCAGCGGCATCATCCGCAATTCCTGCCCCTCGTCGCCGAGACGGGCGGAAGCGGCCTCCTCCGCGGTCAGGCCGCCGAAGAAGAACCACATCGCCTTGCCGGGCCGGTTCGGCCAGTCGATCAGCCGCCCCTCCGACAGCCGCGCGGCCGCCAGCACCAGCCCGGTTTCCTCGGTCAGCTCGCGCAGCCCGCATTCCAGCGGCGTCTCGCCGGGGTCGATGCCGCCGCCGGGCAGGTCCCAGTGGCCGGGAAAGGGGATGCCCGGCTTGTCGTCGCGCAGCAGCGTCAGGATGGCGCCGTCGCAGGTCAGCACCAGCTTGGTGCCGAGAATCATCGCGGGCGGCGCCATCGGATCAGTCGTTGATGTCGTCGCGCCAGATGCGCACCTGTCCGTGCTGGATGCCCATCCAGCGCCGCAGCAGCAGCCAGGCAACAAAGGACATCACCGCCACCACGATCAGGGTGCCGGGCAGGCCGATCCCCCAGATCCCGGTCAGCAGCAACAGCCCCATCACCACCAGCGCGATCGCGGTGCCGAGGAACACATAGCCCGGCAGCACCAGCTCGATCAGCGCCACCACCAGGCCGGCGATGACCCAGAGCCAGCCATTGGTCCAGTCCCAGACCATGCCCGCGCGCCCTCCGTCAGACCTTGGGGCCCGGGCGCCCGCCCAGCCGGCCCAGCAGGTCCGAGAAGGCGTCGACGGCGCCGACGGGCAGGATCAGCGTCTGCTTGCCGCTGCCCTTGGCGACATCGCCCAGCACCTCGACCTGGCGCATGCCCAGCTGGAACTGCGCCGCCTCCAGCCCGCCCTTGGCGATGGCACCGGCGATGGCCTCGGTGGCATAGGCCTCGGCCTCGGCCAGGATGCGGCGGGCCTTGGCCTGCTGCTCGGCGGCGTAAAGCTCGCCATCCGCGGCCAGTTCCACGGCGCGGCGCTTGCCCTCGGCCTCGGTGACCTGGGCGCGGCGGGCGCGCTCGGCGGTCATCTGCTGCAGCATGGCCGAGCGGGTGGCGTCGTCCAGATTCACGTCCAGCAGCTCGACGCGGGTGACCTCGATGCCCCAGTCGTCGACGACATTGGCCAGCGAGGCGCGGATGCGCTCGATCAGGCTGGCACGGTTGGACTGGACCTGATCCAGCTCCATCATGCCGATCTCCGACCGGACGATGCCGGCCACGGTGGTGGCGATGGCGGCATCCACGTCGCGGATGCGGTAGACGGTCTTTTCCGGCTCCAGAATCCGGTAGAAGACCGAGGTCTCCACCTGCACCAGCGCGTTGTCGGCGGTGATGGCATCCTGCTTGTTGGTGGGCAGCTGCCGCTCCAGGATCGAGATGCGATGCGCCACCTTGTCCAGATACGGGAAGATGAAGTTGATCCCCGGCCCCAGCACCGCCCGCAGCCGGCCGAAACGCTCGACGACGTATTTTTCCGATTGCGGCACGATGCGCACCGCCAGCGAGATGGTGACGAACAGGAAGATGGCGATGACGATCAGCGCCGTGACTTGTGGGCTGAGATTCATTCAGGGCCTCCCGGCTGGATGGTTCATGCGGACAAGCGCCCGCTCCTCGCATAGTTCCGCAATTCGGTGCCAAAGTCTGCCCAAAGTCGTGCCGAGGGCAGAAAAATTCTCGTTCGGGCGAACCTTCGCCTCGTCCATGTAGAGCGCGCGGTCGATTTCCAGTTGCAGCGCATGGCGCCGCGCCGCCGGGCGGCCGTGCCGGGACAGGATATGGGCGCCGGCAAAGGGGATGTTGCGCGACAGGTGCAGACCCTCGCCGACCACGGCGCCGGCGACGGCATGGCGCAGCCAGGCACCGGCGGATTCGCCCCACAGGTCGCCCAGCACCACCTGCGGCGGATTGGCCAGCTGGGCCACCGCCTCGTGCGGCATGGAATGCACGTCGATCAGCACCGCTTGGCCGAACCGCGCCACCGCCTCGGCCATCAGCGCGTCCAGCGCGTCGTGATAGGGCTGCCACAGCATCGTCAGCCGGGTTTCGGCCTCGTCGCGCGGAATGGGGCGGGCGCGGATGGCCCGGCCCCGCGCCACCACCCGCGGAATCACCCCCAGCCCGGCGCGCGAACGGGCCGAGGGCGCGCCCTTGACCCCTTCGATGGCAGCGGGGTCGAGGTCGTCGCGGGCCCGGTTCAGGTCCACCACGCAGCGCGGCACCCGCGCAAACAGCACCACCGCGCCCAGCGCCCGCGCCGGGGCGATCAGCCGGTCCACGAAGGCATCCTCGGAGGCGCGCAGCTCCAGCGGGTCCAGCGCGCTATGCGCCAGGAACCAGTCGGGATAGTCGCGCCCGGAATGCGGCGAGGCCAGAATCAGCCCGCCCCGCCACTGTTTCGGGCGGCGCAGGCGGAAGCTGGGCTGGCGCATCTGGTCGAGCATGGGGTCCGGGCGAAAGCGTTGCCGGCCGAGCATAACGGCATCGGGCGCCGCGAAAAAGTGCGGGCGCGGCGCCAAGGACGGTCATGCACCGCCCGGCATCGACCGCCGCGACGACCCCGGCGGCCGCGGCGCTTCGGCGCCTCAAGACACCCCATCTGCACGACCCGGGATGGCGGCGTCGCACATTGCGAAAAATTGCGCGGGGGCGTCTTGATATGGCCGGTTGCCCTCTGTATAGACCCCGAAGCCGACGCGGTGCGGGCTGGGTTCGGGGAATCGGGCCGGGCACGCATGCGGCGTCACGGATGGGCGGTTAGCTCAGCGGTAGAGCACTACGTTGACATCGTAGTGGCCACTGGTTC
>JBEBVF010000163.1:0-5555 GCA_040392885.1 Paracoccus sp. (in: a-proteobacteria) | reverse complement strand
CCCTCCCTTGCCACGAAACCGCCGGGCAAGGAAGGGAAAGCCGCCGGTTCAGGCCAGCGCGTCGCGGATGCGGGTGAAGGCGGTTTCCAGCTGGCCGGCGTCGCGGCAGATGCACAGCCGCAGGAAACGGCGCGAAGCCTCGCCGAACAGATAGCCCGGCGCCAGCCCGACCCCGGATTTCTCTAGGATCAGCCGGCAGGCGGCGCGCGAATCCGCCTCGCCCTTCAGCGAGAAGAACACATACATGCCCCCCTTCGGCGGCGCGCCGAATTCCAGCCGCTCCATCGGCGCCAGGATCTCGTGCGCCAGGTCGCGGCCGCGCCGGCAGCGGGCGCGGATCTCCTGCACCAGGTCCTCGCCCCGGGTCAGCGCCGCGGCGGCCCCGGCCTGCACGAAGCCCGCCGTGCCGCTGTTGAGGAACTGCGTCATCGCCCCCAGCCGCCCGGCGACCGAGGACGGGTGCGTCAGCCAGCCCACCCGCCAGCCGGTCATCGCCCAGGCCTTGGAAAAGCTGTTGATCGCCATCACCCGGTCCTCGTCCTCGGCGATCTGCAGCATCGAGGGCGCCACCTGCCCCTCGTAATAGAGCCGCGCATAGACCTCGTCCGACAGGATCCAGATGCCGGTGCGGCGGCTGAACGCCAGCAGCGCCCGGCACTCCTCGGCCGTGGCCACCCAGCCGGCCGGGTTCGAGGGAGTCGGCAGAAAGATCGCCCGCGTCGCCGGGGTGCAGGCCGCCATCAGCCGCTCCAGGTCCAGCCGCCATTCGCCATCGCGGTAATCCAGCCCGAAGGGCACCGGCCGCGCGCCGACCATCTGGATGGCCGAGCGGATATTGGGCCATTGCGGCTCGATGAACAGCACCTCCTCGCCGGCCTCGGCGATCAGCAGCAGCGCCAGCACCACCGCCTGCATGCCGCCCGGCGTCACCGTCGAGCGGCCGGTGCCGATGTCGCGCCCGTGCAGCCGGGTCTGGTAATCCGCCAGCGCCGCGGTCAGCGCCGGCAGGCCGCGCATGTCGGGCACATAGAAGGTCATGCCCTCGGCCAGCGCCTGCGCGGCGGCGTCGCGGATGAAGGCCGGGGTGACCATGTCGCCCTCGCCATACCAGAGCGGGATCAGGTCGGGGATCTTCGCCGCCGCCAACGCCAGATCGGCGATGTTCTCGACCGCCATGTCGCGGATGGCGGCACGAATCCCCGCCATCGGTGTGCCTTGCCCAGCAATGTCCTGCATGAAACCCCTCCCCGGACTCTGCGCATACCGTATCCGATTTCACGCGCCTGACAAGCCGAAATCGGCGCCTCAGCCCGCCATTTGCTGGGTTTCATGACACCTTTCGAGCCTGAAAGAATGCAATTGCACGATAAACAATATACTGTATCCTGCATCCGACAACCGAGGTGACGCAGATGATTCCCGCCCAGCGGCCGGAAGGCCGGCTGACCAGCCCCAGCCTCAGCAGCCGCATCCACGAGGATCTGCTGACCCGCATCCAGCATGGCGAGATCGGCCCCGGCGACCGGCTGGTGGATACCGGCATCGCCCAGCAGCTGGGCGTGTCGCGGATGCCGGTGCGCGAGGCGCTGCTGCGGCTGGCCAATGACGGCTACCTGATCTCGACCTCGCGCGGCTTCATCCTGTCGCCGCTGGCGCATCAGGACATCCTCGACATCTTCGAGGTGCGCCGGCTGCTGGAGCCGCGCGCCGCCGCCCATGCCGCCCGCGCCCTGACCGCGGCCGACCATGCCAGCCTGACCGCGGCGCTGGCCGAGGCCCGCGCCGCCGTCGCCGCCGGCGACGTGCCGCGGCTGGTTCAGGCCAATATGGGCTTTCGCAACTGCTGGCTCGGCGCGCTGGAGAACCGGCGCCTGGCCGAGACCATCCTGCGCTTCGCCGACCAGGTGCAGTTCGTGCGCATCGCCACGCTGGACGACGCCGGCGTGCATCGCATCGTGCTGACCGGCCTCGAACGCCTGCATGCCGCCTATCTGGCCCGCGACGCCCTTGCCGCCGCGGATGCCACGCTTGATTTCCTCACCCGCGCGCAGCAGGCCTATACCGACGGGCTGGCACGCGATTCGATCCCGCAACCGGACGATACCAGCCGCCAAGGAGCGACCGCATGGCAACCGTGACCAAACCGCACCCGCTGAAGGGCCCCAACCGCTTCAAGCTGGGCATCTTCTCGACCAATGCCGATGGCGGCCTCGCCATGACCACGGTCGAGGAGCGCTGGCAGGCGCGCTGGAGCGACACGGTGACGGCGGCCCAGATCGCCGACCGCGCCGGGCTGGAATTCACCCTGCCCATCGCCCGCTGGTGCGGCTTCGGCGGCCAGACCCATGCCCGCGAATGGTCGTTCGAGACCTTCACCTGGGCCGCCGGCATCGCCGCCGCGACCGAGCGCATCGGCATCTTCTCGACCGTGCATGTGCCGCTGGTGCATCCGGTCTATGCCGCCAAGGCGCTGGCCACCGTCGACCACATCTCCGGCGGGCGCATGGGGCTGAACATCGTCTGCGGCTGGAACCCCGCCGAATTCGCCATGTTCGGCGCCACCAAGGTCGAGCGCCCCTATGACATGGCCGCCGAATGGGTGCGCATCATCGAGCGCGCCTATGCCTCGCCGGAACCGTTCGATTTCGACGGCGAGTACTACCAGCTGAAATCCGTGGTCAGCCGCCCGGCCAGCCTGCAGATGCCGCGGCCGGTGACGATGAACGCCGCCTTCGGCGATCCGGGCCGCAACTTTGCCGCCGCCAATTGCGACTATCTGTTCTCGACCTTCACCAATCTGGAGGATGGCGCCCATCACGTCCAGGATGTGCGGGCCCGGGCCAGCAAGCATGGCCGCAATGTCGGCGTCTATACCGTGCTGCATGTCGTCTGCCGCGAGACCGAGAAGGAGGCCCGCGACTATTACGACCATTTCGCGGTCGAGATGGCCGATCACGGCGCCGTCGACGAGCATATGGCGAAGAAGAAGGAATTCGCCAACTCGCATGACGACGAGGCCTTCAACACCTATCGCCAGCGTTTCGCCGCCGGGGCGGGCAGCTATCCGCTGGTCGGCACCCCCGAGCAGATCGTGGCCGAGCTGGGCCGCATCGCCGAACAGGGCTATGCCGGGGCGGCGCTGTCCTTCGTCAACTATACCTACGAACTGCCGTTCTTCTGCGACCGGGTGCTGCCGCTGATGGAGCAGGCGGGGCTGCGCATCGCATGACCGCCCTGCCCCGGCCCCCGACGCATCCCGCCCATTTCCGCCAGGCCATGCAGGTGCTGGCCTCGGGCGTCGCCATCGTGACGGCGGCCGATGACAGCCACATGCCGATCGGGATGACCGCGACCTCGGTCACCTCGTTCAGCATGGACCCGCCCTCGCTCCTGTTCTGCGCCAACCGCACCGGCAGCATGGCCCCGCATCTGGTGGCCGGGCGCGCCGTCGGCATCAGCATCCTGGCCGGCAACCAGGCCGATGTCGCCGGGGCCTTTGCCGGCATGACCGGGCTGCGCGGCGCGCATCGCTTTGCCAGCGGCAACTGGGTGCGCGGCAGCCTCGACGTGCCGATACTGCTGGGCGCGCGCTGCGCCATCGAATGCAGCATCGACGAGGTGATCGACCGCTACACCCACCGCATCGTCATCTGCCTGGTGCATCGCGTGCATCCCGGCAAGGTGGACGATCCCGGCCTGATCGCCGACAGTGGCCGGATGAGCAGCTTTGCCCCGCCGCCCCTGCCGCCGGGGGCCGCGCGATGAGCCAGAGCAAGGACCGGCCCCGGCGCGATCCGAAGGTCTTCCGCCCGATGGATCAGTTTCAGGTGAAAACCAAGACCCTGCGCGACCATATCCGCGGCGGCGAGCGGCTTCTGGGCCTGTTCTGCGCCATCCCGCATCCGGTGGCGGTGGAGATCGCCGCCGCCTCGGGCCGCGATTTCCTGTGCATCGACGCCGAGCACGGTCTGATCGGACGGGCGGATTACGAGAACCTGATCCGCGCCGCCCGGTGCGGCGGCACCCCGGCGCTGGTGCGCATCCCGCAGCTTGCGGACGAGCATGTCGCCACCGTGCTCGATGCCGGCGCCGACGGGGTGCTGGTGCCGCGCGTCTCGACGGCGGCGGCGGCACGGGCGGCGGTGGCGGCAATGCGCTATCCGCCGCTGGGCCATCGCGGCGCCGGGCCGGGGCGGGCGACACGTTACGGCCGCGACATCGGCACCTATCTGGCGCAGGCCAACGAGACCCTGGTGCTGGGCATCCAGATCGAGACCGCCGAGGCCGTCGCCGGTATCGAGGAGATCGTGGCGGTGCCGGGGCTGGACCTGATCTTCGTCGGGCCGGGCGATCTGGGCGTGTCGCTGGCCGCCGAGGGCCAGCCGGGACCGGAGGCGCTGGCGGCCGCGATCGGCCGCGTGGTGCAGGTCTCGCGCGCCGCGGGACTGGCGGTCGGCCTCTATGTCGGCGACCCGGCCGAGATCCCGCGCTGGCGCGAGGCCGGGGTCACCGCCTTCATCCTCGGCAGCGACACCACCGCGCTGATCGGGGCGCTGGAGGATTCGCGGCAGGCACTGGCGGCGCCCTAGCCGCCGGCCAGCTCGCCGATGACGTTCTGCCACAGGGTCGCGGGCTGGGCGCCGGCGACCACATACTGGTCGGCAATGATGAAGGTCGGCACCGAGGTCACGCCGCGCTGGCGCGCATAGCCCTCGGCCACCGCCACCCGCTCGCGGTCGGCATCCGAGGCCAGAAGCCGGCGCACCATCGCGCCGTCCATCCCCGCCCCTTCCGCGATGCCGGCCAGCACCCCCGCGTCGGCGATGTCGCGCCCCTCGCGCCAATGCGCGGCCAGCAGGCCCGACATCACCCGGGTCTGCGCGCCCTCGATCCCGGCCCAGTGCATCAGGCGGTGGGCATCGGTGGTGTTCGGCTCGCGCGGGGGCGGGTTGAGGGCGATGCCCAGCGCATCGGCGCGCCGGGCCAGGTCGCCCAGCACCTCGGCCACCCGGTCGCCCAGCTTGACGCGCAGATATTCATCCATCGGCACCCCGTCCTGCGGAAAGACCGGGTTGAGGCGGAACGGATGCCAGGTCAGGGCAAAGGGATGCTCGGGCCGGGCGGCCAACGCCCGGTCCAACTCGGCCTTACCGATCAGGCACCAGGGGCAGACCGGATCGGCAAAGATGTCCAGCCGGACCGAGGCCGGCGCGCGCACCGTCTGATGGGGCATGGGATGGCCTCCTGAGATGATGGGCGCAAACTGGCGACGCGGGCGGCCGGGCGCAAGCCCCCGCCGCCCGACAGGCTCAATCCGTGGCGGCCGGGGCGCCGAAATCCGGTGCGGGGGCGGGCTGGAAGCCGCCGGGCGCGGCGGGCGCCGGGCTGCCGAAGTTCGGGGCCGGGGCCGGCTGGAAGCCACCCGGGACCGGAGCGACGCCTTCATCGGATGCGGCCGGGGCCGGGCTGCCGAAATTCGGGACTGGCGCGGGCTGGAAGCCACCCGTGGCCGGAGCGACGCCCTCGCCGGACGCGGCCGGGGCCGGGCTGCCGAA
>JBEBVF010000162.1:0-5688 GCA_040392885.1 Paracoccus sp. (in: a-proteobacteria) | reverse complement strand
GGCAAGACAGGCGATGCGCGCGCTGCCGGGGGTGCTGGATGTGGTGGAGGAGTGACCTCTAAGATTGCTTGTGGCGCAACGACATTCAATATAAAATTGTTTTATTACTGTGTGTTACGATTCCCGTGTGTGGGTTCTTGAACTGCGGACTCTCCTTCCCATGTAAGGGGAGAGCGACTGCAGGGGGTAAGGGAATCATCCCTTTGCAGAACATCAATGATTAACGAGAAAGGAATATATATGAAACCTTCACAAGCAGCGTTCTCTGCCGCTCGTAAGACTGGTGCCGCTGCGATGGCTGCCGCTGGAGGGACTGGAGGTCTCAAGGCGGCGGGCATTGCTGCGGTAAAGCATTCCGCTGGTAAGCATATCGCGACTCGGTTCGGACTGTATCTTGCCGGGACGCTCGGCATTCCCGGCGCGGCGGTCGCGGTTACACCTCTCGTTGCGATCGGTCTGACCGTTGCAACGGTTGCACTCGTGGCTGGTGGAATCGCTGCGAAAGCTAAGGGGATGTGATCCGCTCCATTACTTTGACGAATACTCACTGCTGTTCATATTAAGAAGGTTCTATAGCAAAAAGCCCCGCTCTCGCGGGGCTTTCCTTTTCTGTATCGGCAACAATCAGTTGCGGGCCTTGTCCACCATCTTGCCCTTGGAAATCCAGGGCATCATGCCGCGCAGCTTCTCGCCGACCTTTTCGATCTGGTGCTCGTCATTGATGCGACGGGTGGCCTTGAACATCGGCTGGCCGACCGCGTTCTCCTGCATGAAGTCGCGCACGAACTTGCCGGTCTGGATGTCGCGCAGCACCGCCTTCATCCGCGCCTTGGTCTCGTCATAGGGCAGGATGCGCGGGCCGGAGACGTATTCGCCGTATTCCGCCGTGTTCGAGATCGAATAGTTCATGTTGGCGATGCCGCCCTCGTAGATCAGGTCCACGATCAGCTTCACCTCGTGCAGGCATTCGAAATAGGCCATTTCCGGCTCGTAGCCGGCCTCGACCAGCGTCTCGAAGCCCATGCGGATCAGCTCGACCAGGCCGCCGCACAGCACCGCCTGCTCGCCGAACAGGTCGGTCTCGCATTCCTGGCGGAAATTGGTCTCGATGATGCCCGAACGCCCGCCGCCGATGGCCGAGCAATAGGACAGCGCCAGATCCTGCGCGCGCCCCGTCGCGTCGTTATGGACGGCGAACAGGCAGGGCACGCCGCCGCCCTTGACGTATTCGCCGCGCACGGTGTGGCCGGGGCCTTTCGGGGCCATCATGATCACGTCCACGCCCGGCTTCGGCTCGATCAGGCCGAAATGCACGTTCAGGCCATGGGCGAAGGCGATCGCCGCGCCCTCGCGCAGGTTGTCATGGACGTATTTCTTGTAGGTCTCGGCCTGCAATTCGTCGGGCATGGTGAACATGATCAGGTCGGCCCAGGCGGCGGCCTCGGCAATGCCCATGACCTTCAGCCCCTCGGCTTCGGCCTTCTTGGCCGAGGCGGAGCCTTCGCGCAGGGCGACGACGACGTTCTTGGCGCCGCTGTCGCGCAGGTTCAGCGCATGGGCGTGACCTTGCGAGCCATAGCCCAGCATGGCGATCTTCTTGTCCTTGATCAGGTTCACGTCGCAGTCGCGATCATAGTAAACGCGCATGATGTGGTCCTTTCCTTGGCCCCGGGGCCGGTGTTGCATGGGGCAGGTATAAGACCTTGGGGCGGGAGGGAGTTTGCAATCTTTCCGCTCTTCCGATAAATCAGGCAAGTATCATGCGTGAAATTATAGTTACGTGAAAAATCCATGCCCGACGATACCGACCGCCGCATCCTGCGCCAGCTGCTGGCCGATCCCGACGCGCTGCGCAGCGCGCTGGCGGCGCGCGCCGGCGTCACCCCGGCCACGCTGTGGCGGCGGATCGAGCGGCTGCGCGAGGCCGGCATCCTGCAGGGCGAGGGGGTGCGCATCGACTGGCGGCGGCTGGGCTGGGAGGTGGAGGTCAGCTTGCGCTTCATGCTGGACAAGACCGAGTCCGCCGCGCCGGATCGCTTCATCGCCGCCGCCCGGGAGGTGCCGGAGGTGATCGAGATCCAGACCTTTCTGGGCAGCGTCGATCTGCGGCTGTCGGTGATCGCCCGCGACATGGCCGACTGGCAGCGCATCTATCGCGACCGCATCCTCACCCTGCCGCATGTCACGGATATCGAGCCGCTGATGCTGGTCTCGACCATCAAGGATGCGGAGATCCTGCCGCTATGAATGCCGAGCTGGACGCGACCGACCGTGCCATCCTGCGGCTGCTGGTCCGGGATGCCAACCTGCCGGCGGCCGAGATCGGCCGCGAGGTGGGGCTGACCCAGCCCGCGACCTGGCGCCGCATCCGCCGCCTGCGCGAGGCCGGCGTGATCGCCGGGCGGCGGGTGCGACTGGACCGGGCGGCGCTGGGCTTTGGGGTGACGGTGTTTCTGGGCGTGCGGCTGGCGGCGCGGGGCCGCGTCGATCTGGACCAGTTCGAGCGCGCCGCCATCGCCATTCCCGAGGTGCTGACCGTCCAGCATGTGCTGGGCCGTTTCGACTATCGGCTGCGCATCTGCGCCCGCGACATCGCCGATTTCGAGCGCATCCTGCGCCGCCGCATCATGACCCTGCCCGGTGTCGGGCAGGTGGAGGCGAACGTGATGCTGTCGGAGGAGCGGCTGCCCGGTCCGCTGTGACATGCCGCTGTGATTTGGCAAATGCCGAAAAGCACCTTAGATACGGCGCAAACCACGGGGGTGACATGGCGGTCGGCGTTTTCGATTCGGGTCTTGGCGGGCTGACGGTGCAGGCGGCGATCCGGGCGCGGCTGCCCGACCTGCCGCTGGTCTATCTGGGCGACAATGCCCATGCGCCCTATGGCGTGCGCACCGCCGACGACATCTTCGCGCTGACCTGCGCCGGGGTCGAGCGGCTCTGGGCCGAGGGCTGCGATCTGGTGATCCTGGCCTGCAACACCGCCTCGGCGGCGGCGCTGCGCCGCATGCAGGAGACCTGGCTGCCGGCGGAGAAGCGGGTGCTGGGCGTGTTCGTGCCGCTGATCGAGGCGCTGACCGAACGGCAATGGGGCGACAACAGCCCGCCGCGCGAGGTGGCGGTCAAGCATGTGGCGCTGTTCGCCACCCCGGCGACGGTGGCCAGCCGCGCCTTTCAGCGCGAGCTGGCCTTCCGCGCCGTCGGCGTCGATGTCGAGGCCCAGCCCTGCGCCGGCGTCGTCGATGCCATCGAGGATGGCGACGAATTGCTGGCCGAGGCGCTGGTGCATTCCCATGTCGAGGCGCTGAAACGCCGGATGCCACAGCCGGAGGCGGCCATTCTGGGCTGCACCCATTATCCGCTGATGCAGAAGGCGTTCCAGGAGGCGCTGGGGCCGCAGGTGCGGGTCTATTCCCAGGCCGCGCTGGTCGCCGAGAGCCTGGCCGACTATCTGATGCGGCATTCTGACCTCTACGGCACCGGTACCGAAAGCCGCTATCTGACCACTGGCGATGCCGCCCGCGTCTCCGGCAAGGCCACGCAATTCCTGCGTCAGCCGATCCGGTTCGAGGCGGCATGAACAGATAGGACCAGATTCATGAAATCGCTCAAAAAGCGGCGTCGAATCCAGATCATCCTTGCGGCCTTCCTGGCGCTGATCCTCGCCACCGTGCTGATCGGCTACGGCATGCGCGACGGCATCAACCTCTATCGCTCGCCCTCCGAATTCGCCGAGAATCCGCCCGCTGCCGGCGAGGTGTTCCGCCTCGGCGGCCTGGTCGAGCCGGGCACGCTGGAGCGCGGCCAGGGCGAGACCATCCGCTTCAGTGTCACCGATGGCGGCGCCAGCATCCCGGTCAGCTATACCGGCGTACTGCCGGACCTGTTCGGCGAGGGCGAGGGCATGATCGGCACCGGCCGCATGGAGGGCGAGGTCTTCGTCGCCACCGAGATCCTGGCCAAGCATGACGAGAACTATCTGCCGCGCGAGGTCATTGACAGCCTCAAGGAACAGGGCGTCTACGAGACCCCCGGCTCCTGACGCAACGCGCGGCCGGTTAATCCGCGCTTTACCGTCGCGCGCGAGTCTGCTGCCCTCATGCGAGGGGGCACCATGCAGACAATCGACGACATCGCCGCCGCGATCGTGGCGCGCGAGGGGGGCTTCGTCAATGACCCGGACGATCCGGGCGGGGCGACGAAATACGGGGTCACGCTGGCCACGCTGCGCGGGCTGAAGCGGGACGTGAACCGCGACGGCCGCGTGGACGGCGCGGACGTGAAGGCGCTGACCCGCGAGGAGGCGCGGCGCATCTTCATCGAGCATTACTTTCTCCGGCCCGGGCTGGACCGGCTGCCGGAGGTGCTGCATGCCAGCACCTTCGACATGCAGGTCCATGCCGGCGCCAATGCCGTGCGCATCCTGCAGCGGCTGGTGACGCGCATGGGCTTTGCCTGTGCCGATGACGGCGTGGTCGGGCCGAAGACGGTGGCGGCGGTGGCGGCGGCCTGCCAGGCGGCGCCGGCGCATGTCGCCGATGCCTATGGCATCGCCCGGCGCAACTATTACTACGCGCTGGCCGATGCGCGCCCGGCCAGCCGCAAGTTCGCCCGCCGCCAGGACGGCGGCAAGGGCGGCTGGATCCTGCGGGCCGAAAGCTTCATCTCGGCCCGCTATCACCTCACCGAATCCGAGCATCGGGAAAGGACCGCATCATGGGGCTGATGGACAGGATTGCCGCGCGGCTGCCGCGACTTATCGGCGCAGGCCGGCGGCTGGCCTTGCTGGCGGAGGCCGTGGCGAAGGGCCGCAGCCTGGTCGCGGCGCAGGCCGGGCACGAGCGCTCGCTCGGGCAGCTGGCGGATGAATTCGTCGACCGGCCGACGCCGGGTTTCCGCAGCTTCCTCGACAGTCTCAACAACCTGCCGGGGCCGGTGATGGTGGTGTCGACCACGGCAATGGTCGGCTTCGCCATGCTGGACCCGGCGGGGTTCTCGGCGCGGATGAACGGCCTCAACGAGGTGCCGGAACCCCTGTGGTGGCTGATGGGCGGGCTGGTCAGCTTCTATTTCGGCGCCCGCGAGATGCGCTTCGTCCGCGGCCGGGCGGTGGTCGAGGCGATGGCCGCCAGCATGGCCCCGGCCGGTCCCGCCGAGGGCGAGCCGGCGCCGATGCCGGGGACCGCGCCGGGCGATTTCGCCGACAATGCGGCGCTGCGTGACTGGGCGGCGCTGCGGGGCTGAACCGCCCCTGACCGGGGCGAGGGCCGGGCGATCCGGCCCCCGCCAACCGCCGCCCGCCGGGCCGGCGACCTCCGGCGACACTCCGGCGATCCTACGGCGGCCCTGTTCCTCGGGTCCGGGTTGCGCTAGTCTCAACGCGCTTTTGCGGAGACAGCGATGATCGCCGAACTTGGCCACCTTGCCCTTGTCGTAGCCCTGGCCGCGGCCCTGTTTCAGTCCGTGGTGCCGATGATCGGCGCCGCCCGTGGCTGGATCGGCTGGATGGAGGCCGGGCGCTCGGCCGCGGTGGCGCAGTTCCTGCTGCTGGCCTTTTCCTTCGGCGCGCTGATGCACGCCTTCGTGACCTCGGATTTCTCGCTGCAGCTGGTCTTTGCCAACAGCCATTCGGCCAAGCCGATGCTCTACAAGATCACCGGCGTCTGGGGCAACCACGAGGGCTCGATG
>JBEBVF010000161.1:0-5697 GCA_040392885.1 Paracoccus sp. (in: a-proteobacteria) | reverse complement strand
AGGAACCTGTCGCAACCCCCCGTTATACGCCTGAGGGCCTTGCCGCCGCTTCCGCTTTCGGCGCCGCGCCCTCGGTTCCGAAAGCATTGCCGGTCAGGGCGCGGACCGCCTCGTGCTGGCTGAGGAAGACATGACCGCTCAGATGGGTCAGGAAATCGCTCTGCCGCAGCCGGTCCATGACCGGGCCCTTCACCTCCGACAGGTGGAAGCGGATGCCGGCATCGAGCAGGCGGCGGTTGATTTCCTCAAGGCTTTCCAGGGCGCTGGCGTCGATCATGTTCACCGCCGGGCACATCAGCACCACATGGCGCAGCGCCGGCCGCTCGGCGACCAGCGCCGCGATGCGGTCCTCCAGAAACCGGGCATTGGCGAAATAGAGGCTCTCGTCCACCCGCAGCGACAGCAGCGCCGGATCGGTCAGCACCGGATGGCGGTCGACATTGCGGTAATGCTCGGTGCCCGGCACCTGGCCGACCACCGCCGAATGCGGCCGGCTGCTGCGCCACAGATGCAGCGCCAGCGACATCAGCACCCCGGCGGTGATGCCGCGCTCGACCCCCCAGAGCAGGGTGACCAGGATCGTGGTCAGCATGGCGGCGAAATCCGGGCGCGAATAGCGCCAGGTGCGGCGGATCGCCGGCAGATCGACCAGCGACAGCACGGCGAGGATGATGGTCGCCGCCAGCGTCGCCTGCGGCAGGTCGGCCAGCCAGGGCGTCAGGAACAGCGTGGCCAGCGCGATGCCGATGGCGGTGAACACCCCCGCCGCCGGCGTGCGCGCCCCGGCGTCGAAATTCACCACCGAGCGCGCGAAACCGCCGGTCACCGGATAGCCGGAGGTCAGCGCCGCGGCGAGATTGGCGGCGCCGAGGCCGACCAGTTCCTGATCCGGCATGATCCGCTCGCGCCGCCGGGCGGCCAGGGTCTGGGCGACCGAGACCGACTCGACGAAGCCCACCACCGCGATCAGCAGCGCCGCCGGGGCCAGCGCCACCAGCAACTCCGGCGACAGCGCCGGCAGGCCGGGCACCGGCAGCCCGCGCGGGATGGCGCCGACCAGGGCGACGCCGCGGGCGCCGAGATCGAAGGCCCCGGCGGCGAGGATGGTGGCGGCGATCGCCATCACCGGCGCGGCGCGGGCGATGGCGTCGGCGAGGGGCGCGGACAGGCCGGCGGCCATCAGCCAGGGCTTTGCATGCCGCCGCGCGAGCCAGAGGAAGACCAGCACCGCCACCCCCACCGCCAGCGTGGCCGGGTTGATCGCCCCGGCGCCGCGGGCGAGGCCGGCGAGGATCGCCGGCAGGCTCTCGCCGCCGCCGGCAAGGCCGAGAATGTGGCGCAGCTGCCCGGCCGCGATCAGCAGGCCCGAGGCGGTGATGAAGCCCGAGATCACCGGATGCGACAGGAAATTCGCCAGAAAGCCCAGGCGCAGCGCGCCCATCACCACCAGGATCGCCCCCGACAGCGCCGCCAGCGCCACGGCGGCGGTGACCGCATCGGCCAGGCCGGCCGCCACCACCGGCGCCACCGCCGAGGCGGTCATCAGCGACACCACCGCCACCGGGCCCACCGCCAGCGTGCGGCTGGAGCCGAAGACCGCATAGGCCAGCAGTGGCAGGGTCGAGGCATAGAGGCCGACCTCGGGCGGCAGCCCGGCCAGCATGGCATAGGCCAGCGATTGCGGGATCAGCATGATGGTGACGATCGCCGCGGCCAGCAGGTCGGCGCCCAGCAGCGCCCGATCATAGCGCCGCCCCCAGTCGAGGATCGGAAACCAGCGTCGCACCGGGCTCAACCCCGGCGGCGCGGGCTGCGGGCCGGGGGGCGGCCCGGCCGGGATCGCTGCGCCGTGAATCGCGTCATCTCGCACCCGTTCTTGCAGATCGTCCCGCATTTCGGCCAGCACCCCGCCGCGCGTCAAGCGGCCTTGCGGCGGCCGCCAGACGGTGAGTCGGCCGTTTCGGGGTGGTCGGTCGCGCGGGATCGGCGGCCTCGGACTGCTGCGGCGGGACTCTATCTGCGGAGGAAGTGTCTTCCGCGCCGGGTCGTGGGGCGGCCGGGTGAGCCGGGATGCGGTTTTGCGCTCCGGTATGCCGGTCCGTCGCAAGCGACTCGCGGAGGCAGAGGGAAGGGCGAGAGGCCGGCTCCGGGTCGGCGACCATGCCGCGAACCTGCGGGTGCCCGCGCAGCGGCGTGCCCGCCCGGTCCCGCGCGGCGCCCCTGCGCCCGGCACGGCAGGCCCTCACCGCCGTCACCGCGCGCTTTCGTCGCAGCCCTGCGGGGTTGAACCGATGGAACCGGCTCGAACTTTCCGCTTTGCTGGGGGTTGTGTTCCATTGCATTGCGCCTGAGGAGATCGCCATGCCTGCCCCCCATGATCACGAAACCCCGCTGATCCTGCCGGTCTTCCGGCCGTTCTATCGCGGCTTTGCCGAGCCGCTGGCCTGGGTGGTGCTGCGCGTGCTGACCGGCGCCATGCTGGTGATCGAGGGCTGGCCCAAGATCCAGGCGCCCTTCGCCATGACCGGCTTTGCCGAGTCGCTGGGCCTGTGGCCCGCCGGCTTCTGGTCGCTGGCGCTGGCGGTGCTGCAATTCGGCGGCGGCATCCTGCTGGTGCTGGGCCTGTTCACGCGGCCGGTGGCGCTGGCCGCGGGGCTGATGCTGGCGGTGACGCTCTGGTATCACCTGACCCGGCCCTATGGCACCGCGCTGCTGACCCCCGAGGGCATCGCCGCCTTCCCCGAACAGGCGGCGCTGTTCACCGCCGATGCCGGCAATTCGCTGGTCAATCTGGGCCGCGACGGCGGCGCGCGCTTCCTGCATCAGGTGCAGTCCAAGGCGAATTTCCTGTCGGCGCTGTGGACGGTGGCGGCGCTGTTTTTTGCCGCCTTTGGTGGCGGCCGGCTGTCGCTCGACCGGGCCATCGGCAGGGAGTTCTGAGATGGTCGAGATCCGCCGGGAGCAGATCGACGCCCGCCATGGCCGCTATGTCGCCCGCATCCCCGGCCTGGAGGGCGAGGCCGAACTGACCTTCACCCGCCGCGGACCGGGCCAGATCAGTGCCGACCATACCGGGGTGCCCGACAGCATGGCCGGGCAGGGCGTCGGCCGTGCGCTGGTCGAGCGCCTGGTCGCGGATGCGGGGCAGGAGGGCGACCGGATCATTCCGGTCTGCCCCTTCGTGCTGGCGCAATCGCGCCGCCACCCGGATTGGGCTGACCTGTTCATCGCCCCCTGAAACGAGGCGCTGAGCGGCGGGTCGGGACGGTTCCGGCGAGGGGATGGTCGGGGCAGGAGTTGGTGCCTCCCGGGATCGAGCCGGAGCGGCAGAGCCGTTGTCACCGTCCCCATGAAAGCGAGTCGCGGACCGCCCTCCTGCCTTGGGCGGCCCTTCCTTGCTTGCGGCCGCGGCCTTGCCTTCGCGCTGCCGCTGGCCCCGGCAGCGGTGCGGGGGCGAAATGCAGGCAGCCCGTGCGATGGGGGGCCGCCCGCGCCGGAGGACCAGCGCGGGCGATGCGGCCGGCGCGGTCAGGGGACCGTTTTACGGTCCGCCGGGATTGCGCATCTGTCGGTGAGAGCCGGGGACCGCACCGCCGCCGATGCGCGGGGTTTCGCCATGCCCGGCGCCTCCGTCGATTTTCAGTTGCTTTTTGATACTCGATGGCCGCAGGCTGGGGCATTCGGGCGCGCCGGGCCTTTCGGCACCCTGCGGGCATGGCGCGGGCCTTGCCGCCCCCGGCCCGTCGCAACAAGGGAGAGGATAATGGATCATCATGGCAATCCCTGCTGGTACGAGCTGGGGGCGACCGACCTCGATGCCGCCGCCGCCTTCTATGGCCGGATATTCGACTGGCAGGTGAGCGATTCCGGCATGGAGGGTTTCGACTATCGCTTGGCCAGCGCCGGCGGCGACATGGTGGCCGGGATGATGGGGCTGGACGCGCAGGCGGGCACGGCGCCGCCGAACTGGCTGATCTATTTCGCCGTCGGTGATTGCGACAAGGCGGCGGCGGATGTCCGCGCCGCCGGCGGCAAGGTCTGCAAGGAGCCGGCCGATATTCCCGGCACCGGCCGCTTTGCCGTGGTCGCCGACCCGCAGGGCGCCGTGTTCGGCCTGCTGCAACCCGACATGAGCCGGATGAGCGCCGAGGAGATCGCCAAGGCCGAGACCGGCGGCGCCTTCAACCAGCGAAAGCCGGGCCATGGGCACTGGAACGAGCTGATGTCCACCGACCCGGAGGCGGGCTTTGCCTTCTATTCCGGGCTGTTCGGCTGGACCCGCGGCGAGGCGATGCCGATGGGCGAGATGGGCAACTATCAGCTGTTTCGCCGCAACGGCACCGATATTGGCGCGATGATGGGGCTGGGCGGGGCGCCGGTGCCGACCTGGCTGCCCTATTTCGGCGCGCCGCGGCCGGTGGGCCGGGTGGTCGAGGCGATCAGGGCCGCCGGCGGCACCGTCCATCACGGCCCGGTGGAGGTGCCCGGCCCCAGCTGGATCGCGGTGGCCCAGGACCCGCAGGGCGCCTGGTTCGCCGTGGTCGGCAGCGAAGCCTAGGAGGGTGCGATGCACAAGAACACGATCTGTCTGTGGTATGACCAGGACGCCGAGGCCGCGGCGCGTTTCTATGCCGAGATCTTTCCCGACAGCGCCGTGACCGCGGTGCATCATGCCCCCGCCGATTTTCCGGGCGGCAAGGCGGGGCAGGTGCTGATGGTGGAGTTCACCGTGCTGGGCATTCCCTGTCTGGGGCTGAACGGCGGGCCGGTATTCCCGCAGACCGAGGCGTTCTCGTTCCAGATCTCGACCGAGGATCAGGAGGAGACCGACCGCTACTGGGATGCCATCGTCGGCAATGGCGGCAAGGAGAGCGATTGCGGCTGGTGCAAGGATCGCTGGGGCCTGTCCTGGCAGATCACGCCACGGGTGCTGATGGAGGCCCATGCCGAGGGCGGGGCGGTGGCCAAGGCGGCCTTCGCGGCGATGATGACCATGCGCCGGCTGGACGTGGCGGCCATCGAGGCCGCCATCGCCGGCGCCCGCAAGGGCTAGGCCGGCGCGGCATTGGCAATCGGGCGCATCCCCGGCACGTCCGGGGAGCGATCCGCGCGGGTCAGGCGGCGGGGGCCGGAAACTCGCCGCCGGGGCAGGGCGGTGATGTCTCGCATTTGGGCAGGCCGGAGCGCCGGGCGCATCGGCCGGAAACGGATGCGCCCTTATGCGCGGGCGCACCCGCGGCACGTCCGGGGGCGTGCAGATCAGGCAGCGAGGTTGGAAATTCGTCGCGGGTGCGGGACAGGGCACGATACTCTGCATTTGTGGCGGGCTGGAATGCCGTGCGCATGGACTGGAAACAGATGCGCTGTCATGCGGGCGGAGGCTGCACAGCGAGGCGGTGGCGTTGCCTTGGTCAAGTCGCCACCGTTGTACCCGGCGGGCCAGGCTCACCGCGCCGCAATCAGCGCCGGCGCGCCCAGCCCCTCGCAAGGGCAGACTGGCCGAAGCCATGCCGGCATGGCCTCAAATCGCGGATGCTCGAACCTGGCCAGCATGCGCGGCAGCGTGAGCTTGTCGCAGTCCAGGGCGCCGAGCCGGGCGGAGAACTCGCGCGTGTCGATGTCCAGCCGGTGCGGGCTGCTCATGCTACCAGCTTTTCACCCAGGCCGGGTTGAAGATGCGGCCGTCGGGGCGCGCCA
>JBEBVF010000160.1:0-5753 GCA_040392885.1 Paracoccus sp. (in: a-proteobacteria) | reverse complement strand
GCCACCAGCAGCGCCAGCGGCCCGCGCCAGCGCGGCGGGTCCGTCAGCGCCTGCGCCGCCACCGCCTCCGGCGGCAGGGCGGCCAGGGCCTCGGCATCGCGGGCGTCCTGCAACCACGGCGCCGCAATCGGTAGCGCCGTCGCCTGCGAGAGATTCAGCGCCCCGGCTGGACCATGGCGTGCTGGGCTATGGCCGCGCCACCGAGGCGCAGCGCGCGGTGATCGTGCAGGCGCTGTGGCGCGACCATGGCTGGCGGGTCGAGCCGGACTGGCTGGTGTTCCTGCCCGGGGTCGAGCCCGGCTTCAACATGGCGCTGGCCGCCTTCACCCGTCCTGGCGGCGCCGTGATGCAGGAGCTGCCGGTCTATGCGCCGCTGCGCGCCGCGCCGGGGCATTGGGGCCTGACCGCGCATGAGGTCTGGCAGCGCGCCGAGGGTGGCGCCTGGACCAGCGACCCCGCCGCGCTGGAGGCCGCCGCGCAGGCCAGCGACGTGCTGCTGCTGTGCAATCCGCAGAATCCTACCGGCCGCGCCTATGGCCGCGCCGAGCTGGAATTCCGCGCCGAACTGTGCCTGCGCCACGACCTGCTGCTGGTCTCGGACGAGATCCATTGCGGGCTGGTCCTCGACGGGCGCCGGCATGTGCCCGTCGCCTCGCTCTCGCCCGAGGTCGCGCGCCGCTCGGTCACGCTGATGGCGGCGTCGAAGACCTGGAACATCCCGGGCCTCAAGGCCGCCTTCGCCGTCGTGCCGGATGCGGACATGCGCAGTCGGTTCGAGCACGCGAAGCGCGGCATGGTCGACAGCGTCAATATCCTCGGCCTTGCCGGCATGGCGGCGGCCTATGGCGAATGCACCGAATGGCGCGCGGCGGCGGTCGCGCGCATCACCGCCAACCGCGACCATCTGGCCGCCCGGCTGGCCGCGCTGCTGCCGGGCGCGCGCCTGCTGGCGCCGCAGGCCGGCTATCTGGCCTGGATCGACTTTCGCGCCCTCGACCTGCCCGGCCCCGCGGCCGCGTTCTTCCTGGACGAGGCGCGGGTGGCGCTGAGCGGCGGCGCGGAGTTCGGCCCGGGGTTGGACGGCTGGGCGCGGCTGAACTACGGTTGCGATACGGTGTTGCTCGACGCGGCATTGTCGCGCATGGCTGCCGCCGTGGCAGCGGCCGGCGCCGGTCGCAGGCAGGCGTAACCAGAGGGAAGGGTCCACAGATGCGTCAGATTCGCAAGGCCGCCGGTGCGCGTCCCGGCAAGGCACGATCGCTGACCGATCAGGCCTATGACCGGCTGCGCGAGGAGATCATCACCTGCGCCCTGCGTCCCGGCACCGAGATCGGCGAGCAGGAACTGGCCACCCGGCTGGAGATGAGCAAGACGCCGGTACGCGAGGCGCTGGCGCGGCTGACCCAGGAGGGGCTGGTCGAGGCTTTTCCGCGCCGCGGCTATCGGGTGACGCCGGTGATGGTCAAGGACATCGCCGACATCTTCGTGGTGCGCAGGGCGCTGGAGACCGCGGCCGCGGAACTGGCGGCGCTGCGGATGAGCGAGGGCGAGCTCGACGCCCTCGACGTGCTGTCGCGCGAAAGCTTCGGGCGGGGCGGGACGATCCCGATCCTCGACTTCATCTCGGCCAACAACCGCTTCCACACCGCCATCGCCGAGGGCGCGCGGGTGCCGCGGCTGCATGCGCTGATCACCAGCTATCTGGAGCAATGCACCCGGCTCTTCCACATGGGTGCCGCCAGCCGCGACCTGACCCCGGAGACGCGCGAGGACCATACCCGCATCGTCGAGGCGCTGCGCGCCCACGACCCGGCGGCCGCGCGGCAGGCGGTCTGTCTGCATGTCGAGAACACGCGGCGCGGCCTGCTGGAGGCGCTGATCGCGGACGAGACCTCGCCGCTGGAACTGTAGGGGCAGGGAACGCTGCTTTCGCCGGCCGGCTCTGGTTGCCGTAGCTCCGTGTCTGGCGGTGCGGCCGGAGTTCCGGCTGCCTCCTTGCCCTTGCCGCCGGGATGCGGGTGGCGGCAGGGGGGGCGCCGTTCCGGCGCGGGCTGCCGAGGCGCTGATTGCCGAGGCGGCCGTGCGGCTGGAACCGTGGCCGGGTAAGGGGCCACGCCGGGCGACGGTGGCGTGTTTTGAGGTTGGCTGCGGCATGATGCCTGTCCGGCTTCAGCGGCAGCCACGCCAGTGCGCCCCGACCGGCGCAAAAGGGGGACGCTCGCCTGCGCCGCGCACCTCACCGCCGGGAACCGGGCCGGAGATATGGGCTGGCGCCGGGACTTCGCCGCTGGACGTGGTGCTGTGGCGCCGAGCGGTTGCGGATGGCCGGAGGCATGGCCCCGCGTCGAGGTGCCGCTGCCGCCGGGCGTTCGGTTGCCGCTTGCCGCAGCCAGCCGATGAGCCGCCGGGACAGATCGGCTGCGGTATGATGCACGTCCGATCTCCGGCAGCCATCATTGCCGGCGCGCCGGTGGCCCTGACCGGCGCAAGGGGCGGCGCTTGTCGTTGCCGCGCTTCCTCCACGGGGAGAACCGGGCCGAAGATGTGGCTTGGCACCGAGGCTTCACCGCCGGAGGTGGATCTGCGGGAGCCATGCGGTCGCGGATGGCCGGGGTGTGGCCCCGCGTCGAGATGTCGCCATCGCCGCGCGCGGCGACACGACGGGGCAGGGGTGGAATTTTCCGTCTACCCCCTTGCCCTTGCTATGAAAAGGGAGTGAGTTTCGCGCGGACCCTTCCCGTTGCGGCAACAAGGAGGCCGGGTCGCGCCCGGCGCGAGAGCATATGGCACAGGACAAGCCCCAAGATGTCGAATGGCAGAACCTGCCCGCATCCGAAATCCGCGCCATCGCGGCGCGCGAGGGATCGCTGGCCATCCTGCCGATCGGCTCGCTGGAACAGCACGGGCCGCATCTGCCGGTGATCACCGATACCGCCAGCGCCTCGGCGGTGGCCATCGCCGCCGCGCGGCTGGTGGCCGACGAGGTGCCGGTGGCGGTGCTGCCCGGCCTCTGGCTGGGCATGAGCGAGCATCACCTGCCCTTCGGCGGCACCATCACCGCCGATTACGCCACGCTGCGGGCCATGCTGGGCTGCATCGCGCGCTCGCTGGTCGCCGGGGGCTTCCGGCGGCTGCTGATCGTCAACGGCCATGGCGGCAATATCGATCCGCTGGCCGTCGCCGTGCGCGAGCTGGCGGTGGAACACGACCTGCCCATCGTCGCCTGCCTGCCCTGGGACATGGCCCCCGAGGAGATCGGCGCCATCATGGAGACCGCCCCCGGCGCCGGCCATGCCTGCGAGGGCGAGGCCTCGGTCATGCTGGCGATCATGCCCGACAAGGTGCGGACCGAAAACTTTGCCGCCGCCATCACCAACGACCCGAAGGACCACGCGCTGCCCCGCTCGGCCACCCGCTTCTATTCCTTCTGGGAGCGCCGCCCCGGCACCGGCACGCTGGGCGACCCGCGCCCGGCCACGGCCGGCAAGGGCGAGGCGATCCTTGCCGCGCAGGCGAAGGCCCTGGCCGCGCTGATCCGCGATCCGGCCGCCTGGACGCCGGTGGACCAGGTCTGGGCGCCGGGCCGCGGGCTGCGCCACATCGACTGAACCCTTCCAAGGAGAGAACCATGACCCGTCCCATCCTCGCCCGGCTTGCGCTGGGCACCGCGCTCGGCCTGATGACGCTGCCGGCCTTCGCCAAGGATTTCGTCTATTGCTCCGAGGGCTCGCCCGAGGGCTTCGACCCGGCGCTCTACTCGACCAACTCGACCTGGGACGCCTCGTCCGAGGCGGTCTACGACGCGCTGACCCGCTTCAAGGCCGGCACCTCCGAGGTCGAGCCGGCCCTGGCCGAAAGCTGGGAGGTCTCGCCCGACAACCTGGAATACACCTTCCACCTGCGCCAGGGCGTCAAGTTCCACACCACCGCCGACTTCACCCCCACGCGCGAGATGAATGCCGATGACGTGGTGTTCAGCTTTGCCCGCCAGATGGGACAGGACCCGGAATGGCAGGACTATACCGGCGCCGGCAGCTGGGTGATCTTCGACGCGATGGAGATGGGCAGCATCGTCAAGGAGGTGGTCAAGGTCGACGACCACACGGTGAAATTCGTCCTCAACGAGCCCAATGCCTCGCTGCCGGCGCTGGTGGCGTTGAATTTCGGCGCCATCCTGTCCAAGGAATATGCCGACAAGCTGATAGCCGAGGGCCGTTTGCAGGACCTCAACCTCGCGCCGGTCGGCACCGGTCCGTTCAGCCTGCTGGCCTATCAGGCCGATGCGGTGATCCGCTATGCCGCCAATGCCGACTGGTGGGACGGCAAGCCGGCCATCGACAACCTGATCTTCGCCATCACGCCCGAGCCGGCGGTGCGCATGACCCGGCTGAAGGCCGGCGAATGCCAGATGGCCTCCTATCCGGCGCCGGCGGACGTGCCCGGCCTGAAGGCCGATCCGACGCTGAAGGTGATGGAGGCGCCGGGCCTGAACGTCGCCTATCTGGCCTTCAACACCCAGGTGGCGCCCTGGGACAACCCCGAACTGCGCAAGGCGCTGATCATGGCCATCGACCGCGAGACGCTGGTCGATACCGTCTACGAGGGGCTGGGCGGGGTCGCCGAGACGCTGGTGCCGCCGACCATGTGGGGCCATGCCGACCAGATCGAGCCCTATGCCTATGACCCCGAGGCCGCCCGCAAGGCGCTGGCGGAGCTGGGGGTCGAGGACCTGTCGGTCAAGCTCTGGGCGACGCCGATCAGCCGGGTCTACATGCCCAATGGCCGCCGCGCGGCCGAGATGATCCAGGCCGACCTGGCCGCGGTCGGGGTCGAGGCCGAGATCGTCAGCTATGAATGGGGCGAGTATCTCAAGCGGGTGCGCGAGGCGGATCGCGACGGCATCGCCATGATGGGCGGTAGCGCCGATGTGGCCGATCCCGACAACCTTCTGGGCTTCTTCCTGACCTGCGGCTCGGGCGGCAATGCTTCCAACTGGTGCAATGACGAGGTGGACGGGCTGCTGCGGCAGGCGCGCCAGATCTCCGACCAGGAGGAGCGCACGGCGCTCTATGTCAAGATCCAGGAGATCGTCCATGACGAGGCGCCGCTGCTGCCGCTGGCCAATGCGACGGTGGTGCTGCCGATGTCGGCGAAGGTGCAGAACTATGCGATGAACCCGCTGGGCGCCCATCGCTTCGACAAGGTCGATCTGGCCGAGTGACCGGGGCGGGCGGCGGCAGACCCCGCCGCCCGTTTTCCTTGCCGTGTATGCAGGGAATAGGGGTGATCCGTCCCTGCCGGCCGCTAGCTGGGCCGGGTTGACGGCCCCGCCGGGCGAGGAAGGGGCAGAGACGTCCGGGCTACCCCGCCCCTCTGTCGCTCCTCATCCGATTCCGCCCGAACGCCCCGGACCGGACCGGCAGGCGCAGCGGGCAAGGCAGGCGGCGGCAATCCTTCGGGCTGCCGCTCTTCCGAGATCGTCCAGCCTCTCCCGTCATCTGTCCAACCGGCGCAGCGAGACGGAAGGTTGCATGTGACCTGTCCGTCTCTCCGTTATTCTCCGACCGCCGCCCGGCCGCTATCTCGGGGTCTTCGCACCGTCACCCGCTCCCGGGCGCGACGAAGCCGGAGGGTCAAGCCGTTCCGGCCTGCCCTTTGTTCTGCAACCGCCAACCGCCGCCATCCCGGTGTCTCTCCAGCCTCTGCCTTATCAGCTTCTTCATGGGCGCAACGGGGTAGATGGGGCGATCGTC
>JBEBVF010000159.1:0-5779 GCA_040392885.1 Paracoccus sp. (in: a-proteobacteria) | reverse complement strand
CCCCCCCCCCCCCCCCCCCACCCCCCCCCCACCCCCCCCACCCCCCCCCCCACACCCCCCCCCCTTCCCCCCCCCCCGCCCCCCGCCCCCACCACCCCCCCCCCCCCCCGGGGGGGGGGGGCTCGGGGCGGGCGCCCCCGGCCGGCGCCTATCCCGTCCCCCGGCGCGCACCTTGCGCCCGGCGCCGGCCGGCCATCCGGGGGCCAATCCTGCGACGAATCCGTGAAAGGCCCGACAGATGACCGACTATCCCAGACCGCCCTTTCCCAGGCAGCAGCAGGCCCAGCCCGGCAGCTTCCGCAAGATGGACCCGGTGCCCGACCATGGCGAGGAGAGCTGGCAGGGCCGCGACCGGCTGACGGGCAAGGTGGCGCTGATCACCGGCGGCGACAGCGGCATCGGCCGCGCCGTCGCCATCGCCTATGCCCGCGAGGGCGCCGATCTGGCGCTGTCCTGGCTGAGCGAGACCGAGGACGCCGCCGACACCGCCGAACAGGTGCGCGCCGCCGGGCGGCAATGCCTGTCCGTGCCAGGCGACATCGCCGACCCGGCGCATTGCCGGCAGATCGTCGCCGAGGTGGTGAAGCGGTTCGGGCGCATCGACATCCTGGTCAACAATGCCGCGCATCAGGCGCTGTTCGACCGCATCGAGGAGATTTCCGACCAGGAATGGCGGCGCACCTTTGCGGTCAATATCGACGCCATCTTCCACCTGACCAAGGCGGCGCTGCCGCACATGCCCAAGGGCGCGGCGATCATCAACACGGCCTCGATCAATGCCGACAAGCCGAACCCGAAGCTGCTGGCCTATGCCACCACCAAGGGCGCCATCCAGAACTTCACCACCGGGCTGGCGCAGATGCTGGCCGAGCGCGGCATCCGCGTGAATGCCGTCGCCCCCGGTCCGGTCTGGACGCCGCTGATCCCGGCCAGCATGTCCCCCGAGGAGGTGGCGAAATTCGGCCAGGACTATCCGATGAAGCGGCCGGCGCAACCGGCCGAGCTGGCCTCGGCCTATGTCATGCTGGCCGACCCGGCCTCCAGCTATGTCTCGGGGGCCACCATCGCCGTCACCGGCGGCATGCCGATGATCTGAGAAAGGAGACTGTCATGAAAGACCGACTGTTGCTGTTCCTCTGCGGCCTGGCCGCGGGCGTCGTGCTGAAGGGCGCCTGCGATGCGCTGGCCTGCTGTCAGGCCCCGGCCCGCACCCGCCCGCACAAGGTTCGCAATGCCGGCCGCAGCGAGATGAAGGACCCGCCGCGCAAATGGGACATCGTCGACGAGCAGAGCGACGAATCCTTCCCGGCCAGCGACCCGCCGGGGAATTACTGAACCTCGCCGGGCCGCGGCGAACCCGCACAAGGGTGCCGCGGTCCGATTTTGACATGCGGAGAACAGCCGCGGCCTCCGCCCGGACAACGGGCCATGCGGAGGCCGCCGTCTTTGCTCGAACACGGGCCCGCGCCATTTGGAGGGCAAATAGCAGGCCCGGCACCCGCTGCCGCCCCGCCTCGCCCGCCTTGTCGCCGGAAATCCCGCTCCCTGCGCACCCCGGCCGGAGCCATCGACGGATCGCTAAGGGGTCTCCGTTTCCGCATCGCGGTCGCCCATTTCCCCCCGCCCGCGCCTGTGCCAGACTGCCGCCGATGACCCGCGCCCTGATCCCCAACCGCGACGCAAGACGGCTGTTTCTGGACCGGCACCTGCTGCTGCGCCCGGCCTCCGGCTCCGGCCGCGCCGGCGATCTGGAGGCGGTGCTGACCGATCTGGGCTTCGTGCAGGTGGACAGCGTCAACACGCTGGCCCGCGCCCATGACCTGATCCTGTGGTCGCGCCGCCCGCGCTATCGCCCGCCGGCGCTGGAGGCGCTGGTCGCCCGCCACCGTGCCGCCTTCGAGCACTGGACCCATGACGCCGCGGTGATCCCGATGCGCTTCTACCCCATGTGGCGGCTGAAATTCGCCCGCGACGAGGCGCATATGCAGCGGCGCTGGCCGAAATGGCGGCGCGAGGGCTGGGACGCGGAATTCGACAGCGTGCTGCGCCATATCGCCGATCACGGCCCGGCCAGTTCCATGGATGTCGGCGGCGACGAGCCCCGCGGCTCGGGCGGCTGGTGGGACTGGCACCCCTCCAAGACTGCGCTGGAATATCTGTGGCGCTCGGGCCGGCTGGCGATCCGCCACCGCGAGGGCTTCCGCAAGGTCTATGACCTGGCCGAGCGGGTGATCCCGGCCGAGCATCTCGCCGCCCGCCCCGACGCGGAGGAGGTGCTGGACTGGGCGATGCGCGCGGCGCTGGCGCGGCTGGGCTTTGCCACCAGCGGGGAGTTGGCGGCCTTCTTCGCCATCGCCACGCCGGAGGAGGCCAGGGCCTGGTGCGCCGCGGAACTGGCCGCCGGCCGCCTGTGCGAGGTCGAGGTCGAGCAGGCCGACGGCGCCCGCCGCGTCAGCTATGCCGCGCCCGGCCTGCCGGACCGCATCGCCGCCCTGCCGGAACCCTCGCCGCGTGTCCGGCTGCTGTCGCCCTTCGATCCGGCCCTGCGCGACCGCGCGCGGGCCGAGCGGCTGTTCGGCTTCCGCTACCGGATCGAGATCTTCGTGCCGGCGCCGCGGCGGCAATACGGCTATTACGTGTTCCCGGTCCTGCAGGGCGACCGGCTGATCGGGCGCCTCGATGCGCGGCGCGAGGGTGGCGTGCTGGCGGTGCGTGCCTTCTGGCCCGAGGCCGGGGTCAGGATGGGCAAGGCCCGGCTGGCCGGCCTGACCGCCGAGCTGGAGCGCATCGCTCCGCTGGCCGGCACCGGCGAGATCGCCTATGCCGAGGACTGGCTGCGAGAGGCGTAAGCCCGGCCCGAAGAACCCAAGGCGGGGCCGAGCCATCCGCGGATGGAATTTTCGGCGCAGAGGGCCGGCTGGCACCCCCCCCGGCCGCGACGGTTTCGTGGCAGCGGTCGGGCTTTCCAGCCTCTTCCGCCAGCCGGTTCCGATGGCCCGCTTGCGGCGCCCTTGCCTAAGGCCGGCACCGCCCGGCCCCGCCCCAAACCTCCAGCCACGCCGGTCATGGCACCCATGCGCCGCCCGGCATGAAAGCGGCCTTGACCCTGCGCCCGGCCTCTGGCACGGCCCGGATATCCCTGCTCTGCGCGCCCGCGGGCGCCTTGCCGCCGAGGCCCCCATGTCCCCCGCCCCTTCCCCGGTCGCCCCGAAGCCCCCCTTGCGGCGCGGCCTCGTCATCCCGAGCGAGGGCAATACCCGCAAGGGCATCCTGCTGATCCTGCTGGTTAGCACGATCTTTGCCGTGCAGGACGGGCTGTCGCGGCATCTGGGCGCGGTGATCCCGCCGACCATGGTGGTCATGCTGCGCTACTGGTTCCTGGTGGTGTTCGTGGCGCTGCTGGCCATGCGCCAGCCCGGCGGCCTGCGCGCCGCGATCCGCACCCGCCGCCCGGTATTGCAGATCCTGCGCGGGGTGATCCTGGCGCTGGAGGTGGTGGTGATCCTGGAGGCTTTCGTGCGGCTGGGCCTGGTCGAGACCCATGCCGTATTCTCGGTCTATCCGCTGTTGACGGTGCTGCTGTCGGTCTTGCTGTTGAACGAGAAGGTGGGCTGGCGGCGCTCGCTGGCCGTGGCCATCGGCTTCGTCGGCGTCATCATCATCCTGCGCCCCGGCTTCGGGGTGTTCCGCCCGGCGGCGCTGCTGGGGCTGCTGTCGGCGGCGATGTTCGCCACCTATTCGGTGCTGACCCGGCTGGTGTCGCGCGACGACCCGCCGATGACCAGCTTCCTGTGGATGGCGATTGCCGGTTTCGTGGTCATCACCGTCTTCGGCCTGCGCCAGTGGCAGCCGCTGCCGCGGGCGGAATGGGGCTGGATGGTGCTGCTTTGCGTGCTGGGCAGCATCGCGCACGGGCTGATGATCCGCGCCTATGCGCTGGCCGAGGCCTCGGCGCTGCAACCCTTCACCTATACCCAGCTGGTCTGGGTGGTGCTGATCGGCATGACCGTGTTCGGCGAATCCATCGACCCCGCGGTCTGGGTCGGCGGGCTGGTGGTGGTGGGCGCCGGTCTGTTCACCATCCTGCGCACGAGGAAGCGCGAGCAGGAACAGGCCGCAACCTAGCCCTCGCGGTCGCGCGGATAGCGGCGGGCAACCGGAAAGGGCGGCAGCCAGCCTTCGCGACGGATGGTCCAAAGCTCATAATCCGGGGCGAACCGGTCGGGCGCGTCGAGGGCGCCCAGATGCAGTTCGACCTCGCCCCCCGAACGGGCAAAGACCGAAGAGCCGCAGGTGGGGCAGAAATGCCGGCCGCGATAGTCGCTGGTCTCGCCGGTGACGGTGACGGCCGCCTCGGGAAAGATCGCGGCGGCAAAGAACAGCGCGCCGTGATGCTTGCGGCAATCGAGGCAGTGGCAGATGCCGACGCGCAAGGGCGCGCCCGTGGCGATGATGCGGACCTTGCCACAAAGGCAGCCGCCGGTGGTCTGGTTCATGATGGCCTCGCCGGGCTGGCCGACCCGCCGTGGCGGGCGGGGTTTCCTGGGATGCGCTTTTTCGTGGCGTCGGACACCCCCGGCGATACCAACGCCCCCGGCGCGAAAACGATCCGTGCCGCAAAGCCCGGTCTCACGCGGTGATGCGTCGGACCTGAACCGACCGCAGGTCCTTAGCCGAAGTTTCCGCCGCCTCTGCCCCTCCCGGACACATGGCCGGAAAAACGCTCCACTCCGTAGCGGGGACGGCGGATGGTCTGCACCGGCGCGCTCCGGCAATCCGTCTTGCGCTCTCCCGGGTAACGGCCAGCCTTCCCGACCCCTTGCGCGCAAAGCGCGAAGGCGGTCGGCGCTGCGATGGATACGGTCTCCGCACCGCCCGCCTTCGCTGGCGCCGCTTTTGCTGGCTACTGAAGGGCGCGAGGCAGATCTCGGATTCGCCTAAAAGGGAGGACGACAGGTGACCGGCAGCCACCGGCTCGGGACATTCCGCATCTTATCTGCAGAAGCAGTGCGGGAGAACCCCGCAGGCCGCATGCGGTTTCTGGCGCGGAAACGGCCGCTTTTCCCGGCCCGGCGCAGGAAGCCTCGTCAGATCGAGAAGCTGGTGCCGCAGCCGCAGGAGGAGGCGGCGTTCGGGTTCTCGATCACGAAGCGGGCGCCGATCAGCTCGTCCTCGAAGTCGATCACCGCGCCGGCGAGGAAGGGCAGCGAGACCGGATCGACCACCACCCGCTGCCCGGCACCTTCCAGCACCAGGTCGTCGGCTTCGGCCTTGTCCAGCCGGATATCGTATTGAAAGCCCGAGCAGCCGCCCCCCGACACCGCCACCCGCAACGGCTGGCCGGCCTCGCCGCGCGCCTGCGCGGCGGCGTTGATCCGTGCAAGGCGGGCAAAGGCGCGCTCGGTCACAGAAGGAGGAAGGTTCATGGGTCGTTCCCGTGTTCGTGGGCCTGTCCCCGATATAGGCTTGCCCCGCCCCCCCGGCAAGGAGACGTGGATGAGTGCCCGCTATGCCTGCCAGCCCGAAGCATCCCGCGGGCGGCTTTACCCCGAGAGCCTGTCCACTTTCCGCAGCCCGTGGCAGCGCGACCGCGACCGCATCATCCATTCCAGCGCCTTCCGGCGGCTGAAGCACAAGACCCAGGTCTTCGTCGAGCATGAGGGCGATTACTACCGCACCCGCCTGACCCATACGATCGAGGTGGCGCAGGTCGCCCGCACCATTGCCGGCGCGCTGGAGCTGAACACCGACCTGGCCGAGGCGGTGGCGCTGGCCCATG
>JBEBVF010000158.1:0-5903 GCA_040392885.1 Paracoccus sp. (in: a-proteobacteria) | reverse complement strand
CCGTCCATCATCTCGGGATAGCCGGTCAGTTCGGCCACGTCGCGCACCTCCAGCCCGATCTCGCGCAGCGCCTTGGCGGTGCCGCCGGTCGAGACCAGCTCGACCCCGTGCCCCGCCAGCGCGGTGGCCAGCTTGACCAGCCCGGTCTTGTCGGAAAGCGAGATCAGCGCGCGGCGGATGGCGATGCGGTCGGACATGGCTTGCGGCCCCTGATGGTGTGACGATCCTGCCCCCGCCTAGCGCGGGCGGGCGCCACAGTCCAGCCGCAAGGCGCCCCCGCCTCAGCCCCGGCGCAGGCAGGCGATGAAGAAACCGTCGATCCCGCCGCGCTCCGGCCAGAAATCCGGACGGGTGCGGATGGCGCCCTGCGGCGTGACCCATTCCGGCGGGATGCCCAGCCCGGCCGGATCGGCCGGTACGACGGTCAGGCCGGGATGGCGGGCCAGCGCGGCGGCCAGCTGCTCCTCGCCCTCGGCCGGCAGCAGCGAGCAGGTGGCATAGACCAGCCGCCCGCCGGGCCGCAGCAGCGACAGCGCATGGTCGAGCAACCGGGCCTGCAGCGCGGCGAGCTCGGCAATGCCGCTGCCGTCGCGCAGCAGCGGCAGTTCCGGGTGGCGGCGGATGGTGCCGGTGGCGGAACAGGGCGCATCCAGCAGCACGGCATCCAGCGGTGCCTCGGGATGCCATTCCAGCGCGTCGGCGGTGACGGTTTCGGCGGCAAGGTTGCAGCGGGCGAGGTTCTCGGCCAGCCGCCGCATCCGTGCGGGCGCGATGTCGATCGCCGTCACCTGCGCCCCGGCACCGGCCAGTTGCAGGGTCTTGCCGCCCGGCGCGGCGCACAGGTCGGCCACGCGCTCGCCCGGTTGCGGGTCGAGCAGCCGGGCGGGCAGCGCGGCGGCGGCATCCTGCACCCACCACGCACCGGCGTCATAGCCGGGCAGGGCGCTGACATGGGCCGGGCCGGTCAGGCGCAGGCTGCCGGTGGGCAGCATCTCGCCCTCGGGCAGGGCGGTGGCGCCGGGGCGCGGGGTCAGGTCCAGCGGCGCGCCCGCCTCATGCGCGGCCTCGATGGCGCGGGCCGCGGCCTCGCCCCAGCTCTGGCCGACAGGCTTGCGCAGCCAGTCGGGCAGGCGCGCCGGCGCGGCCCGGTCCCAGATTTCCTGCGCCTGCGCCGCCTTGCGGAGCACCGCATTCGCCATCCCCGCCGCCGCCGCGTTCTTTTGCGAACCGTGGCGCAGGGCGGTGACGGTGGCATTCACCACCCCGTGCGGGGCCTCGCCCAGCGCCAGCATCTCGGTCACCGCCAGGTGCAGCGCCTCCAGCACCGCGGGGCGCGGCCGACGGTGCAGCAGCGGCGCCAGCACCGCCTCGGCCCGGCCGCGATGGCGCAGCGTGGCCAGCGCCAGCCGGCGGGCGCGGGCGCGCTCGGCCGGGGGCAGGTCCAGTTGCTGCTCGGCCGCGTCCAGGTCGCTGCCCTCGCGCACCGCCGCCAGCAGGGCGCGCGCGCCGGCGCGGGGGTCGGGTCGGGGCGGCCGGCCGGCCGGGTCGGGGCGTTTCTTTGCGGATGGCTTGTGCATGGTCTGGCCTGAGGTTACGGTTCCCCGCCCTTAGCGCCTGACGGGGAATTGCGCCATGACCCATAGCCCTGCAACCGAGCTCGACGCCATCGCGCGGCGGCTGGCCGCGGCCCGTCCGGACCTGCCGGCCCCCGCCATCCGCGCGCTGGCCGAGGCCGAGCAGCGCCGCCTGACCGTTCCGGCGCCCGATCTGCCGGTGGAACTGGGCGGGCGCGACGGTCCCGAGCCGGTGCGCTTCGGCGATTACGAGCGCAAGGGCATCTGCGTCGATTTCTGAGGGCTCAGCCGGGCAGCCAGCCCTCGAAGGTAAGGATGTCGGCGCCCTGCGCCTCGGCCGCCGCGGCCTGCAGGGCCGAGCGGATGGTCCAGCTGGCCACCGTCACCCCGCGCGCCTTCAGCGCCTGCACGGCCGGATTGCCGAGGTCGCGGCGGTCATGGCTGATGAAGCCCGCGCCCACCGCGTCGAAATCCGCGATCCGGCGCAGATGTGCGCGCCGCGCCGCCGGCACCTCCGGCCATTCCAGACGCGGAAAGCCGCAGGTCACCAGCCCCACCGGCAGGTCGGGGCGCAATCGCCGGGCCGCCGCCGCCAGGCCGGGATTGAACGACATTAGCGCCACCGGCCCGTCATAGCCGCGCAGCCCCGCCACCACGGTTTCCGCAAAACCGTCCTCTTCGGGCGAGAGGTCGCCGCTCTGGTCCTTGATCTCGATCAGCAGCGGCACCCGGCCGGCCGTCAGGTCCAGAAGCTGCTGCAGCGTGGGAATGGGATCGGTGCCGCGCTTCAGGCGCAGCCGGGACAGCTCCGGCGCCGTCAGGTCGCGGATGGCGGCCCGGTGGCCGGTCATCCGCTCCAGATCCTCGTCATGGAACACCATCACCGTGCCGTCGCGGGCCGGTTGCAGGTCGCATTCGATGCCGAAGCCGTGGCCGATGGCGGCGGCAAAGGCGGTCAGGCCGTTTTCGGGCCGGCCGGCATCATGCAGCCCGCGATGCGCGAAGGGGCGCGACCAGATCGCGCCCCGGGGAAGTTGCGTCACGCCCATTCAGTCGCGGATGGCCAGGATCGCGTCCACCTCGACCGCGGTGCCCAGCGGCAGCGCCGGGGCCGAGACCGCGGCGCGGGTGTGGCGGCCGGCCGCCTCGCCGAACACCTCGACCATCAGGTCCGAGGCGCCGTTCACCACCTTGGGCTGGTCGGTGAAGTCGGGGGTCGAGTTGACGAAGCCGGTCAGCTTCACCACCCGCGCCACCCGGTCGAGCGAGCCCAGCGCCTTCTGCGCCTGCGCCAGCAACGACAGGCCGCAGGCCCGCGCCGCCGCCGCGCCGGCCGCGGCATCCATGTCCTCGCCCAGCCGGCCCTTGATGATCCCGTCCGGCCCGGCCGCGACCTGGCCGGAGATGAACAGCAGCCCGTTCACCTCGACGCAGGGGACGTAATTGGCCACCGGCGCAGGCGCCGCCGGCAGCGTGATGCCGGCCGCCTTCAGCCGTTCCTCGATGCTCATTGCCGTCACCAGCCGATATGCTCCACGAAGGCTTTCAGGACGGTGTCCCAATAGGCCAGCGATTCGTTGAAGTTGGTGAGGGTGACGCCCTCGCCCTCCATGTTGATGTCCATCTCGACCCAGGGGTCGCCCTCGTCGTCCAGATAGGAGCGGCCGAAGCGGTTGCCCATGTTCCAGTCGTTGATGATGTCATACTGCATCGGCTGGTCTTCGTCGAAACCGGCCGCAAACTGGATGGCGTTGCAGTCGTCGCCCTGGCAGCCGTAGAAATAGACCGAATACATCCAGCCGTCGATGCGCCCGTCCAGCTTGGGCGAGCCGTCGGAGGTCTCGGTGCGCTCGGTCTCGTAGCCGGCATCGGCCATGGCCTGGGCCACGGCCTCGACATTGCCGGTCAGCGTGGCGCCGCCGCCGGCAGGTGCTGCACCCTTGCCGCTGCGCGTGGACATCTGGGCGCCGGCCGGCACGGCCAGCGCAAGGGTCAGGGCCGCGGCGGTCATGAGCCCGGCGGGTCCGTGAAGGGTCATGCAGTCCTCCTGTTTCTGTCGGGTCCAGTCTAGCGCCAACCGCCGGGGAATGGATAGCTTTTTCTGTCAGGCCACCAGCGCCTCGGCGGCGCGCAGGTCCACGCTGACCAATTGGCTGACCCCCTGTTCCACCATGGTGACGCCGAACAGCCGGTCCATGCGCGCCATGGTGACGGCGTGGTGGGTGATGACCAGGAAGCGGGTCTCGGTGCGCCGGGTCATCTCGTCCATCAGATCGCAGAAGCGGGTGACATTGGCGTCGTCCAGCGGCGCATCCACCTCGTCCAGCACGCAGATCGGCGCCGGATTGGCCAGGAACACGGCAAAGATCAGCGCCAGCGCGGTCAGCGTCTGCTCGCCCCCCGACAGCAGCGACAGCGTGGCCAGCCGCTTGCCCGGCGGCTGGCAGAGGATCTCCAGCCCGGCATCCAGCGGGTCGTCGGATTCCACCATGGTCAGCCGCGCTTCGCCGCCGCCGAACAGGTGCGTGAACAGCGTGGCGAAATTGCGGTTCACGGTGTCGAAGGCCCCCAGCAGCCGCTCGCGCCCCTCGCGGTTGAGACTGCCGATGCCGGCACGCAGCTTGCGAATCGCCTCGGTCAGGTCGGTCTTTTCGGCGTCGAGCTGGGCGCGCTCCTCCTCCAGCGCCCGCTTGTCCTCGTCGGCGCGCAGGTTGACGGCGCCCAGCGCCTCGCGCGCGGCCCGCAGCCGGGCGATCTCGGCCTCCAGCGCGGCCAGCGCCGGCGGTGTGTCGGGGCCCAGTTCGGCCGCCAGCGCCTCGGGCGTGGTCTCGGCCTCCTCATGGATGCGGGCGCGGGCGGCGGCGAGGGTCTCGCGCGTGGCCTCGGCCCTCGCCTCGGTGCCGGCGCGGGCCTCGCGGGCGGAGGAGGCCTCGCGCTCGGCCTCGCGCTCGGCCTCGGTGGCGGCGCGCAGGGCGTCGTCGCCGGCCTCCGCCGCGGCGCGGGCACGGGTCAGGCGGGTCAGCGCGGCGGCCTCGTCCTCGGCCAGGCGGGCGCGGCTGGCGGCCAGTTGCGAGGGCTGGGCCTCGGCCTCGGCCAGTTCGCGGGCGCCGGATTCGCGGCGGGCGGCCAGTTCCGCGGCCCGGGCGCCGGCCTGATCGAGGCGGCCTCGCCAATTGGCGGATTCGACGGCGATGTCCTGAAGGCGTTTGGCGCGCGCATTGCCCTCGCGGCGCAGTTCGTCGAGGGCGGCGCGGCGCGACAGGGTGGCGATGCGGGCGGCCTCGACCCCGGTCCTCGCATCCTCGACCGCAGCCGCCGCGGCGCCGCGGTCGGGTAGGTCGGCCAGTGCGCGTTCGGCCGTGACCAGACGGGTGGCGGCGTCGGCTTCGTCCTCGCGGTGGCGGGCTTGTTCGGCTTGCATCTGCTCGGCGCGGGCGCGGGCGAGGGTCTGGGCCGATTCGGCGCGGCTGGCGGCGCGGGCGGCATCGGTCAGCGCGGTCTCGGCGCGGCGGCGGGCCTCGCGGGCCTCCGATTCGGCGGCGGTGGCGGCACGCAGCGCCTCGCGGGTGGCGTCATGGCCGGCAATGGCGGTATCGGCGCGGGTCCGGGCCTCGGCGGCCTGCGCCTCCAGCACCTTCAGGCGGTTGACCTGTTGCAGATGCCGTGCCGCCTGGCTGTCGCCGGTGCCGGCGGGCAGGGCAAAACCGTCCCAGCGCCACAGGTCGCCCGCCTTGCTGACCAGACGCTGACCGGGCAGCAGGGCGGCCTGCAGCCGGGCGCCGGTCGCGGCATCGGCGACCACGCCGGTCTGCGACAGCCGGCGGGCCAAGGGCGGCGGCGCGGCGACATGCGGCGCCAGCGGCTCGGCCCCCGCCGGCAGCGGCGCCGGGGCGGGGAAGGGCGGCAGGTCGCGCCAGCCGGCGCCGTCCGCGGTCAGCGGCGCGCGCAGATCGTCGCCCAGCGCCGCGGCCAGCGCCGCCTCCCAGCCCGGGGCGACGGTGATCCGGTCCAGCACCGCCCGGCCGCCGCTGCGGCCGCGTTCGACCAGCCGGGCCAGCGCATCGCGCTCGGCGCTCAGCGCGCCGGCCTCGCCCTCGGCCTCGGCGCGGGCGGCGCGGGTGCCGGCCTCGGCGGTTTCGCGCCGGGCGCGGAGGGCCTCGGCCTCGGCCAGCCGCGCCTCGGCGGCGGCGACGGCGCTGGTGGCGGCATCCTGCGCCGCCAGCGCGGCGGCCAGCGCGGCCTCGGCCTGCGCCACCTGCGCACGGGCGGCCTCGGCGCGGGCCTCGGCCACGGCCCCCGCCGCGGCCGGGCGCCGGGGCAAGGTGCGCC
>JBEBVF010000157.1:0-5997 GCA_040392885.1 Paracoccus sp. (in: a-proteobacteria) | reverse complement strand
CACAACCCCAGCCGCAACCCAGGGCTGATCCGCCACCAGCGCCACGCTCCGGCCAGATCGGGGCGCAGGCTGCCTGTCCGGCGACAGCAGCGGCCACCATGGTCCTGCCGCAGCCCGGATCGGCCCCGGCTGCGGTCCGAGGGAGACGTTTCGTTTGCCTCGCAACCCGGTCCAAACCTTTCGGCCGCCGGGGCGGCAACAACCGCACCGGCCGCGCTGATCCGCCACCGGCACCACGCTCCGCCCATGCCGGGGCGCAGGCTGCCGGTCCGGCGACGGCAGCGGCCGCCCCGGTCCTGCCGCAGCCCGGATCGGCCCCGGCTGCGATCCAAGGCAGACGTTTGGTCTACCTCGCCCCCTCCGCACCATTCGGCCATCACGGACGGCAACAGCCCGGCGCCAAGCACCACCCTGCGGGCCCAAGCCGGAGCGACCCGGCAGGACTGGCGCCCTCGTATCCCTCCCCGCTCGGCGGCGGCAGCGGCCCGGTCCCGCACCGGCACCCTCGCCCCGGCTGCGACCCAGGGTCGGCCCTCCGGTCCCCGACAGCCGCCTGGCCGCCATCTCCTCTCCCTTTCCTCCAGATCGGCGGCAAATCGCGCCCCGCTGAAATCCGGGCGCCAATCGCATCGGGGCAACTGGCGCTCGTATTCCAGCCACGCTAGGCTTTCCGCAAGAGGCTGCCCGTGGCCGCAGCCGACGCGGCCCCGGCGCAAAGGCCCCGCCCGAGCCCCGTGCGAGAGGACAGAGCATGACCCGAACCGACCCGGCGGCAAGCGCGCGCCGCCTTCGCCCACGCCGCCCCGCCATGCTGGCCCGCACCCTGCTGGCGACGCCGTTCCTGCTGGTGCCCGCCCTCGCCGGCGGCGAGATCCTGACCAGCGACGGCCTCAACCTCTACGGCCTGCCCGGCGGCATCGACACGCCCTCGGCCGAGGTCATGCCCGACGGCACCCTCGCCGCGCATATCAGCCGCTCGGAACTGGCCCGCAAGCAGGGGCTCAGCTTTCAGTTCGCGCCACGCGGCGCGGCGGCGCTGCGCTATGGCCGCGCCGAGGGCTATGACCTCAAGCGCGGCTATCTGTGGGACCGCAGCTTCGACATCCGCTGGCAGGTGATCGGCGAGGACGGCTGGCGCCCGGCCATCGCCGTCGGCCTGCAGGATTTCATCGGCACCGGCGTCTATGGCGCCGAATATGTCGTCGCCACCAAGACCCTGACCCCGCGGCTGCGTGCCAGCATCGGCCTCGGCTGGGGGCGGCTCGCCTCCTCCGGCTCCATCGGCACCCCGTTCGGAGAACGCCCGAAACTGGATATCGGCGAGGGCGGCAAGCTGACCACGGACCAGTGGTTCAAGGGACCGGTGGCACCCTTCGCCTCGGTCAGCTGGCAGGCCTCCGACCACTGGCGGCTGATCGCCGAATATAGCGGCGACGACTATGCCCGCGACATCGAGGAAGGCCGCAAGGTCGGCAAGGACTGGGAGGATTTCTCCACCCGGCTGAATTTCGGCGCCCAGTATGTCAGCGAGGCCGGCTATTCCTTCGGCGTGCATGTGCTGGGCGGCAAGGTGATCGGCGCACAGCTGGCCATCGCGCTGGACCCGCGCAAGGCGCCCTTCCCCTCGGGGCTGGAGCCCGCCGGCGCGCCGGTGCGCCCGCGCCCGGCGCCGGCCGCCGACCCGGAGGGCTGGTCCGGCGCCTGGGCCGCCGATCCCAGCGCCCAGCCGGCGATCCAGCAGGCGCTGGCCGGGGCGCTGGCCGGCGAGGGGCAGATGCTGGAATCCATGGCGCTGAGCCCGACCCGCGCCGAGGTCCGCATCCGCAACAACCGCTATACCCAGCGCGCCGAGGCCGTGGGCCGCACCGCGCGGCTGATGACGCGGGCGCTGCCACCCTCGGTCGAGACCTTCGTCATCACCCTGTCGGAAAACGGCCTGCCGGTGTCGTCGGTGACGCTGAAGCGCAGCGACATCGAGGCGCAGGAGAATGCCGCCTCCGCCCATATCGGCGCGCTGGCGCTGATCGACAATGTCGATCCCGCCCCGCAGGGGCTGGTGCCGACGCCCGGCCTGTTCCCGAGGCTGACCTGGCGGCTGGGCCCCTATGTCTCGACCTCGAATTTCGACCCCGAGCAACCGCTGCGCTACGAGGCCGGGCTGGAGGCCAGCGCGCGCTATGAGGTGCTGCCGGGGCTGGTCCTGGCCGGCACCATCCGCCAGCGCGCCTTCGGCAACAACGACCAGCGCCCGCCCTCGCGGCGCGATTCCAGCCTGCCGCCCTATACGGTGGACGAATACAACGCCATGAGCGATGCCGAACTGCAGGCCGAGAATCTCGGCGTGCCGCGGGTGCGCACCGACGGGCGCATGTATACTGGCCATGGCAGCCCCCGCATCCCCGAACTGACCGTGAACTGGTATGCCCACCCGGCCGAGCGGATCTATACCCGCGTCACCGCCGGCCTGCTGGAGACCAGCTTCGGCGGCGTCTCGGCCGAGGTGCTGTGGTATCCCTCCGACTCGCGGCTGGCGCTGGGCGCCGAGGTCGCCCGCGTCCGCAAGCGCGATTTCGAAAAGCCGTTCAGCTTCCGCGACTACGAGACCACGACCGGCCATGTCTCGGCCTATTACGATTTCGGCGGCGGCTATACCGGCAAGCTGCATCTCGGCCGCTATCTGGCCGAGGACTGGGGCGCCACCGTCGAGGTCGAGCGCCGCTTTGCCAATGGCTGGGTGGTCGGCGCCTATGCGACCAAGACCGATATGCCGGAGAACCAGTTCGGCGAGGGCAGCTTCGACAAGGGCATCACCCTGTCGCTGCCGCTGTCCTGGGCCGCCGGCACCCCAAGCCTGCGCGCGGTGGATGCCAACCTGCGCTCGCTGGCGCGCGACGGCGGCGCGCGGCTGTCGGTCAAGGGCCGGCTCTACGACACGGTTCGGCCGGCGCAGACCGCCGATCTCTACGAAGGCTGGGGGAGGTTCTGGCGATGACCGGCGGCAAGCACATGGTCCGGGGCGCCGCCCTGGCGGCGATGGTGGCGGCGCTGGCCGGCTGCGGCAACCAGGCCGAGGAAGGACCGTCGAATTTCGACCTCGCCCGGCAGGCGCTGGGGCAGGTCGTGGCCGGTGCCACCCGGGGCGAGGGCGAGGCCGCGCCGGCGGCGCCCGACACCCCGGAGGCGATGGCCGCCCGCGCGCTGGCCGCCAACCCGGCGCCGCTGATCCTCGCGCAGCTGGAAAACCCGCCGGTGCCGCAGGTGCTGGCGCAGGTGGGCCAGAACGGCGCCATGCGCACCTACATGACCCCCAACAAGCAGGCGCTGATCCTGCGCGACGGGCTGCTGGTGGGCACGCGCGGCCTGGGCCATGACCTCAGCGTGGCCGAACCGGGCGTGCTGGCCGGGCTGATCCGCGCCCGGCAAGCCGGCAGCGGCCAGCGGGTGATGCGCTACATCTCCGGCGACGGGGTCGAGCGGCCGCTGTCGCTGACCTGCACCACCGCACCGGGCGAGATGCAGAGCTTTGCCTTCGCCGGCCGCGGCTGGCAGGCGCGGCAGGTGCACGAGACCTGCACCGGCCAAGGGGTCAGCATCCAGAACAGCTATCTGGTCACCGCGGACGGGCAGATCCCAGTCTCGCATCAATGGGTGGGACCGGATCTGGGCCATGTCACCCTGCAGGTGATCCGACCCTGAGCGGGGATGGCGGCCCTCCGACAGGGCGCCATTCCTTGCGCGGGAAGGAGGCCGGGCCGCAGGATTGTCTTTACCCGCCGCGCCGGTGCCATTCCTCGCGCACGGGGAGGGGGGATGAACCGGGCCGGCAGGCCGAACTCCGAGGCCGTGGCCGGCATCATTTCTTGCGAGGGGAAGGGGGACGAGCCCGCCCTGCGGCGGCCGTAACCTCATCCGCCGGCCCCCGAAGGTCCGCGGGTTTTCCCGCGCGATGCCTCAGTGCCGCAGCAGCCTTGCCGAGCCGTCGCGGCGTCGCGCCTGCGCCCAGGCCAGCGCCAGCATCAGGGCGCCGCCCGCGGTCAGGCCCAGCCCGATCCAGCCCGGCGCCCGATAGCCGAAGCCGCGATTGATGGCGATGCCGGCCAGGAACGGCCCCAGCGCATTCGCGGCGTTGAAGGCGGCGTGGTTCATGGCGGCGGCCATGCTCTGCGCCTCGCCGGCGACATCCATCAGCCGCACCTGCAGCGGAATGCCCATGCCGCCGCCGAAACCGAGCAGGAAGGCGGTGGCCAGCATCAGCGGCCAGCTGCCGATGGCGATGATGGAAAAGACCTGCACCGCCGCCATGATCGCCAGCACCGCCGCCGCGGCCCGGAACACGCCATAGCGCACGGTCATCGCACCCACATTCATCGTCGCCAGCGTGGCGCCGATGCCGAACAGCGCCAGCATGGCCGGCACCACCCAGCCGGGGGCCTGGGTGGTCTTCAGCAGCGCCTCGGTCAGGAACGAATAGACCGCAAACATGCCGCCAAAGCCGATGGCACCCACCGCCAGCGTCAGCAGCACCGCGGAATTGGCCAGCGCCTTCAGCTCGGCCAGCGGCCGGGCCGAACGATCGGCCCCCACCCGCGGCGCCAGTTTCAGCACCAGCGCCGCCGAGACCAGCGCCAGCACGCCGGGCAGCGCAAAGCCGAGGCGCCAGTCCAGCTCCTTGCCCAGCCAGCCGGCGATGGGCACGCCGATGATATTGGCCACCGTCAGCCCCATCATCACCTGCACGGCGCCGCGCGCCCGCTGCTCGTGCGGCAGGGCGGCGGCGGCGAAGAGCGAGGCGACGCCCAGGAACCCGCCATGCGGCAGCCCGGCCAGAAAGCGGCTGGCAACCAGCGCGGGATAGCCGGGCAGGATCGCCGACAGCAGGTTCGCCAGCCCGTAGAACCCGATCAGCGCCGCCAGATAGCGGCGCCGCGGCAGTTTCGCGCCCAGCAGCGTGGTCAGCGGCGCGCCGATCACCACGCCCATGGCATAGGCGCTGACCACATAGCTGGCGGATTCGGCGTCGAGGCCCAGATCGGCGGAATACCAGGGCAGCAGACCCATGGCGACGAATTCGGCGGTGCCGATGGCAAAGGCGCCCAGCGACAGCGACAGGACGGCGGGCGAGACGGCCGGGCGGGACATGGAAAGACTCTCGGGCAGGCGCCGGCTGCGGCGCGTTTCGGTTGGCGCGATTCGGGGGGCCGGCGCTGCATTGCCGGGCGGCAGCGCCGGCCCGCCAAGCCCCGCAGGGGCGCAGGGGGGACGCTTCCCCGGCGCGGCTAGCACGGATGCGGCGCGGGGCCAAGCCGCGCAGGGCGCGAAGCCGGGTTGCACGAGGCGCAGGGCTGGAGGGGCGGCGCGGCACATGCGCCCCACGACACCGCCGGACGGACTCGCACATGACGAAGCCCGACCGGCTCGACCACGCGAGACTTATCCACGCCCGGAGACCCAAGGGAGTCGGAGGGGGTGGGTAAGTCGGGCCACCGCCGCCCCGCGCCGAAAAAAGGTCGGCTTCCGGCGTAGAAACCGCCCAGGATAGCCAATCGCACCACACCGGACGCCTTTGAACAGGCCGACACGAAACAGGCTGGCCATACGGGCCAACCGCACCGCAAGAACCACGGCCGGACGAAGCGGGCCGCGCCTCGCTTGGCCCCCCTACCCCGCCGCAGCGGCGCTCCGGCGTTTGCGCGCCGGCTTGGCCGCGACATCCGGCTGCGCCGCCTCGCGCCCCTGCAGGAGCGGCGCCAGATAACGCCCGGTATGGCTGTCCGCGCAGCCCGCCACTGCCTCCGGCGTGCCCACGGCGACGATGCGGCCACCACCGTCGCCGCCCTCGGGGCCGATGTCGATGATCCAGTCGGCGGTCTTGATGACATCGAGGTTATGCTCGATCACCACCACCGTATTGCCCTGATCGACAAGGGAATGCAGCACCTCCAGCAGCTTCCTGACATCCTCGAAATGCAGCCCCGTGGTCGGCTCGTCGAGGATATA
>JBEBVF010000156.1:0-5998 GCA_040392885.1 Paracoccus sp. (in: a-proteobacteria) | reverse complement strand
GCCCCGCGACCGCCCATGCAAAAGGGCCACCCGTCGGGGCGGCCCTGAGCCTGAGGCGAGCAGCCCGCTTACTGGTTGACGCTGTCCTTCAGCGCCTTGGCGACGGTGACCTTCACCTGCTTGTCGGCGGGCTTGGTCATCATTTCCTGGGTCTGCGGGTTGCGGACCTGACGCTCGGGACGGGCGCGGCAGGCGATCTTGCCGATGCCCGGCAGGGTGACGGCACCGCCGTTCGACACTTCGCGGGTGACGACCGCGGTCAGCGCGTCCAGCGCGGCGGCGGCCGATTTCTTGTCCGAGCCCAGCTCCTCGGCCAGGGCGGCCACCAGTTGGGTCTTGGTCAGCGGCTTGGCGTTAGGGGTTGCCATGTCAGTCTCCTCGTTCGCCGTCGTTGGCGGATTGCTTCGGTGCCACTCTGGCAGCGCCGCCTTGCTACACAAGCTGTTTGGGCAGCATCAAGCCTTGATGGCGGAAAATCGCCCGAAAGCCGGGCCTGCGCCGGGAATTTTTGCACTGTGGCACCCAAGTGACGCAACGGCACGGCAGTTATCCACAAGCCGGCCAATTTTTCTGCAATGCCGCATGGGGTTAGGCGCGCGACTCACGGTCGCCCATGGCGGGCGCCGGACCGGCAGGCCCGCCGCCGCCGGCTAGAGAAAGGCGGTCTCGTCAAAGCTGCGCAGCTTGCGCGAATGCAGGCGCTCGACCGGGGTGGCGCGCAGCTTCTCCATCGCCAGGATGCCGATCTTCAGATGCGCGGCGACCTGGGTGCGGTAGAAGGCGGTCGCCATGCCGGGCAGCTTCAACTCGCCATGCAAAGGCTTGTCGGAGACGCAGAGCAGCGTGCCATAGGGCACCCGGAACCGGAAGCCGTTGGCGGCGATGGTGCCGCTCTCCATGTCCAGGGCGATGGCGCGCGACTGCGACAGGCGCCGGATCGGGCCGGCCAGGTCGCTCAACTCCCAGTTGCGGTTGTCGATGGTGGCGACGGTGCCGGTGCGCATGATGCGCTTGACCTCGAACCCTTCCAGCGCGGCGACCTCGGCCACGGCCTCCTGCAGGGCCACCTGCACCTCGGCCAGGGCCGGGATCGGCACCCAGACCGGCAGGTCGTCGTCCAGCACATGGTCCTCGCGCAGATAGGCATGGGCCAAAACGTAATCGCCCAGCCGCTGCGTGTTGCGCAGCCCGGCGCAATGCCCGACCATCAGCCAGGCATGCGGGCGCAGCACGGCGATATGGTCGGTGGCGGTCTTGGCGTTCGAGGGGCCGACGCCGATATTGACCAGGGTGATGCCGTCATGCCCGTCGCGGGTCTTGAGGTGATAGGCCGGCATCTGCGGCGCGCGGGCGCGCGCGGCGATGGGCTCGTCGGGCCGGGTGATGGCCTGGTTGCCCGGCGCCACGAAGGCCACATAGCCCGAATCCGGGTCGGCCAGCAGCCGGCGGGCATAGGCCTCGAACTCGTCCACATAGAACTGGTAGTTGGTGAACAGCACGAAATTCTGGAAATGCTCGGGCGTGGTGGCGGTGTAATGCGCCAGCCGCGCCAGCGAATAGTCGACGCGCTGCGCGGTGAACGGGGCCAGCGGCAGGGTGCCGTCGGGCGCGGGCAGCGCGGTGCCGTTGACGATGTCGTCGTCCATGTCGGCCAGATCCGGCGCGTCGAACACGTCGCGCAGGGTAAAGTCCAGCACGCCCTCCTGCGGAACCGCCAGCCCGTCCTCCTCGGCGATGGCGAAATGGATCGGCATCGGCGTGGCGCTGTCGGCCACTGCCACCGGCACGCCGTGATGGCGGATGATCAGGGCGATCTGCTCGACCAGGTAATCGCGAAACAGGCGCGGGCGGGTGATGGCGGTGGCATAGCTGCCCGGCGCGGTGACATGGCCGAAGGCCAGCCGGGTGTCGATGCGGGCATGGCTGGTCGTGGTCAGCCGCACCTCCGGATAGAAGGCGCGATAGCGCGCCCGCGGCGGCTGGCCGGACAGGCAGGCGATGAAATGGTCGCGCAGGAATGCCACCGCCCGGTCATGGAGCGCGATCAGCCGGTCCACGGCCTCCACCGGGTCGCTGGTGAACAGCCGTTCCGCCGGCGGCGGGGTTTCCAGCGGCAGAAGGCGGGCGTCCTGGTGCATCTTGCGTCGGTCCTCTCGCGGGCGGCGGCCCGTCGCCGCGATCCTGCCCGCAGGAGGTGACACTGGCAAGACGCCGCCCGCGCCCCTATCTGGAGGCGAGGCCACAAGGGGAACCGCCATGCTCTATTCCGTCCTCGATCTCGCACCGGTGCCGGAAGGGTCGGATGCCCGCCAGGCCATCGCCAATTCGCTCGACCTCGCCCGCCACGCCGAAACCTGGGGCTATCACCGTTTCTGGCTGGCCGAGCATCACAACATGCCCGGCATCGCCAGCGTCGCCACCGCGATCCTGATCGGGCAGGTCGCCGCCGTCACCAGCCGCATCCGCGTCGGCGCCGGCGGCATCATGCTGCCCAACCACGCCCCCTTCCGGGTCGCGGAGGAGTTCGGCACCCTGGCCACCATGTTCCCCGACCGCATCGACCTGGGCCTCGGCCGGGCGCCGGGCGGCGACATGGCGGTGGCGCGGGCCCTGCGCCGCAACCTGTCGGGCGAGGACGATTTCCCCAATGACGTGGTCGAGGTGATGACCTGGCTCGGCCCCGACCGGCCCGATGCCGTGGTGCGCGCCCATCCCGGCGTCGGCACACAGGTGCCGGTCTGGATCCTCGGCTCGTCGCTTTACGGCGCCAGCCTGGCGGCGGCGCTGGGCCTGCCCTATGCCTTTGCCAGCCATTTCGCGCCCGCCGCGCTGAGCCAGGCGCTGGCCCTCTATCGCGAGCGTTTCACCGCCACCCCCTTCGGCGACGCGCCCCGCTTCATGCTGGCGATCAACGTGGTGGCGGCCGCCTCCGATGACGAGGCCGAGTTCCTGCTGACCTCGCAGCAGCAGAGTTTCGCGCGCCTGCGCATGGGCGAGCCGGGGCTGATGCCGCCGCCGGTGGCCGATATTTCGCGGGTGGTGCCCGGCCCCTATCTGGCCCAGGCCAATGCGGCGCTGGCGATCCGCGCCGTGGGCGGCCCGCAGCGGCTGCGCGAACAACTGGCGGCGCTGATCGCGGAATACCGGCCCGAAGAGGTGATCCTGACCGGCCAGATCCACGACCACGCCCGGCGGCTGCGCAGTTTCGAAATGGCCGCCGAGGCGATGCGGGACGTGGCGCCTTAGCGAAGTTGCGGCTGGCGGTCGCCCCGCCAGCGCAGGGTGGTTCCATCCTCTCCGAAGGGCGACCCGTCCCGCCACGGCGCTGCCGTGGTGTGCGCTTCGCCGCTACAAGGTGGTGCTCCCCCTAAGATGACGCCCTCGCAACCGTGCCTAGGTATATCCTGATAGCCTCGCCAGCGCAGGCCCACCCTGCCCGACAGCCGATCCACCCCGCCACGGCACCACCGCAATTTGCACTCCGCCGCCGCAAGGTGCAGGAAGTTTTGCAACCATCCGCGCCCTTATATCCCGAGGCCGACCATGAAACACCTGCTGCTGATCGGCCATGGCTATGTCGCCGCGCATCTGGCGCCCCTGGCGCTGGCCGCGGGCTGGGCGGTCACCGGCACCACCCGCAGCGACTTAGCGCGGGTGGCCGCCTCGGGGGCCCGGCCGCTGCTCTGGGACGGCTGCGACTCCGGCCCGCTGCGCGATGCCGCGGCACGGGCCGATGCCATCCTCTCCTCGGTCGCCCCGGCCGGCAGAGCCGATCCGGTGGCGGCGGCGCTGGCGGGAATGCGCATGCCCTGGGCGGGCTATCTGTCCTCGACCGCGGTCTATGGCGATGCCGGCGGCGCCTGGGTGGACGAGACCGGCCCGACCACCCCAACCGCCCGCCGCGGGCTGGACCGGCTGGCGGCCGAAGCGGCCTGGTGCGACTGGGCCGGGGCCAGCGGCGCGGCGCTGCATGTGTTCCGGCTGGCCGGCATCTACGGCCCGCATCGCAGCCCCTTCGCGCGGCTGCGCGCCGGGCAGGCGCGGCGGATCGTGAAGCCGGGCCAGGTGTTTTCCCGCATCCATGTCACCGACATCGCCCGCGCCGTCATGGCGGCGTTGGCCGATCCGCATCCGGGCGCGGTCTGGAACCTCGCCGACCTGCATCCGGCGCCGCCGCAGGATGTGATTACCGAGGCCGCCCGCCTCGCCGGCCTGCCCGCGCCGCCCGAGGAAGATTTCGCCACCGCCGCACCGAGCATGACCCCGGCCGCGCGCGCCTTCTATGCCGACAGCCGCCGCATCGACGCCAGCCGCATCCGCCGCGATCTGGACTGGACGCCGCTCTATCCCGATTACCGCGCCGGGCTGGCCGCCTGTCTGCAGGCCGAGCGCGGGGCCTGCCCTTCGTAGGGTGCGTGCCTGCACGCACCATTCCTCACGCCCCTCCCGCCAAACACGAACGGCCCCACACCCTGCCGCAGCCGCCCCTTTCCGCGCCGGGCGATCTGCGCTAGACCCGGCGCAACCCCTTTCCAGCCGCGAGAGCAGACATGAAATTCTTCGTCGATACCGCCGACACGCAAGCCATCCGCGAACTGGCCGATCTGGGCATGGTGGACGGCGTGACCACCAATCCCTCGCTGATCCTGAAATCCGGCCGCGACATCGAGGAGGTCACCCGCGAGATCTGCGAGATGGTCTCCGGCCCGGTCAGCGCCGAGGTGGTGGCCGAGACCGCCGAGGACATGATCCGCGAGGGCAAGCACCTCGCCGCCATCGCCCCCAACATCGCCGTCAAGGTGCCACTGACCTGGGACGGGCTGAAGGCCTGCAAGGCGCTGTCCTCGGAAGGCCACATGGTCAACGTCACCCTGTGCTTCTCGCCGGCGCAGGCGCTGCTGGCCGCCAAGGCCGGCGCCACCTTCATCAGCCCCTTCATCGGCCGGCTGGACGATATCGGCCTCGACGGGCTGGAACTGATCGCCGATATCCGCCAGATCTACGACAATTACGGCTTCGACACCCAGGTGCTGGCAGCCTCGATCCGCTCGGTCAACCATGCCATCGACTGCGCCCGCATCGGTGCCGACGTGATGACGGCGCCGCCCTCGGTCATCAAGGCGATGGCGAAACACGTTCTGACCGACAAAGGACTGGAGCAGTTCAACGCCGACTGGGCCAAGACCGGCCAGAAGATCGGCTGAGCCGATGGCGCGCTCCCTCGACACCGAGTTGCGGGCCAAGCTGATCGCCCAGCCCGACCTGATCCTGCAGGACCCCGACCTGATGCGAGCGCTGGCGCTCGCGCGCGAGGCCGAGGCCGGGCCGAATGTCGTGGACATCCGCGGCCGGGCGATGGCGGCGCTGGAGGACCGGCTGTCGCGGCTGGAGGCGGCGCATGGCGCGGTGATCTCGGCCGCCTACGAGAACCAGACCGGCATGGCGGTGATCCATCGCGCGGTGCTGTCGCTGCTGGAGCCGCAGGATTTCGGCGGCTTCGTCGAGGCGCTGGAATCCGAGGTGGCGCCGCTGCTGCGGGTGGACACCTTCCGGCTGCTGATGGAAAGCCCGGATGCGGAGGAGGAGCCGGACCTGACCGGCACCTTGGTCATGCTGCCCGAGGGGCTGGTGGAGCAACTCCGCCAGGCCGGCCGCCGCATCCCGCGCGGTGATGACATCATCCTGCGCAAGGCGGCCCCGGAGACGCTGGCGCTGCATGGCCGCGTGACGACGCCGATCCGCTCGGAGGCGATCCTGCCCCTGGACCTTGGCACCGGGCGCTATCCGGCGGCGCTGCTGATGGGCTCGGCCGATCCGGCCCGGTTCTCTCCGGCGCAGGGCACCGACCTGCTGCGCTTCTTCGCGCAGGTGTTCCGGCTGGTGCTGCTGGGCTGGCTGCGGGTCTAGGCAGCACGGGCTGCCCGACTTGCCCACCCCCTCCGACTCCCTCGGGTCTCCGGGCATGGACAAGTCTCGCGTGGTCACGGCAGGCGCCACC
>JBEBVF010000155.1:0-6002 GCA_040392885.1 Paracoccus sp. (in: a-proteobacteria) | reverse complement strand
ATCCCGTGCAACTGCAGCACTTTGACAAACGCTTCCTCTGTCGTCATTCTCATTGAAAATTCCTCCTCTTGAAATCCGAATTCAGGCAGCGGCATGCTGCTTGCGGTCCTCGCGGACCAGATCCGACAGCTTTTCGCCGATCATGATCGTCGGCGCATTGGTATTGCCCGACACGATCTCCGGCATGATCGAGCAATCGGCCACGCGCAGCCCGGCGATGCCATGCACGCGCAACCGGGCATCGACCACGGCCTGCGGCCCCGGACCCATCGCACAGGTGCCGGCGGGATGATAGATCGTGGTCGCGGTCCGCCGCGCCCAGTCCAGCAGCCCGGCATCGTCCTGCACGGCCGGGCCGGGGCGGAACTCCTCCGAGATGCGGTGCTTCAGCGGCTCCTGCGCGGCGATCCGGCGCGCCACCTTGATGCCGGCGACGATGGTGTCGCAATCGGTCGGGGTGGCCAGGTAATTGGGATGGATGGCCGGGTACTGCATCGGATCGGCCGATTTCAGCCGGATCTCGCCGCGGCTTTCCGGGCGCAGCTGGCAGACCGACATGGTGAAGGCCGAGAAGGGATGCACGCCCTCGCCGGGGCTGTCGGCGGACCAGGGCTGGACGTGGAACTGGATGTCGGGGGTCTCCAGCTCGGGCCGGGTCTTCATGAAGCCCACCGCCAGACTGGCGGCCATCGCCATGGGCCCGCGCCGGGTCAGCATGTATTCCAGGCCGATGCGGCCCTTGCCGATCAGGCTGCGCACCTCGTCGTTCAGGGTGGGCTCGTTGCACTTGAACACCAGCCGCGCCTGCAGGTGGTCCTGGAGGTTGCGGCCGACGCCGGGCAGGTGGTGGACCGGCTCGATGCCGACCTCCTTCAGATGCGCGGCATCGCCGATCCCGGACAGCATCAGGATCTGCGGGCTGCCGATGGCGCCCGCCGACAGGATCACCTCGGCCCGCACGGCGATGCGCCGCTCGGCGCCAGCCTTGTCGCGATAGCGCACGGCGACGGCGCGGCCGTTCTCGACCTCGATCCGGGTCACCTGCGCGCGGGTGACCACCTCCAGATTGGGGCGCTTTTCGGCCGGGCGCAGGAAGGCCACCGCCGTGGAACAGCGCCAGCCGCGGCGCGCGGTCAGCTGGAAGAAGCCGACGCCCTCCTGGGTGGGGCCGTTATAGTCGCGGTTGCGGGGATAGCCGGCGGCGACCGCGGCCTCGACCCAGGCATCGCAGATCGCCCGGCTGACGCGGGCATCCTCGACCGCCAGCCCGCCGCCCGTGCCGTGGAATTCGTCGGCGCCATGCTCCTGATCCTCGGAGCGGCGGAACAGCGGCAGCACGTCCTCCCAGCCCCAGCCCGGATTGCCCATCTGGCGCCAGCGGTCATAGTCCTGCGGCTGGCCACGCACATAGAGCAACCCGTTCAGCGAGGACGAGCCGCCCAGCACCTTGCCGCGCGGCCAGTCCAGCCGGCGTCCGGCGATGCCCGGGTCCGCCTCGGTCTGATAGCACCAGTCGACGGCCGGATTGTGCATGGTCTTGAAATAGCCGACCGGCACATGGATCCACGGATTGCTGTCGCGCGCCCCCGCCTCCAGCAGCGTCACCCGCACCGACGGGTCCTCGCTGAGACGGTTGGCGATCACGCAGCCCGCCGAACCGGCGCCCACGATCAGATAATCGGTCTCTTGCATTGGCGTATTCCTCCCCCTTCGCCTGTTATCCATTATAATGAGACGTAACGTCTCATTCAATGAGAATTTATCCGGGCACCAGAAGCGATTGCCAAGGCGGTTGCCTGTGCGGTCAGGGACGTTATGAATGCGCGCAAACAGTGGAAAGGCGCCATGGCCGAGTCCCCCGCCGACGACAGCGATCCGACCGATCACCTGCCCCCGAACCTGCGCCCGCTGCGCATTCTGGAGATTCTGGCCGATGCCGGCATGGCGCTGAGCCCGGCCGACATCGCGCGCGAAAGCGGGCTGCCGCGGGCCACCGTGCACCGGCTGCTGACCACGCTGGAGGCCGAGGGCTATGCCAGCCGCGACCTCGACGGGCGCAACTGGGATGCGGGGCCACGCGCCAGCCGGCTGGGCTGGGGGCTGGTCTCGGCCCGCCAGACCGTGGCCGAGCGCCGCATCATCCTGCGCCAGCTGGCCGACGACCTGCGCGAAAGCTGCAACCTCTCGGTGCCCGACGACGATGCCATGCGCTATGTCGAGCGGGTGGAGACCGACTGGCCGTTGCAGATCCGGCTGCCGGTGGGCTCGCGCGTGCCGCTGCATTGCACGGCCAGCGGCAAGGCCTGGCTGGCCTCGCTGGAGCCGGCGCGCTTCGCCCAGCTGGCGGCGCGTCTGGAACTGACGCCGCTGACGCCGAAGACGCTGACCACGGTGGCGGCGCTGAGCGAGGAGATCGCCCGCATCCGCGAGGCCGGCCATGCCGAGGACAACGAGGAGATGATCGAGGGCATGGTGGCGATGGCGGTGCCGCTCCGCGCGCCGGGCGGGGCGGTGCTGGGCACCGTGTCCTTCCACGCCCCGCGCCAGCGCCTGGACATCACCGCCGCCCGCGCCCGGCTGGGCCGGCTGAAGCAGGCCGCGCAGGCGCTGGAGGCCAGCATCCGCGGCGAGTGAGGTAGGCCGCCGGCTGATATGGCGAAGCCGCCCGGGCGGGGCGGCTTCTTCCGTCGATCAGGGCAGGGCCGCAGCCGTGGCCCTGCCGGGGGCCCGCCTCAGCGGCCGAGGCGCCTTTGCTGGGCCAGCACCATGAAGGAACAGATGGCGCTGACGATGGCGGCAAAGACCAGATAGCTGGCCACCAGCCACGGATTGCCGCCGCCATGGCCGAGCAGCCAGGTGGCGATCATCGGCGTGATCCCCGAGGCGAAGATCCCCGAGAACTGGTAGACGAACGAGATCCCGGTATAGCGCACCGAGGCGTCGAACAGGTCCGAGAACAGCGCCGCCTCCGGCCCGTAGCACATCGCATAGATGATCCCCAGCGACAGGATCAGCCCGGCCGCGGCCATGGTGGTGTCGCCGGTCTGCATCATGCGGAAGGCCGGGAAGGCCACCGCCGCGATCAGCAGCGAGCCGATGGCATAGGTGCGCGGCCGGCCCCAGACATCCGACAGCTTGCCGAACAGCGGGATGAACACGATCATCACCAGCGCCGCCGCCGCCACCATGGTCAGCGCCGCCGTGCGGGTGATGCCGGCATAGTTGGTCAGGTAGACGATCGAGAACACCGCCAGGATGTTGAACGCCACCCCGTCGACATAGCGCACGCCCATGCCGAGGATGATCTCGCGCGGGTATTCGCGGATCAGCTTCAGGAACGGCACCGCGACCTCGGCCTTCTCGTCCTTGATCTTCTGGAATTCGGGGGTCTCGTCGATATGCAGGCGGATCCACAGGCCGACGGCCACCAGCACGATGGACAGCACGAAGCCGACCCGCCAGCCCCAGGCCATGAAGGTCGCATCCGGCAGCAGCGACAGCAGCGCCGTGATCGCCGAGGCCAGCGTCAGGCCCAGCGCCAGGCCGATCTGGGGAATGCTGGCATAGAAGCCGCGCTTGTTCTCGGGCGCGTATTCATAGGTCATCAGCACCGCGCCGCCCCATTCGCCGCCGACGCCGATGCCCTGCGCCACGCGCAGCACCAGCAGGCCGATGGGTGCCAGCACGCCGATCTGCTGGAAGGTGGGCATCAGGCCGATCAGCACCGTGGCCACGCCCATGATCATCAGCGTCAGCACCAGCATCTTCTTGCGGCCGATCTTGTCGCCGAAATGGCCGAAGATCAGGCCGCCGAAGGGCCGCGCGACAAAGCCGACCGCGAAGGTGGCATAGGCCAGCATGATCGCGACGATCGGATCGTCGGACGGGAAATACAGCTTGTTGAAGACGATCCCGGCGACGATCCCGTAAAGGAAAAAGTCATACCATTCGATGGTCGAGCCGATCAGGCTGGCAATGACCACCTTGCGGACCTCGGCCCGGCGCGGCGCGCCGGTCTTGCCACGGCTGACCGCGGCACTCATGTCTGTCATGTTACCTCCCCCACGGCGACCCTCCCGCCCCCGCGCAATGATCGGGAACCTCCACGCTCCCGATAGCAGAAAATCGCCTGAACCGGATAGCAAGTCAAGATTTATGATACAATACGTCTCATTTTCCGCAGCATTCCAGTAAGGACCTGCTTTCCCGACAGGAATTGCCCGATGGAAGGCGGGGGCACGGGCGGAAGCGGCCGGTGGCGCGGGATCGCGACCGGCAATCCGCCGCGCGCAGTCCCGGCCCGCGCGCGAGTCTCCGCCGGGCGCCGGGGCGCGGAATACCCGCCGTCAGCCGGTCGGGGATGGCGGATGCAGCGCCTGCCAGCGACGGCAAGGCAGGCGCTCGCGAAGATCCGCCCGCGCCCCCTCCGCCACGCCTCAGGCCTGCAGCAGCAGGCGCCGATAGGTCTTCCTTCCTTCCCGCTGGTCGAAGCGGTTGCGGGCGATCTCGACGCCGCGCCGGGCCAGGCGGTTCGCCAGTTCCGGGTCGTCATGCAGGCGCAGGATGGCCTGGGCGATGGCGTGGGGATGCAGCTCGATCAGCAAGGCGTCCTCGCCATCGGTGAAATCGCCCTCGAAGATGTGGCGCGACAGGATGCAGGGCAACCCGCAGGCCATCGCCTCCATCACCACGGTGGGAAAGCCCTCGTTGCGCGAACACAGGACGAGGGCATCGAGACCGCGATAGAAGGCGGGCAGGTCCTCGGCCTGAACGAAGCCGTGATAGCAGAGGTTTCCGGCCCGGCCCGGCTCGAACGTGCCTGCCATGTGCAGCAGGATCTCGGGATGCTCCCCCGCCAGCCCGGCGGCGGCCTGTTCCAGCAGATCATAGCCCTTTTCCAGGGACTTGCGCCCCACATAGCCGAAACTGACCCGCGCCGGGCGGCTGTCGCTGTCGGGGGCCGGCCGGAACCGGGTCAGGTCGACGCCACGCTGGGCGACATGGACCTTTCCGATGGCGGCGGGAGAGAAGCTCTCGACCCGACGCCGCTCGTTCTCGGACATGACCAGAATCCGGTCGGCCAGCTGATAGCCGGTGACCTCCTGCCGCAGATCCGCCAGATGCCGGGCGCTGCCGGGTGCATAGGAATCAATTGCGACCCGGCTGGTCACCTCGTCGCCGGCGATCCGCAGAACCACCCGCGCGCCCAGCCGCTTGCCGACCGCGCCCATGCCGGAGCCGAAGAGATTGGAGGCAAAAACATTGGTGATATGCGTTGGCCGAATATCGTATGCGACTGCAAGCATGCGGGCGGTTACATGGTCCATCCGCCGCACACTCTTGGGCTTCGGGCCGAGGAAATGCCACTTTACCCCAAACTCACGGGCAAGGCGCTCGATCCCCGGTTGCGCGAAATCCGGAGGATCCCCAGCCAGCATATGGATCTCGGCATCACCCAGAGCATGCAGAAGGTCCGGAAAGATGTATTTCACCCGCGTGTCCCAGACACCTTCCCGATAACCTACCGGGCCGACATACAGGATTTTCGGTTTGTCATGCGTTTCACCATCTTCCGGCCAACAGAGCAACCGTCCGCTCTCCATCTCCTCCTGTTCGATACTCCGCATCAATTGGGGAGCGATCTGCACCAGATAATGATCGACCAAACCGAAGCGAACAGTCGCCAAGTCGATGCCTTCAGCCGGCACAATATAGGATCGCACCGGCCACGCGTCAGAATGACCGGCCGAAACAGGAAGATCAACCAGCGAAAGAGGCGCTGTCGGTTCCGAGATACGGTCTTCCTCCGCAGCCACCGCCTCCGACCCGGGCCATTCGTATTGGTCCGCGCCCATATCGAGATTTGCTGGCCTCACTTCCGTTAACAGCATGACAGGTGCGCCACCGGAAGCATCCGCCGCTTTCACTTTAGTGGGGGGGGGGGGAATGGTTCGTCGGGATCCAGGAACGCCGAGACACTCATTGGAATGGCAATCATGTCG
>JBEBVF010000154.1:0-6217 GCA_040392885.1 Paracoccus sp. (in: a-proteobacteria) | reverse complement strand
GGATGCAAAAGAAGGGGTTGCGGGAGCGCCGGTGAAAGCCGGCGGCGCAGTTGGGATGGCTCCGCCAGACGAAAGGCACACGCAAGGGAAGCCTTGATCGCCTGAGGCTCCGGGTGCCGGGTGCCGGGTGCCGGGCAGAGAGGTGGCTGCGAGCACGCCGGATGCAAAAGAAAGAAGGGGTTGCGGGCGCAGGGGAAAGCCGGTGGCGCAGCTTGAGTGGCACCTTCTCCCGAGCGAGCGGGCTGCGGGGAAATTCGGCCGAGGCGTATTCGATGCAGTCCTTGTGACGGTTGCGCGCAAGGGGAAACCCGGAGCCGGAGTTGCGGGCAGAGAGAACGCCTTTCGGCCCGACGCGCCTTGTCCGGCGTCGTTTCCGCACACCGGAAACGGCACCATGGCCGAGGGTCGTAACGTCAGTTCCGCAACGCAAGGCGGATTGCCACCTGCGGAACGGGCCGCCCCGGCGTGCGAAGACGACCCCGCCCCGCGTCATTTCCATTCCACATCAGTCTGTTGCCCGCATCCATGCCCCGATCCTGACCGCAGGCCGCCGAGCCTTTCCTGCCCGTCGCGCCCCGCCCTTCCCTCCTCGCCGCCGCGGTGCGACATCGTGCACGGTGGCGCCCCGTGCCGGATCGGGCGATCAGGTTTTGCCACCCGCGCGCGAGGCTGCTAGGATCGCCGCGGCGCCCCCTCCCCCGGGCGTGCATCAAGGCAGGACGAGGCCCCGATGAAACTGTCCACCAAAGGCCGCTATGCGGTCGTTGCCCTGGTCGACCTCGCCCGTGCCGGCGAGGACGGCCAGTCCTCGCTGGCCGAGATCGCGCGGCGTCAGGATATCTCCCTCTCCTATCTGGAGCAGCTCTTCGTGCGCCTGCGCCGCGCCGGGCTGGTCAGTTCGGTGCGCGGCCCCGGCGGCGGCTACCGGCTGTCGCGCCCGCCCGAGGACATCCGCATGGTCGACATCCTCGACGCCGTGGACGAGACCGTCAGCGCGCTGCATGTCGGCCAGGGCGCCACCGGCGCGGTGTCGGGCAGCCTGGCGCAGTCGATGGCCAACCGGCTGTGGGAGAGCCTGTCGGCGCATGTCTATGTCTATCTGGCCAATGCCACGCTGGCCGACGTGGCCTTCAACAAGCTGACCCCCTGCCCCGCCGTGCCGCATCTGCTGGCGGTGGTGGATGAATGATTCACCCTCCCCATCGAAAGACTCCGCATGTCCGCTGCAAAGGCTACCGACCTCCAGACCGTGACCGAGGTGCGGCACTGGACCGATACCCTGTTCTCGTTCCGCTGCACCCGCCCGCAAAGCCTGCGCTTCCGCTCGGGCGAATTCGTGATGCTGGGCCTGCCGGGCGAGGACGGGCGGCCGATCCTGCGCGCCTATTCCATCGCCTCGCCCAGCTGGGACGATGAGCTGGAATTCTACTCGATCAAGGTGCCGAACGGGCCGCTGACCTCGCGGCTCCAGCATATCAGGCCCGGTGACCAGATCATCCTGCGCCCCAAGCCCGTGGGCACACTGGTGCTGGACGCGCTGCTGCCCGGCGAGCGGCTGTGGTTCCTGGCCACCGGCACCGGCATCGCCCCCTTCGCCAGCCTGATGCGCGACCCGGAAACCTATGAGCGTTTCGGCACCGTGATCATGATGCATACCTGCCGCCGGCAGGAGGATCTGGAATATGGCCGGCAACTGGTCGAGGCGCTGGAGAACGATCCGCTGATCGGCGAGATGGTGGCCGGCCGGCTGCTCTATTACCCGACCACGACGCGCGAACCCTCGCGCTATGTCGGGCGCATCACCGACAATCTGGAATCGGGCAAGGTGTTCGCGGATCTGGGCCTGACGCCGATGGACAAGGCCCGCGACCGGGCGATGGTTTGCGGCTCGCTGGCTTTCAACATCGACATCAAGCGGACGCTGGAGGGCTTCGGCCTGACCGAAGGCGCCAACAGCGACCCGCGCGAATTCGTGGTCGAGAAGGCGTTCGTCGGCGACGGGATCTAGGCCCGACCCGGCCGGGCGCGGTGTGGGTTGCGGTGCGTACAAGCACGCATCCTACAACCCCGCCGCCGCCGGGCGTATGGCGTCACGCCCCGCCGGCATCCCGACCGTAGGGTGCGTGCTTGTATGCATCTTTGCCCGTCGCACCCTCGCCATATCGTCGAAGGCGGCGGGGAGCCTGACCGAAACCACCACTCGGGCACCGGCCCGAGGATGCGTGCCCCCACGCACTGCCGCCACTCCATCACACCACCATGTCGTCGCGGGGGATCAAGGCGGCGCCGGTGGCATGGCCGAGGTGCCATCGCAACGCGCCAGACCACGGCAAGGACACTGGCCCGTAGGGTGCATGCTTGCACGCACCGCAACCGCCCGAGCGGACCGCCACCATGTCGTCGCGGTGGATCAACGCGGCGCCGATGGCATGGCCGAGATGCGCCATCGCAACGCGCCAGACCACGGCAAGGACACCGGCCCGTAGGGTGCGTGCTTGCACGCACCGCCCCCCCTTATCGCACCACCACCATGTCGTCGCGGTGGATCAGCGCCGCCCGCGGCGCGTGGCCGAGGATTTCCGCCACCTCGGCGCTGCGTCGGCCCATCACGGCGCGGGCCTCCTCCGCACCATAGCGCGTCAGCCCATGCGCTAGATCGGCGCCGTCCGGCCCCAGAATCCGCAGCGGGTCGCCGCGACCGAATTCGCCGCGCACCGCCGTCACCCCGGCCGGCAGCAGCGAGCGGCCCTCGGCCAGCGCCCGCGCCGCCCCGGCATCCACCACCACCTCGCCGCGCGGCTTCATCGCCGCGATCCAGCGCTTGCGGGCGGTCTGCGGGTCGTCCTCGGGCAGGAACCAGGTCACTCGCGCCCCCGCGGCCACCGCCGCGATCGGCCCCAGCACCGAGCCCTCGGCGATCGCCATCGCGCAGCCGCCGGCAATGGCGGTGCGCGCCGCCATCAGCTTGGTCTTCATGCCGCCTTTGGACAGGCCCGAGACCGGATCGCCGGCCATGGCCTCGATCTCCGGGGTCAGATGCTCGATCACCGGCAGGTGCCGCGCGGCCGGATCGGTCTTGGGATTGGCGGTATAGAGCCCGTCGACATCCGACAGCAGCAGCAGCTGGTCGGCCCCCACCGTCACCGCGATCTGCGCCGCCAGCCGGTCGTTGTCGCCGAAACGGATCTCGTCGGTGGCGACGGTGTCGTTCTCGTTGACGATGGGCACCACGCCCAGCCCCAGCAGATGGGTCAGCGTCGCGCGGGAGTTCAGATAGCGGCGGCGGTTGGCGCTGTCCTCCAGCGTCATCAGCACCTGCGCCGTCACCACGCCATACGGCGACAGCGCCGCCTCATAGGCCCGCGCCAGCCGGATCTGGCCGACGGCGGCGGCGGCCTGCGCCTGCTCCAGCGCCAACGGCCCGTCCGGCAGGTTCAGCACCCGCCGCCCGAGCGCGATGGAACCCGAGGAGACCAGCACCACATCCGCCCCGCGCGCGCGCCAGGCGGCGACATCGGCACAGAGGCCGGCCAGCCAGTCCTCGCGCAGCCCCTGCGGGCCGACCAGCAGCGCCGAGCCGATCTTGACCACCAGCCGCCGGGCACGGGCGATGTCGGGGGTCAGGGCTGCCACGGCGCCGCCTCGGAGGGATTGGCCCGCGCCGCGCGCAGCGGCGCCACCTGCGCCCAGAGCGCCCGCAGCACCTCGCGCACGCCCTGGCCGGAGACCGAGGACATCAGCAGCACCGGCCCGCCGCCCACCGCTGCCGCCACCTCGACGCGGATCTCCTCGATCCGGTCCCCGGGCAGGGCATCGACCTTGTTCAGCACCGTCACCCGCGGCTTGGCCGCCAGCGCCGGCGAATAGGCCGCCAGCTCGTCGAGGATGATGCGGGCATCCGCCGCCGGGTCCTCGGTGGTGCCGTCGACCAGATGCATCAGCACCGCGCTGCGTTCGACATGGCCGAGGAACTGGTCGCCGAGGCCCCGGCCCTCGCTGGCGCCCTCGATCAGGCCGGGAATGTCGGCGATGACGAATTCATGGCCGTCGACATTGGCCACGCCCAGGTTCGGCACCAGCGTGGTGAAGGGATAGTCCGCGACCTTGGGCCGGGCATTGGACACCGTGGCCAGGAAGGTGGACTTGCCGGCATTCGGCATCCCCACCAGCCCGGCATCGGCGATCAGCTTCAACCGCAGCCACAGCGTGCGCTCGACCCCCGGCAGGCCGGGATTGGCGTGGCGCGGCGCGCGGTTGGTCGAGGACTTGAAATGCAGGTTGCCGAAGCCGCCATTGCCGCCCTTGGCCAGCAGGACGCGCTGGCCGACCTCGGTCATGTCGGCGATCAGCGTCTCCTGATCCTCGTCGAGGATCTCGGTGCCCACCGGCACCCGCAGCACGATGTCGTCGCCCGAGGCGCCGGTGCGCTGGCTGCCCATGCCGTGCTGGCCGGATTTCGCGAAGAAATGCTGCTGATAGCGAAAGTCGATCAGCGTGTTCAGCCCGTCCACGGCCTCGACCCAGACATCACCGCCGCGGCCGCCATCGCCGCCATCCGGCCCGCCGAACTCGATGAACTTCTCGCGCCGGAACGACACGCAGCCGGCACCGCCCCCGCCCGAGCGGATATAGACTTTGACGAGATCGAGAAACTTCATGTCCGGTCCTTGCGGCGGCGAGGGAAGGGGCTTGCGCCAGCCCTAAGGCAAGGGCGGGCCCCTGCGCAAGCCGGACGGTATAGCCGATGCACCCGCCGCCGGCAAGGATTCATCCGCATCCGGCCCGGCCCGCGGGCGCGGGCCGGGCGGCGCGACGGAACCGGGCGCCGCCAGCGGACGTTTGCCCAAAGCACCGGACGTCACGAGCCGGAGGCAGGAACAGGGAGGCAAACCCATGAATCAGATCATCTACCTCGTCGGCCTGGTGGTCGTGGTGCTGTTCATCCTTTCGGTCCTCGGCCTGCGCTGACGCGGCTTCCCGGCCGCGATCTTGCGGCAAGGGGTAGCAATTTTCGTCGGGCCGCGTTAGAGCGCCGCACAATCCGGGCCGCATCCGGCTCCGCGCTATCCCTCCCACGAGGCCTTCATGGAAATTCGCAATATCGCCATCATCGCGCATGTCGATCATGGCAAGACGACTCTGGTCGACCAACTTCTGAAGCAGTCCGGCAGTTTCCGGGACAACCAGACCGTCGCCGAACGGGTCATGGACAGCAACGACATCGAGCGCGAGCGGGGCATCACCATCCTCGCCAAGGCGACCAGCGTCGAATGGGCCGGCGCGCGCATCAACATCGTCGACACCCCCGGCCACGCCGATTTCGGCGGCGAGGTCGAGCGCATCCTGTCCATGGTGGATGGCGTCTGCCTGCTGGTCGATGCCGCCGAGGGGCCGATGCCGCAGACCAAGTTCGTGACCTCCAAGGCGCTGGCCCTGGGCCTGCGGCCCATCGTGGTGCTGAACAAGGTCGACAAGCCGGCGGCCGAGCCCGAGCGCGCGCTGAACGAGGTCTTCGACCTGTTCGCCAACCTGGGCGCCAGCGACGAGCAGCTGGATTTCCCGCATCTGTATGCCTCGGGCATTTCCGGCTGGGCCGATACCTCGCTGGAGGGCCCGCGCGACAGCATGAAGCCGCTGTTCGACCTGATCATGCAGCACGTCCCGGAACCGGCGCAATCGGCGCGGCGCGACGAGCCGTTCCAGATGCTGGCCACCACCCTCTCGGCCGATCCGTTCCTCGGCCGGCTGCTGACCGGCCGCATCGAGGCCGGCCGCGTGCGCGCCGGCGACAGCGTCAAGGCGCTGAGCCGCGAGGGCGAGCGGATCGAGCAGTTCCGCGTCTCCAAGGTGCTGGCCTTCCGGGGCCTCACCCAGCAGCCCATCGACGAGGGCGTGGCCGGCGATATCGTCACGCTGGCCGGCATGGCCAAGGCCACCGTCGCCGACACGCTGGGCGCGCCCGAGCGCGACACCCCCCTGCCCGCCCAGCCCATCGACCCGCCGACGATCAGCGTCACCTTCGGCATCAACGACAGCCCGCTGGCCGGCCGCGACGGCCGCAAGGTCCAGTCCCGCGTCATCCGCGAGCGGCTGTTCAAGGAGGCCGAGTCGAACGTCGCCATCCATATCGAGGACACGCCGGGCGGCGAGGCCTTCGTCGTTTCGGGCCGCGGCGAATTGCAGATGGGCGTGCTGATCGAGAACATGCGCCGCGAAG
>JBEBVF010000153.1:0-6224 GCA_040392885.1 Paracoccus sp. (in: a-proteobacteria) | reverse complement strand
AGCTTGCGGCGCGCGGTCTCGCGGGGGATGCCGGTGCAGTCGGCCAGGCGGTTGGTGGTCATGCCGCGCCGCTCGGGCGCCAGTTCGGTCGGGCTGCGCCCGCCGGCCTCGGCGGCCAGCGCCGCGCTCAGCGAGACCTGGCCGATGGTGGCCAGCAGCACCACCATCTGCAGATCGCCCTGAAAGGCGCGGCTGACATCGGCCAGCTGCTCGGCAAAGAAATCCACGAAGCAATACTGATAGCGCGGGTAATGGCGGCGCAGCGCCCGCTCCACCTCGGGGGCCGGGCTGGGTGCCACGCGCAGGGGCACGACCTCGTGGCCGGGTTCCCGGGCGGTCGTCCCCGTCGACTCTGGCATCTCACCACTCCCCGTCATTCGCTGTGCAGGATCGGGACCGACCTCTAGCAGGAACAGGCGGCAAAAGAAAGCGAGGGGTGCCCGTTTTGGGCAGAGGACAGAGAATATGGGCCATACACCCGCATGATCCGGGGATGATGCCAACCCGCGCGACAGCCTGTCGCAGCCCTGCACACCGGCGCCTTCGCCAGGAAGCGCTCCACCGTCGAGAGCGGCAAGGCGCTCAGGTCTCCTCCTTCGCCCTACCGGGGGTAACAGATTGATATTTCTTCCGATTTGTCCGGCGTCCGCTCTCCCGGGTTCAATAGACGCGGCCGCCGGGTCACCACCGACCGGGGCATAGGGGCTTGGCACCATGCAGCCCTCCGCTCACAGGCAGCCCGGCCGCCGGATTCCACCCGATGCCGGCCTCCTCCATGACCAGGAGGGAAGGTCGCCGGGGTCTTCCACATACCGCCCCACTATCCCGCCGCCGACCGGAGCATGGTCGCGGGCTTCGCAACAGGCTGCCTTCCCCACCACCGACGAGGGGGGAGGCCGCAAGCTTTCCGACAGGCGCCCCTGCATCCCGCCCTGGGGTCAACGGCTCTGCAACAGGCCGACCTGCGGTCACGGCCAGAAGACGGACGAGGCCGCCGGGCCGCCTGCCATGCGGCTCCCGGCAACAGGGCATGGCTGCCGGCCGCGCATGGGGGCACGGCGGCCGGGCTTTACCACGCGCCGGCGGCAAGGAGCGGCATGCCCCTGCCACCCATGCGGCAGGGCATGGAGCGTTGGCTTGGGCGAACCCCCTCGGCCCCGGCGATTGCACGCTCCGCCGAGCCTGCCGATACATGGAGGCCGGCAGAAGGAGGCCAACGCGCCCGCTCAGTAACCCGTCCAGCCGCCATCCGTGGCATAGATGCCGCCGGTGAAGTTCGAGGCCTCGTCCGAGAGCAGGAACAGCATCATCGACACCTGCTCGGCCACCGTGGCCGGGCGGTGATGCGGGTCGGTCCAGGACAGGATGCTGTCGGTCTTGATGCGGCCCATCTGCGGGCCCTGCGCCTCGCGCATCGAGGCGGCGACCAGCGCCCCGGCGCGGGCGATCATCGGCGTGTCGGTCGCGGCCATGTTGACCGAGTTCACCCGGATCCCGTAGGGCGCGTAATCCACCGCGGCATTGCGGGTCAGCCCGTTCACCGCATGCTTGGAGGCGACATAGGCCGGGTTGCCGGCCAGCCCGGTCATACCCGCGATCGAGCCGACATTGACGATGGCGCCACCGCGGCCCTGTTCGACCAGATGGCGCAGCTGGGCACGCAGCGCCAGGAAGGTGCCCAGCGCATTGGTGCGGAACACCTTGTCCCAGTAATCCTGCGTCGCCTCGTGGATGCGGGCGAAGACCAGCGGCTTCTGGGTGGCGCAATCGGGCGCGTCGCCGGAAAACACCCCGTCCATCACCCCGGCATTGTTGATCGCCCCGTCGAGGCCGCCGAACTGCGCCACCGCCGCGGTCACCGCGGCCTCGCCGGTGGCGGCCTCGGCGATGTCGCCATGCACGAAGGCGATGCTGCCGCCCTCGGCGCGGATGGCGGCGGCGGTGGCCTCGCCCTGCTCCTCCAGCCAGTCGACACCGACGACATTGGCGCCCTCGCGCGCCAGCCGCCGCGCCGCCGCGGCGCCCATGCCGCGGGCCGAGCCGGTGACGATGAAGGTCTTGCCGGCAAAGCGGCCGGCAATGCGGTAATCGGGGTCGAGCGGCGCCATCGGCACCAGCGCATTGCCGCTCGCGGCGGCAGGGGCGCCGACCGCGGAGGCGGCGCCGGTCTCGGCCCCGGTGGTGCCCAGCGTCTGGGCGGCGGCAGCAGCGGCGGCGGTGGCGACGACGCCGGCGGCGGCGCCCATGCCTTTCAGGACATCGCGACGGTCCATGATGGTTCCCTCATGTGGAGTGGCGCCGCGGGCGGCGCACCGCCCGCGGCCGGCGGCCGGCCTCAATAGGTGGTGAAGCCGCCATCGGTGGCGTAATTCGCCCCGGTCAGGTTCGAGGATTCCGGCGACAGCAGGAACAGCATCACCGCCACCTGCTCGGCCGGGGTCGAGCCGCGGCTATGCTGGCTGCCCATCTCCAGCAGGCTCTTGACCTTGGCCATGCCGATGCCGGCATCCTTGAAGCCGCTGCGGGCGCGCTGGCCCAGCAGTTCAAAGGCGCGCTCGTACATCGGGGTCACCGTGGTGCCCATGCAGACCGAGTTCACCCGGATGCCATAGGGCGCATAGTCGATGGCGGCGTTCTTGGTCAGCCCGTTCACCGCGTGTTTCGAGGCGACATAGGACGGCGTGCCGCCGAAGCCGCGCAGCCCGGCCACCGAGGCCACGTTGACGATGCTGCCGCCGCGGCCCTGGGCCAGCATCTGCCGCAGCTCGGCCCGCAGCGAGCGGAAGGTGCCGGTGGCATTGACCCGCATCACCACGTCCCAATAGGCGTCCGTGGCCTCGTCGATGCGCGACATCACCAGATCCTTCTGGCTGGCATAGTCGATGGGATCACCGGGGAAGATCGCATCCATCACGCCCGCGTTGTTCAGCGCGCAGTCGAGGCCGCCGAAATTGTCCACCGCCGCCTTGACCATGGCATCGCAGACCGCGGTCTCGGAGATGTCGCCCTCGACGAACACCGCCTTCAGCCCCTCGGCATTGATCGCGTCGACCACGGCCTTGCCTTCGTCGGCCAGCCAGTCGACGCCGACAACATTGGCGCCCTCGCGCGCCAGCCGGATCGCGGCGATGCGGCCCATACCGCGGGCGCAGCCGGTGACCAGCGCGGTCTTGCCGGCGAAGCGGTTGGGGATGAAGTAATCCTCGGGCACCGGCACCACGCTCTGCCGGCCCGGAATGGCGGGATCGGCCGGGTCCCAGGGCAGCGCATAGGGACCGAGGGTGGCGGGCGCCACCGCGGCGGCGGCACCGGCCGAGCCGGTTTCCGCGGCTGCGGGCATGGCCACCGCGCCGCCGGCCAGGCCGCCGGCGGCGGCGATGCCCATCACCCTCAGGAAGTCGCGGCGCTCGATGCCGTCGCGGGTTTCATCATCGTTGCACATGTCAGTTTCCTCGTTTGCAGAGAGTTCGGTCCCGCCGCACCTCAGAACGCGTAGCGGACGAAGACCATGGCGCTGAGCCAGTCCTTGGCCGAGCCGCCCAGCGCCGCCTTCACCCCGTCGCCGGGCACCGTGTAGGCGATATGGCCGTGGATGTAGGTATGCTGGCACTTGAACCACTTGACGGTGAGATTGGCCTCATAGCCCAGTTCGTCATCGGCCAGCACCGACAGCGCCGGATTGCCGCCGATATTGTTCAGCTGATCGGCCTTGAAGGCCCAGAGCTGCGGCACGATCTCGACCCGCGGCGCCACCTTGAACCGGGCCTGGATACGGTGGGCGATGACATTGCTGTCCTGCACCACCTTGAAATGGTTGGCGCCCTGCACCCATTGCTCGCCGGTGCCGCCGGAAAGCAGCGGGTCCCAGCGCTCGTAGGTGGGCGTGGCCGGATCGTCGCCGGAGAAATACGAGACCCGATAGCTGAAGGTCGGCGACCAGCGCGCCTCGGGCAGCTGATAGCCCACCTCCAGCCAGCCGGCCCGCGCATCCATGTCGAAATTGCGGTTGGTCTGGCGGGCGATCTCGCCGCCGAAGAACGGCCCGGCGCTGCCCGCCGGATTGGGCTGATAGGTAAAGCGCAGGTCATGCACCTCCAACCCCTCGCGGGTGCCGACCACCGCGCCGGTCGGGCCGAAATAGCTGGAATCCGATTGCGGTACCGACAGATAGCTGGTGCCGATGCTGAGGCCGGCCAGCGGCTTGGCCTCCAGGTTCAGGCCCATGATCCGGGTTTTCGTGTCGAGGCTCGGCAATTCGTCGGGATCGAGATAGAAGGCCTCGAACTTGGTATCGTTATAGGCGACCTGCCCCAGCGCCAGGAAATCCGCCGCCCAGCGGGCATTGGCCTGCAGCGCCGCGCGCTCCTCGCCATTGGCGGCGGTGTTGGCGATCAGGAAGCCGTTGGCGAGGGTGAAGCGCTGGCGGCCGGCGGTCAGGTTGAACACCAGCCGGTTGCCCTTCTCGTCCACCTCGCCGCCGACGATGCCGACATAGGCATCCTCGAAGAAGGTGTAGTTGCGGGTGCGGTCGGTGAACAGCTCCTGCCCCAGCGAGCCGGAGGTGATCGCGCTCAGCCCGCCATAGAACGACACGGAATCGCTCAGCGGCGTGATGCCGTAGATGCCGTAATGCAGATAGCCCTCGACCCAGTCGTCATAGCCGCGGCCGGAGGGGCGGCCCTGCACCAGCGGGTTGCCGGCCAGCATCAGGTCGGGGCGGCCATACCAGGCATTGTCATTGGCATAATACAGCGCCAGCGCATCCAGCTTGAATCGTAGCATGGTGCCGTTGCGGTCGAGGATCAGCGGAAAGTCCCGCGGATCGCCGCTGACCGCCATGCCGCGGCCCGCGGCCGGCTGCGCCCGGTCGGCCAGGGTCAGGTCGACGGTCAGGTCGACGCCGCCGGTGGCCGAGGGCAGCGCCTCGTAATCCACCGCGCCGACGGCCGGATTGCGGCGCAGCGCGCCGAGCGAATAGGTCATGCGGTCGCCGGAAAAGGTCGCGCCGGGAAACAGCCCGATCGCCCGGCGCACGCTGTCGGTGATGCGGGCGTCGAAGGCGGCATCGCCGCTGGGATTGGCGATCTCGACCCGGACCGAGTCGATCGGGCGCAGGGCAAAGGGCTGCGCATCGGCCATCCCCTGCGCCCCGGCGGCGCCGGCAGCGCCCAGCAGCCCGGCGGCCCAGCCCAGCAGCATGGCCAGCGCCCAGGCCGGCCGCGCCGCGGATGCGGGCGACGACGGCCCCCCGCGCTCGCTCATCCTCTCAGTCATGCTCCGACTCCACGATGCGTTCGCGCCAACCCGGCGCCGTCGGCGGGCACGCTCCGCGGATCGGGGGCCTTGCGGGCCGGCATTGCGGCCCCGGGCGGCGGGCGGCCATGCGCGGTCCGCGGCCGCAATCCTCGCGGATATGTCGGCCGGTGACGGAACGCGGGCGCGTCCGGTTATCCCAGTCCTTTACGAAGACGCGCTCTGGGGAACGATCCGGCTGACGGGGTTCCCTCCGATACGTCTGTTGACGGGGAAACAGCTATTCGGGCGCCTCGCCCCGCGCAACGGTTTATCCGCCCATTTTGGGCATGTCCTGCCCTGTATCGGTGGAATGCCGCTCAAAAAAGGGAACCATCGCTGGCCGAGTTTTGCGCTGCAATGCGGCGCGTGTGACGGCCGTGCGGTGACACCGGGGGCGCAGCGCGGGATGCGGAATTACGCGGGGTCGAACAGGAACTTGCGCCCCGTCCCGCATCACCGCACCGATTGCGGGGGCCGCCGCGCGTCGCGCCAGGAACAGCCCGTCCCAAGACCACCGATTCCGCCATGGCGGGCCGGGAGGCCGTGCGACAATCCGCCGCCACGGGACAGGGGGGTTCAGAGGGTGCCAGCCCGGTCCAGCCGCCCCGCCGATGCGGCCGGACCGGCAGAAGCCACGCGACTCCCTACCCGGAGATTCGCCCGATACGGGATCAGGACGTGCGGAAGGGATGGTTGGCGGCGGGGGCAGCTCCCTCTTGCTCCATTACGCCCGGGAGCGGACGACGGTGCGGAGGCAAGGGCGGACGGCCGCCCCATCCACTCCCTTGCACCCATGAAGGAGGCGACAAGGCCGAGGTCGGAAAGGCGCCGAGATGGCGGACGGGCGGCGGTCGGGGAACAGCGGGAGGGGGGGGACGATCGCCCCATCTACCCCGTTGCGCCCATGAAGAAGCTGATAAGGCAGAGGC
>JBEBVF010000152.1:0-6248 GCA_040392885.1 Paracoccus sp. (in: a-proteobacteria) | reverse complement strand
CTCGCGCATCAGCTCCAGCGATTCGGCGGGATCGGGCGCGGCCAGCAGCTTGCGCAGCTCGGCCCCGATCCGCTCCGGCGAGATGCGGGCCAGACCCGCGCGCCCGGCCGCGCAGGCCGCCAGCGCCGCGCCATCCGCCCGCCCCGGCCGGCCATAATGGGCGTGAAAACGAAAGAAGCGCAGGATGCGCAGGTAATCCTCGCGGATGCGGGCCTCGGCATCGCCGACGAAACGCAGCCGGCCGGCGCGCAGGTCGGCCAGCCCCTCGCCCAGCGGGTCGATCACCGTGCCGGCGGCATCGGCGTAAAGCGCGTTCATGGTGAAATCCCGCCGCGCCGCATCCTCGGCCAGGGCGGTGGTATAGGCGACCCGGGCGCGGCGGCCGTCGGTCGCCACGTCGCGGCGGAAGGTGGTGATCTCGAAGGGCGTGCCGGCGAGGATCAGCGTCACCGTGCCATGCGCGATGCCGGTGGGCAGCGCCCTCAGCCCGGCGCCTTTGGCCAGCGCCAGCACGGCCTCCGGCCGGGCATCGGTGGCCAGGTCGAGATCGGTGACCGGGCGGCCGAGCAGCGCGTTGCGCACCGCGCCGCCCACGACCAGCCCGCGATGCCCGGCACCGTCGAGCAGCGCCAGCACCCGTTGCAGGCCCGGATCATCCAGGAACGCCGCCGCCAGCCGCATCAGCCCGTCTCCCGCAGCCGCTGCGCCAGCCCGTAGAGGACCCGCGCCGTCGCCCCCCAGATATAGTAGGGCCCCCAAGGCGCCACGCGATAAGGGCGCCAGTCGCCGCGCCACAGCCGGCGCTCGATGCGGTAATTTGACAGGTCGGCGATATGCTCCAGCGGCACGGCAAAGGCCTCGGCAACCTCGCCCGCCTCCGGCTGGGGGGTGAAGGCGCCGTCGATCAGCCCCAGCACCGGCACCATGGAAAAACCGGTGACGGTCAGATGCGGCGGCAGGGTGCCGAGGATCTCGACCCGCTCGGGCGGCAGGCCGATCTCCTCATGCGCCTCGCGCAGGGCGGCGGCAACGGGGCCGGCATCCGTGGGATCGACCTTGCCGCCGGGCAGCGCGATCTGGCCGGGATGGTGGCGCAAGCCGCTGGCCCGGCGGGTCAGGATCATGCGGCCATCCGGCCCCAGCGCCGCCAGAACCCCGGCCGGGCGCGGCGCGGCGAAGGGCGGCTTTTCCGCCACCAGGTCGAAATCCGAGCTGCCGTCGCCGGGTCGCGCCAGCGCCGCCATCAGGCGCCGGCGCAGGTCCTGGCTGCTCATACGCCGCGCCCGGCGCCGGCCGCCTGCGCCGGGCCGCCACCTAATGCCGCCTCGCGCAGCGCGGCGCGGTCGGCAGCGTCCAGCGGCCTGCCCTCCTCGTCCACCTCGGCCTCGAACCCGAGCGAGCGCGGGTCCATCTCGTAATGGGCGCCGCAGAACTGGCAATCGGCGGTGACCACGCCCTCCTCGGTGGTCATCCGGGCGATATCCTTGGCCGAATAGATGCTGAGCGTATTGCGCACCCGGTCCTCGCCGCAGGAACAGCCGAACTGCACCGGCTGCGGGTCGAAGACGCGCGGCGCCTCCTCGTGAAACAGGCGGACCAGCAGGTCGGTGGGCGCGAGGCCGGGGTCGATCAGTTCCACCTCCTCCACCGTATCCAGCAGGATATTGGCGCGGTTCCAGTCCTCGGACTGCGCGCCTTGCAGGATGTCGGCGGCCTCGACCAACGCCCCCTCGCGGCTGGCCTCCATGGCCTCGGTCGGCGTCGCCGGCAGGGTTTGCAGCATGATGCCGCCGGCCCGCCAGCGCTCGGCCTCGCCCTTCAGGCGGGCGCGGCCATAGGCCAGCGCGAAGCGGGTCGGCAGCTGTTCGGACTGGGCGAAATAGCTGGCGGCGCAGGCGGACAGCGCGCCGCCGGCCAGCGGGGTAATGCCCTGATAGGGCAGGTTGCCGGCACCCTGGTCGATCAGCACGGCGAAATAGCCCTCGCCGATCTGCTCGAAGGCCGGGCGGTCGTCCAGCCGCTCGGGGTCGAAGCTGGCCCAGGCGCGGAGGCGGGCGGGCTGGCCCGCCTCGGCCGGGGCGTAGTAATCGGCGGCCAGCGTGCGGATGGCGCCATTGCCGCGCACCTGCAGGCTGAGCTTCCAGCGCAGCTTGATGGTGGGACCGATCAGCGCCGCCAGCAGCGCCACCTCGGCCACCATGGCGGCGACCGGGGCGGGATAGTCGTGGCGGGTCAGGATATGGTCGAGCGCCCCGTCGAGGCGCAGCACGCGCCCGCGCAGGCCGGAGCGGTCGAGTTGAAAGGGCAGGACGGTATCGTCCCAGGCGATGCGGTTCGTCAGGCTCATGGAAGACCTTGTATGGCTGCGGCGCTGGCCGCGCGGGGCGCGGCCCTTGGCCCCCAATATAGGGCGGCAGGCGGCATCCGAAAGGGCCGGCGCGGCACCGCGGGCGCCGGGTGGGCGCGGACCGGGAGGTGGCGCGCCCCGGCTGCCCTCGTTTTCGCAGGTGTCTGGCGACGCGCGCATCTGGCTGCCCCCGCATCACGCGCCTGTCACCGGTGCGGCATCGCCGTCATGCTCGATCAACACCGCGGAGATGTCGTCCTCCTGCCGCCCGCCGGTGAAGCGGCTGACCGACCAGCACAGCGATTCCACGAAAGCCTGCCCGCCGAGCCCGGCATTCATCCGCATCGCCGCCAGCAGCCCCGCATCGCCCAGCAGGTCGCCATGCGGGCTCTCGGCCTCGGTCAGCCCGTCCGAGGCGATCAGCAGCCGCTCGCCCGGATGCAGGCGAAAGGGCACCTCGTCATATTCGGCCTCCTCGATCACCCCGACCGGCAGGCCGCCATCGCCGAGCAGCCGCGGGGTGCCGTCGGCCGCCTGCAGGATCGGGCCGGGATGGCCGGCCTGCACCAGCCGGCCGGCGCCGGTGAGGGTGTCCAGCTCGGCATAGATCATGGTGAAATAGGCTTCGCCGGCCTGTTCGGCCAGCATCATCCGGTTCAGCCGCCCCACCACCTCGGCCGGCGCCGCCGCCGGCGGCCCGGTGCCGCGGTCGTCGCGGCCCGCGCCCGGTCGCAGCGCGACGTTCTGGCCGGCGCCGCCCGACAGCCAGGCCGAGATCCGCGCCGCGGTCAGCGCTGCCGTCACGCCGTGCCCGGCCACGTCGATGGCATAGACGCCGATCCGCCGGCCGCCGATCGGAAAACACCCCACCAGGTCGCCGCCGACATGGCCAGCGGGCCGCAGCAGCAGCGACAGCCGGAACGGCCCGCATTGCCGATAGCGGTCGCGCACCAGCCCCTGCTGCAACCGCCGCGCCTCGGCCAGATCGCGGTCCAGCGTCGCCTGGGCGGCGCGCAGATCGTCCAGCATGGCGGCCATGGCGCGGTTGGCCTCGGTCAACTGGCTGGCCATGCCGATCACCCGCTCGGCCACCGCCAGCCGCAGATGCAGGGCCGATTCGCCGAAAGGCGCCACCAGCACATCATCGGCGCCCCCAGCCAGCGCCGCCAGCGCCTCGGCCGGGGCCATCGCACCGGCCAGGATGACATGCAGATGCCCCTGCCGGCAGGCCCGGCGCAGAGCCTGGCACAGCGCCAGCCCCGCCATGTCCGGCAGCAGCGGCGCGCACAGCACCAGGGCCGGAACCTCCGGCCCGGCGCGGGCCAGCGCCGCCCAACCCGAGGCCGCATGGCTGACCGCATAGCCGGCGGCACGCAGCGGCCCCGCCAGCCCGGCGCAGGGGTCGGAGGGCGCGCAGACCAGCAGCACCCGGCCCCGCACCTGCCCATGCCGGGCCGCCGATTTGCCTGCCAGAGGGGGGTCCTGCGCCTGCTTCATGCCGGCGAGTCTTAGGCCGAAGGCGCTAACAACCGGTAAACGCCGGCCGCGCGCCCGGCCGGGATCGCGTCAGACCAGGAATTCGCTCAGCAGCGCATCGGCGGTGATGTCGCGATAGCGCAGCCCGGCCGCATCCATGCGCTGCATCAGCTGCGTCAGGTTCTCGGGCGCCGAGGTCTCGATGCCGATCAGCACCGAGCCGAAATTGCGCGCCGATTTCTTCAGATATTCGAACCGGGCCACGTCGTCGTCGGGGCCGAGCATGTCGAGAAACTCGCGCAGCGCGCCCGGCCGCTGCGGCAGGCGCAGGATGAAGTATTTCTTCAGCCCCCGCCAGCGGGCGGCGCGCTCGCGCACCTCGGGCAGACGCTCGAAGTCGAAATTGCCGCCCGAGACCACGCAGACCACCCGCCGCCCGGCCAGTTGCCCGGCCGCGCCCAGGTCGCGCAGCGCGTCGATGGACAGCGCCCCGGCCGGCTCCAGCACGATGCCCTCGCCGTTCAGCATCTCGACCATGGTGGCGCTGATGCGGTCCTCGGGCGCGATCCGCACCTGTTCGGCCGAGAACCGGGCCAGCGCCGCAAAGGGCAGCGCGCCGATGCGGGCCACGGCGGCGCCGTCGACGAAATTGTCCACCTGCTCCAGCGTCACCGGCCCGCCGGCGCGCAGCGCGGCCTGGAGGCTGGCACCGCCCTCGGGCTCGACGAAGGCAAAGCCGGTCGCCGGCGCCTCGGCCGCCAGATAGCGGGTCACCCCGGCGGCAAGCCCGCCGCCGCCCACCGGCAGCACCACCAGGTCGGGCGCAAAGCCCAGCTGCGCCAGCATCTCGCGGGCGATGGTGGCCTGACCCTCGATCACGTCCTCGTCGTCGAAGGGCGACAGGAACACCGCGCCTTCGGCAGCGCAGAAGGCCTGCGCCGCGGCCAGCGAGGCGTCGAAGATGTCGCCGACCAGCCGTATTTCCACCCGGTCGCCGCCGAAGGCCTGGGTGCGGTCGATCTTTTGCCGCGGCGTGGTCACCGGCATGAACACCGTGCCGCGCACGCCGAAATGCCGGCAGGCATAGGCGACGCCCTGGGCATGGTTGCCGGCGCTGGCGCAGACGAAATGGTCATGCGCCGCCACCCGCTTGCGCATGGCGTTGAAGGCCCCCCGCAGCTTGTAGCTGCGCACCGGCGCAAGATCCTCGCGCTTGAGCCAGATCTCGGCGCCATAGCGCGCCGACAGGGCGTCGTTGCGCTGCAGGGGCGTGGCCTCGAACAGGTCGCGCAGAGCGGCCTCGGCCTCGCGGACGGATTCGGTAAAGGGTTCCATGCCTCCCTCCTGACGAAATTCGCGCGCCATGGCAAGCAAGCCCGCAGGGGTTTTCGCGGGCCGGCCGGCAGCGCCCCTTGTTTGGTGGGCGAAAGCGGCTTATTGCGGGCGAAAATCAAGGGGGCCTTGACCATATGACCGACGCGCCGAAGAAAGTCGTCCTCGCCTATTCCGGTGGCCTGGATACCTCGATCATCCTGAAATGGTTGCAGACCGAATATGGCTGCGAGGTGGTGACCTTCACCGCCGACCTGGGCCAGGGCGAGGAACTGGAACCCGCCCGCAAGAAGGCCGAGCTGCTGGGCATCAAGCCGGAGAACATCTTCATCGAGGACCTGCGCGAGGAATTCGTGCGCGACTTCGTGTTCCCGATGTTCCGCGCCAATGCGGTCTATGAGGGGCTCTATCTGCTGGGCACCTCGATCGCCCGGCCGCTGATTTCCAAGCGGCTGGTCGAGATCGCGCGCGAGACCGGGGCCGACGCGGTGTCGCATGGCGCCACCGGCAAGGGCAACGACCAGGTGCGGTTCGAGCTGTCGGCCTATGCGCTGAATCCCTCGATCAAGGTGATCGCGCCCTGGCGGCTGTGGGACCTGACCTCGCGCACCAAGCTGCTGGAATTCGCCGAGGCCAACCAGATCCCGATCGCCAAGAACAAGCGCGGCGAGGCGCCATTCAGCGTCGATGCCAACCTGCTGCACACCTCGTCGGAGGGCCGGGTGCTGGAAGACCCGGCGGTCGAGGCCCCCGATTACGTCGCCCAGCGCATCACCGCGGTCGAGGAGGCCCCCGACCAGGCCGAATTCATCGAGATCGGCTTCGAGCGCGGCGATGCGGTGTCGATCAACGGCGAGGCGCTGAGCCCGGCCACGATCCTGACCCGGCTGAACGAATACGGCGCCCGCCACGGCATCGGCCTGCTGGATTTCGTCGAGAACCGCTTCGTCGGCATGAAGTCGCGCGGCGTCTACGAGACCCCCGGCGGCGCCATCCTGCTGGAGGCGCATCGCGGCATCGAGCAGATCACGCTGGACGCCGGCTCGGGCCATCTCAAGGACAGCCTGATGCCGCGCTATGCCGAGCTGATCTA
>JBEBVF010000151.1:0-6311 GCA_040392885.1 Paracoccus sp. (in: a-proteobacteria) | reverse complement strand
CCGCTGGGCACCCATGCGCTGTGGCTGAGCTGGCAGTATTACCGCATCCACGGCACCCACGACACCCGCAAGATCGGCCGCAAGTCCTCGAACGGCTGCGTCGGCCTCTATAACGAGCATATCAAGGAGCTGTTCGGCCTGTCGAAAATCGGCACCCAGGTGCTGATCATCTGACCGCGCGACGGTTCCGGTGCTGGAAAAAGGGGGCCTTGGCCCCCTTTTTGCTTACAGCCAGCCGGCCAGGTTGTCGCCGATCAGCGCGGTCAGCATGGCGATATGCGCCGGGTCGTCGTTCAGGCAGGGCACATAGGTGAACCGCTGCCCGCCGGCATGCTTGAACGCCTCCTGGATCTCGCCCTGGATCTCCTCCAGCGTCTCGATGCAGTCGGTGGCGAAGGCGGGCGAGATCACCGCGATGTCGGTGATGCCGCGCTGCGCCAGTTCGGCGACATGCTTGACGGTATAGGGTTTCAGCCATTCCTCGCTGCCGAAGACCGACTGGAAGGTGGTGTCGATGCGGTCCTCGGGCCAGCCCAGCGCCTCGCGCAGCAGCCGCGTGGTCTTGCGGCACTGGCAGTAATAGGGGTCGCCCTCCTCGTGATAGCGCTTCGGCATGCCGTGATAGCTGGCCACCAGCTTTTGCGGCATGTGGCCGTCCAGGGTGCGGGTGATCGAGCCCGCCAGCGCCGCGATATAGTCGGGGCGGTCGAAATAGGCTGGCACCGTGCGCACCGCCGGCTGCCATTTCTGCGTCATCAGTGCCCGGAACAGCTGGTCGTTGGCGGTGGCGGTGGTGGCGCCGGCATATTGCGGATAGAGCGGCAGGAACACGATGCGCCGGCAACCGGCGGCGATCATCCGCTCTAGCACCTCCGGGGTCGAGGGATTGCCGTAGCGCATGCAGAAATCGACCAGCACATCCTCGCCCCAGCGGGCGGCGCAGGCCTCCTGCAGGGCGGCGATCTGGCGCTTGGTCAGCGTCAGCATCGGGCTTTCGTTCGCTTCCTCGTTCCAGATCATCTTGTAATTGGCGCCCGAGGTGAAAGGGCGCTTGGTCAGGATGATGCCCTGCAGGATCGGCTGCCATTTCCACCACGGATAGTCGATCACCCGCTTGTCGGAGAGGAACTCGTTCAGATAGCGGCGCATCGACCAGTAGTCGTAGCCGTCCGGGGTGCCGAGATTGGCGACCAGGACGCCGACGCGTTCGCGCGGCAGGGCGGGGTGGTTGGCGGGGGCGTGGTCCGGTCGGGTCACGGTTCGCTCCTGGCGTTGAGGGCCGCGGCCAGCGACATCTGCGCCGAGCCGGGGCGGAGGGGCTTTTGCTGGTTCTCGGCCGGCGCCCAGCCGGTCAGGAAGATCAGCTCGAAACGGGCCAGCACCCGGCCGGGCGCGGCCGGGTCGGGATTGGCCTCGGCATAGATCTCGGCGGCGCGGGCCAGCACGGCGCGGCGGGTCGGCCGGCGCAGGCGGTCGGCCAGGGCATTGCCCTCGCCCATGGCGCGCAGGTCGTGCATCAGGTGCAGCGCGTCGCGATAGCTGGCCTGCTGGCTGACCAGATCGGCCACCGGCAGCGCCAAGCCGCCGCGCGACAGCAGCCCGCCGAGGTCGCGGATCTCCGCCATCGGCAGCACGCGGGGCGAGGCGCCGCCGCTGACCTCGGCCTCGGCCTGCATCAGCGCCGCGCGCAGCGGCGCCAGGGTCTCGCCGCCGGGCAGCGCCGCGAGGAACAGCCCGTCGGGGCGCAGGGCGCGGGCCGATTGCACGATCTGGCCGACCGGGTCGTCGGCCCAGTGCAGCGACATGGCGTGGATGACCAGGTCATGGGCGCCGGGTTCCAGGTCCAGCCGGTCCTCGTCGGGCAGGATGCGGGCATCGGGGCGCAGATCGGCCCAGAATTCCGGCCAGCCGGTGACGATGGCCGGATTCGTAAAGGTTCTGTTTACCTCCGCCAGCCTATCCTCGACCTCGAGGCGGGCGATTCGGTGCAGGAAATCGGCCGGCTGGCCGGACCGGCGGGCGCGGGCGCGATGCTGGCTCAGGGCCACCCGGTCGGTCAGGCGGCGCGGCGATGGCTGGGAGGCGGGCGACATGATGGCGGACCCTAAGGCGCTTTCGCGGCTATGGGAAGGTGCGATCGGTCTGCTCTACCCGGCGCAATGCCCGGGCTGCGGGGCGGCGGTGGGCCGGCTCGGCGCCCTGTGCCCGCCCTGCTGGGCCGAGGCGGAATTCATCGGCGAGGGTGCCTGTGCGGGTTGTGGCGCGCCGCAGCTGGCCGGGCTGGCGGCGGCGGATGGCTGCGATGCCTGCGCCACCATGTCGCGGCCGTGGCAGGGGGCGCGGGCGGCGCTGGTCTATCGCGGCACCGGGCGGCGGCTGGCGCTGGCGCTGAAACATGGCGACCGCGCCGACCTGGCGGCGGTGCTGGGCCGCTGGCTGGCCGAGGCGGCGGCGCCGCTGGTGGTGCCGGGCATGGTGGTGGCGCCGGTGCCGCTGCATGCCCGCAGGCTGCTGCGCCGGCGCTACAACCAGGCGGCGCTGCTGGCCGGGGCGGTGGCACACGCGCATCGGCTGGAACTGGCGCCGGCGGCGCTGGTGCGGCTACGGCATACGCCGATGCAGGGGCATGGCTCGCTGGCCGAGCGGTTCGACAATCTGCGCGGCGCCCTTGCGGTGCCGGCACGGCGGGCGGCGCACCTGCGCGGCCGGCCGGTGCTGCTGGTCGATGACGTGATGGCCTCGGGCGCGACGCTGACGGCGGCGGCCGAGGCGCTGCTGGCGGCAGGGGCCGGCCCGGTCGCGGTGGCGGTGCTGGCGCGCGCCGTGCGGGATGCCTAGATAGGAAGGCCGTGCCAGATGAGAGGACACCGGAATGCCGAAGGTCGAGGTCTATGCCACCGCCACCTGCCCCTATTGTCACCGGGCGCGGGCGCTGCTGGACAGGAAAGGGGTGAGCTATGAGCTGATCGATGTCGGCCGGGCGCCCGAGCGCCGGGCCGAGATGACCGGCCGTGCCGCCGGCCGCCGCACCGTCCCGCAGATCTTCATCGACGGCAAGGGCATCGGCGGCAGCGACGAGTTGCACGCGCTGGAGCGGGAGGGGAAGCTGGACGCCCTGCTGGGGCTGTAGCGGCTTCGCGCGCCCGACGGGAACGGTTGCCCGACTTGCCCACCCCCTCCGAATCCCCTGGGTCTCCGGGCGTGGACAAGTCTGCGTGATCGTGCGGCGGGGGATAAGGTGCGCGCTTGCACGCACCGTCCCGGCCGGATGCCGATTTCCCGGCGGGTGGGCCGGCCTGCCTCGGCCTACCGCGTTGCCGTGGCGATGTAATTGCAGCCCAGATCGCCCGACGACAGCGACCAGGACCAGCCCAGCGGGTCGAAGACCATGCCGCGATGGTCGCGGGGGGTCAGGCCGGCCTGTTCCAGCATCGCGTCCAGCTCGGCCGGGGTGATGAAGCGGCGCCAGTCATGGGTGCCGCGGGGCAGCCAGCGCATCACCCATTCCGCGCCGACGATGCCGAGGGCAAAGCTTTTCGCGGTGCGGTTCAGCGTGCTGACCAGCACCGCGCCGCCGGGCCGGGTCAGCCGCGCGCAGGTGGTCAGGAAGGCCGCCGGATCGGCGACATGCTCGACGATCTCCAGCGCCAGCACGGCGTCATAGGCCTCGCCGGCCGCGGCCAGCGCCTCGGCCGTGGTCTCGCGATAGTCGATCTCCAGCCCCGATTGCGCCGCATGCAGCCGGGCCACGCGGATATTGCCGCCCGCGGCATCGGCGCCGGTCACCTCGGCGCCCAGCCGGGCCAGCGGCTCGGCCATCAGCCCGCCGCCGCAGCCGATATCCAGCACCCGCAGCCCGGCCAGGGGCCGCGGCGCCCGCAGGTCGCGGTCGAACTGGGCCGCCAGCCGTTCGGTGACGTAATCCAGCCGCACCGGATTGAGCATGTGCAGCGGCTTGAACTTGCCCGCCGGGTCCCACCACTCGCTGGCCATCGCCTCGAATTTCGCGACCTCGGCCGGGTCGATGCTGGTCTGTTCGCTCATTGTCTTCACTCAAGCCAGGGCCTTTCGGCGCGGATCGTCCACCGCTATAGCCTAAGGATGGACCTGACGGCAGAGCAAATCCGAAACGGGGGCATGTGGCCGGCGAGCGAGCCCTTCGACCGCCGCATGCTGGAGCGCGACGACGGCCACCGCCTTTATCTGGAGCAATGCGGCAATCCGCGCGGCCGCCCGGTCATCGTGCTGCATGGCGGGCCGGGGGGCGGGTGCAGCCCGTTCATGCGCCGCTTCTTCGATCCCCGCTACTGGCGGGTGGTGCTGTTCGACCAGCGCGGCTGCGGGCGCTCGACCCCGCATGCCACGGTCGCGGCCAATACCACCGCGCATCTGATCGCCGATATCGAGGCGATCCGGGCCGAGCTGGACCTCGGCCCTGTCACCACCTTCGGCGGCAGCTGGGGGGCGACGCTGGCGCTGGCCCATGCCCAGGCCCATCCCGAATCGGTCAGCGCCCTGGTGCTGCGCGGCGTGTTCCTGGCCCGGCGCGCCGATCTGGACTGGTTCTATGGCGGCGGCGCGGCGCGGTTCTTTCCCGACCTCTGGGCCGGGTTCTGCGCCCCGATCCCGCAGGCCGAGCGCAACGACCTGATCGCCGCCTATCACCGGCGGCTGTTTTCCGGCGATCGCGCCGAGGAGATTGCCCTGGCCCGCGCCTGGACGCATTGGGAGAACGCGCTTTCCGGCCTGCATGCGCCGCTGACCGACAGCGGCATCGCCCCCGACCATGCCCGCGCCTTCGCCCGGCTGGAATGCCATTATTTCCACCATGGCTGCTTCCTGGAGGAGGGCCAGCTGCTGCGCGACCTGCCGCGCATCGCGCATCTGCCGGCGATCATCGTGCATGGCCGGCAGGACGTGATCTGCCCGCCCGCCGCCGGTTTCGCGCTGGCCGAGGCCTGGCCGAAGGCCGAGCTGCGCCTGGTCGCCGGCGCCGGCCATGCCATGTCCGAGCCCGCCATCGCCGCCGAACTGCTGCGCGCCGTGCAATCGCTGCGCGAGCCTTGCAATCCGGGCCGGGACACGCTACATGCTTGACCGACAGCGGCGCGGGCCTCCACAACCCGCCCCACCGAATGATCTCGCGGGCCGCCACGGCCCGCTTTGCGTTTTTGAGGACGGAACATGTCCAGCGAATCGTCCCACGACCCGCATGAGGCGGATCTGATCGCCCGCACGGCCATCGACCGCCGGCTGGCCGACATCGTGCGCCCGGTGATCGAGGGCCTCGGCTTCGAACTGGTGCGGCTGCGCCTGCAGGGCGGCAAGACCGCCACCCTCCAGATCATGGCCGACCGCCCCGAGGGCGGCATCACCGTCGACGACTGCGCCGACATCTCGACCGCGGTCAGCGCGGTGATGGATGTCGAGGACCCGCTGGAGGAGGCCTATCACCTGGAGGTCTCCAGCCCCGGCATCGACCGGCCGCTGACCCGGCTGAAGGATTTCGCCACCTTCGAGGGCTACGAGGCCCGGCTGGAGACCAGCCAGCCCATCGACGGCCGCAAGCGCTTCAAGGGCGAGCTGGCCGGGGTCGAGGGCGACGAGGTGCTGATCAATCTCGATGTCGGGGGCCAGACCCAGACCATTGGGCTGAATTTCGACTGGCTCTCGGATGCCAAGCTGGTGCTGACCGACGAGCTGATCGCGCTGGCGCTGAAGGCGCGCGAGGCGGCGGGCGGCGGTGTGGGCGAGGGGGCGGAGGACATGGCCCCCGGCTTCGACGCCGTCGAGACCGAACTGGATACCGACACGGAAACCGAGACCGACGACAGCGGCGCGAACGCCGCCGGGAAGGAGTGACAGATGGCCATCACCTCTGCCAATCAGCTTGAGCTGTTGCAGACTGCCGAGGCGGTTGCGCGCGAGAAGATGATCGACCCCGATCTGGTGATCGAGGCGATGGAGGACAGCCTGGCCCGCGCGGCCAAGTCCCGCTATGGCGCCGACATGGACATCCGGGTGCGCATCGACCGCAAGACCGGCAATGCCACCTTCACCCGCGTGCGCACCGTGGTCGAGGAGGATCTGGTCGAGAACCACCAGGCCCAGTTCAGCCCCCGCGACGCCCGGCCCTATTTCGAGCCGCAGAAGGGCCCGGAAAACGCCTGGCTGCGCGACGGCGCCCGCATCGAGGACTTTTCGGGCGGGCCGCAGGTGGGCGACGTGTTCTCCGAACAGGTGCCGCCGGTCGAATTGGGCCGCATCGCCGCGCAATCGGCCAAGCAGGTGATCCTGCAGCGGGTCCGCGA
>JBEBVF010000150.1:0-6341 GCA_040392885.1 Paracoccus sp. (in: a-proteobacteria) | reverse complement strand
ATGGCCAGCTTTCGGGGCGCTCGGTCGATGACATGATCGCCGGCGCCCGCGTCGAAGTGGCGCCGTTCAAGCGCGACCCGATGGATTTCGTGCTGTGGAAACCCTCCGAACCCGGCCTGCCCGGCTGGGACAGCCCCTGGGGCCACGGCCGCCCCGGCTGGCATATCGAATGCTCGGCCATGTCGGCGGCGCTGCTGGGCGACAGTTTCGACCTCCATGGCGGCGGCATGGACCTGCAATTCCCCCATCACGAGAACGAGATCGCGCAGAGCCGCTGCGCGCATCCGCATGGCGATTTCGCCCATGTCTGGCTGCATAACGAGATGCTGATGGTGGACGGCAAGAAGATGTCCAAAAGCCTGGGCAACTTCTTCACCGTCCGCGACCTGCTGAACCAGGGCATCCCGGGCGAAGTGATCCGCTTTGTCATGCTGTCCACCCATTACCGCAAGCCGATGGACTGGACGGCGGACAAGGCCCGCCAGGCCGAGGATACGCTGTGGCAATGGCGGCTGCTGACCCGCGGCGTGACCCCGGCCGAAGCCCCGGCGCCGGAACTGATCGAGGCCCTTGCCAACGATCTCAACACCCCCGGCGCCATCGCCGTGCTGCATGGGCTGAAACACGACCCCGCGCGGCTGCTGGCCTCGGCGCGGTTCCTCGGCCTGCTGACCGAGGACGGCGGCGCATGGGCGGCGCGCGATCTGTCACAGCTGGCCCGCACCGAGGCCACGCCCGGCCTGCCCGACCGGCTGGCGGCGCTGGCCGCGCGGCTGGGCGCCCTGCGTGACGAGGCCAGGGCCACCAAGGACTTCTCGCAGGTCGATGCGCTGAAATCGGCGCTGGTCGCCGCCGGGGTCGAGGTGCGCATCAACAAGGACGGCGTGGAATTGCTGCCCGGCCCGGCGCTGGACCCGGCGGCGCTGGAGGCGCTGGCATGAGCGATTACGTCACCCTCTACGACACCACGCTGCGCGACGGCCAGCAGACGCAGGGGGTCCAGTTCTCGGCCACCGAGAAGGCCGAGATCGCCGGCATGCTCGACGCGCTGGGGCTGGACTATATCGAGGGCGGCTGGCCCGGCGCCAACCCAACCGACAGCGAGTTCTTTGCCGCCCCGCCCCGCACCCGCGCCCGGCTGACCGCCTTCGGCATGACCAAGCGCGCCGGCCGCTCGGCCGCCAATGACGAGGTGCTGGCGGCGGTGCTGAATGCCGGCACCGCGTCGGTCTGTCTGGTCGGCAAGACCCATGCCGGGCAGGTGCGCGAGGCGCTGGGCATCACCCTGGAGGAGAATCTCGAGAATATCGGCGCCTCGATCGCCCATGTCGCCGCGCAGGGCCGCGAGGCGCTGTTCGATGCCGAGCATTTCTTCGACGGCTACGCCCTCGATCCCGGCTATGCGCTGGCCTGCCTGCGCGCCGCGCATGAGGCCGGGGCGCGCTGGGTGGTGCTGTGCGACACCAATGGCGGCACCCTGCCGGCCGAGATCGCCCGCATCTGCGCCGAGGTGATCCGTGCCGGCATCCCGGGCGATGCCCTGGGCATCCATTGCCATGACGATTGCGGCATGGCGGTCGCCAACAGCCTCGCCGCCGTCGAGGCCGGCGTGCGCCAGGTGCAGGGCACGCTGGGCGGTCTGGGCGAGCGCTGCGGCAATGCCAGCCTGACCACGATCATCGCCACCCTGGCACTGAAGCCCGCCTATGCCCATCTGCGCATCGGCACCTCGCCGGAGGCGCTGGCCCGGCTGACCCCGATCAGCCAGCGGCTGGACGAGATCCTGAACCGCCCGCCCTCGCGCGCGGCGCCCTTCGTCGGCACCTCGGCCTTCACCCACAAGGCCGGGCTGCATGCCTCGGCCATCCTGCGCAACCCCGCCAGCTACGAGCATGTCGCCCCGGAATCGGTCGGCAACCAGCGGGTGATCCCGATGTCGAACCAGGCCGGGCAATCGAACCTGCGCAAGCGGCTGGCCGATGCCGGCCTGTCGGTGCCGGCGGGCGACCCGGCGCTGGCCCGCATCCTGGATCTGGTCAAGGCGCGCGAGGACCAAGGCTATGCCTATGACAATGCCGAGGCCAGCTTCGAGCTGCTGGCCCGGCGCGAGCTGGGGGTGATGCCCCGGCATTTCACCATCGAGCGTTACCGCGTCACCGTCGAGCGGCGCGAGATTTCCGGCGGCGCCCGCGTCACCCTGTCGGAGGCGGTGGTGGTCATGCGCATCGGCGCCGAGCGGATGCTGTCGGTCAGCGAAAGCCTCGGGCCGGAGGGCGGCGACATGGGGCCGGTGAACGCGCTGTGGCGGGCAATGGCCAAGGATCTCGGCCCCTATCAGGCGACGGTGGCCGACATGCGGCTGGTCGATTTCCGCGTCCGCATCACCCAGGGCGGCACCGATGCCGTCACCCGCGTGACCATCGACAGCGCCGACAGCCGCGGCAACCGCTGGTCCACCGTCGGCGTCTCGGCCAATATCGTCGATGCCAGCTTCGAGGCCCTGACCGACGCCATCCGCTGGAAGCTGATCTTCGACAAGGTGCCGCAGGCATGAGCGAGCTGGAGGCGCTGGCGGCGGAACTGCAGCACACCGACCCGCTGCGCTTCGGCGCCAGCCTGGCAGCACCGCCGGCGGCGCGCGGGCGGCTGTGGACGCTCTATGCGCTGCATCACGAACTGGCGCGCATCCCGTTTTCGGTCAGCGAGCCGATGCTGGGCGAGATCCGCCTGCAATGGTGGGCCGACCAGCTGGCCGCGCTGGGGGCGGGCCGCAAGGCCACCGGCCACCCGACGCTGGAGGCACTGGCGCGGGAATGGGGCACCGAGGCCGGGCGGCTGGCGGCGCTGCCCGAGGGTCATGGCCGCTGGTGCTCCGGCGGCCCCTTCGCGACGGTCGCCGAGGCGCTGGCGATGATCGACGCCACCAGCGGCGCCCTGATGCAGGCCGCGGCCGGGGTGTTGGCGCCGGGGCCGGCGGTGGCGGAGGTGGCCGGGCTACAGGGGCGCGGCATGGGCGTGGCCGCACTGCTGCGCGGCTGGCCGGCGCTGGTCGAGGGCGGCTGGCTGCAGGCCCCCGACCTCGGCCCCGGGCTGGTGCAGGCCGGGCGCGCGGCCTTTGCCGAGGCCCGCTCGCGCCGGCGCGAGGTGCCGAAGGCTGCGGCCCCGGCGTTCTATGCCGGTGCCGGGCTGCCGGCGTTGCTGGACGCGGCCGAACGCGATCCCGCCGCCCTGCCGTCATTGTCGGAATTCCGCCACCGCGCCGGCCTGGCGCGGCTGGCCCTGACCGGCCGCTGGTGGGTGTGATCGCAGATCCTCTCGCCGGGGCCACGAGAGGACGGGAGCGTCGGGGATGGTGCCTGCAAGCAGTGCCCCATCTCGCACCGCAGGTGCATGCTTGCACGCACCTTTTTCGGCCCTCGCCGGGCTACAGCCCCGAATCGCCCTGACGCAGACCTTTCGGGCGGATGCGCGGCTCGGTCGAGCGGATCAGGCTGCCGGCGCCCTTCTCGGTGAACAGTTCCAGCAGCACGGCATTCTTCACCCGGCCGTCGAGGATCACCGCCGCCCGCACCCCCTGCTCCAGCGCCTCCAGCACGGTTTCCGCCTTGGGGATCATGCCGCCGGCAATGGTGCCGTCGGCGATCATCGCCCGCATCTGCTCGGGCCGCATCTGGGTGACGACGTCGCCGGCGGCATCCTTGACCCCGGGCACGTCGGTCAGCAGCAGCAGCCGGTCGGCCTTCAGCGCCCCGGCAATGGCACCGGCCGCGGTATCGCCGTTGACGTTGAAGGTCTCGTTATCCTCCATCCCCGTCGCCACCGGCGCGATCACCGGGATCAGCCCGGCGGAATAGAGGTCGCGGATGATCTGGACGTTCATTTCCACCGGGCGGCCGACATAGCCCAGTTCCGGGTCGTCGGCGACGCAGACCATCAGGTCGTCATCCTTGCCGGAAATGCCGACCGCGCGCCCGCCCTCGTCATTGATCGCCTGCACGATGCGCTTGTTGACGAGGCCCGACAGCACCATCTCGACCACCTCGACGGTCTCGCGGATGGTGACGCGCTTGCCGCGCACAAAGCGGCTCTCGATGCCGAGGCGGTCGAGCATGCCGTTGATCATCGGCCCGCCGCCATGCACGACGACCGGGTGGATGCCGACCTGCTTCATCAGCACGATGTCGCGGGCGAAGGCGGCCATGTCGGCGGCGTCGCCCATGGCGTTGCCGCCGAATTTCACCACCACCACGGCGCCGGCGTAACGCTGCATATAGGGCAGCGCCTCGGAAAGCGTGCTGGCGACGGCGGTCCAGTTCTGGTTCATGTCCTGCTTTCTCATTGGCTGTGCCCCGCGGGAATCGCCGCGCAGCCTAGTCGAATGCGCGCGCAGGTCCAGCCCCTTGCGGGGGCGGGGCCGGATGGTTTCGGGGGTCCGCCACCAACCCGCGGCGGGGGCCGGGGGCACGGGCGGCTCAGAGCAGCCCGTCGATGATCGCCCGCAGGGTGGCGATGCCCTCGCCCTTGTCCGAGGAGGTGACGACCAGCTCCGGGAAGGCCGCCGGGTGACGTTGCAGGGCGGCCTCGGCCTGGGCTACGGTCTCGGCCATCAGCCGGGGGCCGATCTTGTCGGCCTTGGTCAGCACCACCTGGAAGGGCACGGCCGAGCGGTCCAGCAGCGCCATGATCTCGTGATCCACATCCTTGATGCCGTGGCGCGAATCGATCAGCGCAAAGGCCCGGCGCAGGGTTGGGCGCCCGGCCAGATAGGATTTCAGCAGCGCCTGCCAGCGCTTGACCACCGGCAGCGGCGCCTTGGCGAAACCATAGCCGGGCAGGTCGACCAGATAGCCGCGCGCGCCGAGGGCGAAATAGTTGATCTCCTGCGTGCGGCCCGGCGTGTTCGAGGCCCGCGCGATACCCTTGCGGCCGGTCAGCGCGTTGATCAGGCTGGATTTGCCGACATTGCTGCGCCCGGCAAAGCAGACCTCGGGCCGGTCGGCGGGCGGCAGCCCGTCCATCGCCACCACGCCCTTGACGAAATCCACCGGGCCGGAAAACAGCAGCCGGCCGGCCTCGGCAGCCTCGGCGCCGGGTTCGGGGGCGACGGGGAAGGCGACGGGGTTCATGGCAGCACCTCGACCGGGGCGCCGACGGCGACCGGCGCACCGGCCAGCACCTCGGCATAGACGCCGAAATCGGTATCCCCCTGCAGGGATTTCAGGGCGGCCAGCATGTCGATGTCCAGCCGGCCGGTCTCGGTATCGGCACTGGTGGCATGGCAGCGGCCGATGCGCTCGCGCACCACCAGCCGGGCCTCGCCGATGCGCAGGCCGCGGCCGATCCAGTCGCGCTCGGCGAAGGGCTCCAGCCCCCCGATCCAGAAATTCGCCCGCCAGCGGTCGCAGCCGAAGGACTGGCCCAGTGCCGCCTCCAGCGCCGCCAGCGAGGCCAGCGACAGGATCGAGACATAGGCCTGCCGCATGTCGGTCAACGGCTGCGGGCCGGCGACCAGCCGCAGCGGCCGCGGCCGGTCCGCGGGCCAGAGCGGGTCGAGCCAGGCCAGCAGGGCACCGTCATCCTCGGGGTCGAAATCCAGTGTGCCGGCCTCGGGATGGGTCAGCCGCAGCCGGCCGTCGGGCAGGCGGGCGCCGCGGATCGCCTGCAGGGACGGCCCGGTGACGCCGCGCAGGAATTGCGACTTGGGCAGCCAGCGGTCGATGCCGCCCTGCCCGTTCAGATGCCGCGCCGCATCGGCATGCAGCACGGCCCAGGCGCGGTCGCCGGGCAGGCATTGCCCGGCGCCGAGGGTGACGCGGTCCAGCAACTCCCCCCCGATCGACTTGATCGGAAAGCGCTCGATCCGCGCCAGCGCCGGCGTCACTTCCTCGCCCTCGACAGGCTGGCGCGGACATTGCCGAACAGGTCGGGCCGGTGCCCGTGCATCGACATGATGGTGTATTGCTGGATGATGGTGATCAGGTTGTTGGTGATCCAGTACAGCACCAGGCCGGAGGCGAAGCCGCCCAGCATGAACATGAACACCCAGGGCATCCAGGCGAAGATCATCTTCTGCGTGGCATCGGTGGGCGCCGGGTTCAGCTTCTGTTGCAGCCACATGCTGATGCCCAGCACGATCGCCAGCAGCGGCAGCGACAGCGAGTGCAGCAGCGTGCCCTGCGCCGGCGGCGCGAAGGACAGCAGGCCGAACAGGTTGAGCAGGCTGGACGGGTCCGGCGCTGACAGGTCGCGGATCCAGCCCACCCAGGGCGCGTGCCGCAGCTCGATGGTGACGAAGATCACCTTGTAGAGCGAGAAGAAGATCGGCACCTGCAGCAGCACCG
>JBEBVF010000149.1:0-6368 GCA_040392885.1 Paracoccus sp. (in: a-proteobacteria) | reverse complement strand
GAAAAAACCTGCGCGCACCGCGCGCACGAAATGGCCGCCAACAGGCGGCCTTCCCTGCCCGAAACTGCACCACCTCGCTTTACCGCAAGGCCGGGCGGCAGCGCCGGGACGCCAAGCCCCGCAGGGGCGCAGGGGAACCGACATGCCTCTCAGGAGGGAAGCGCCGACCCCGCTCAGGGCAGCAGCTTACCTGGATTCATGATGCCGTTGGGGTCGAAGGCCGCCTTGATGCGCCGCATCAGCGCCAGTTCCGCCGGGCTGCGCATCAGGTGCAGCCAGTCGCGCTTGTGGGTGCCGATGCCATGCTCGGCCGAGATCGAGCCGCCCTCAGCCGCCACCAGCGGATAGACCACCTCGTCGACGCGATGCGCGAAATCCGTCCCGAAGCCGGGCTGCGCGGCGGTGATATGCAGGTTGCCGTCGCCCAGATGCCCATAGATCAGCACGGTGATACCAGGCAGCGCGGCCTCCAGCTGCTCGCGCGCGGTCTCGGCCAGACGCCCGAGCCGGGAGGCCGGGGCGGAGATGTCGAGATTGACCAGCCCCGGCAGCTGATCGTCCATGCCCAGACCCTCGCGGATTTCCCAGATCGCGCGCAGTTCGCGTTCCGATTGCGGCAGGGCGGCGTCGGCGATGGTGCCGGCCTCGAAGGCCTGCTCCAGCAGCGACTGGAAATGCCCGGCCTCGGCCTCGCTGCCATCGGTCTCGGTCTCCAGGATCACCGCGAAGGCCGGCATCTCGGCCAGCGGCCTGGCATTGAGCAGGTTGGCGCTGAAGGCGAAATGCGCCCCCCACATCACCTCGAAGGCCGAAAGCCGCGGCAGGCCGCGGCGCGCCAGCGCCAGCAGCGTCAGCACCGCATCGAAATCCGCCAGCCCGCACAGCGCCGTCAGCCGCCCCGCCGGCAGCGGATGCAGCCGGACCACCGCCCGCGTCACCAGCCCCAGCGTGCCCTCGGCGCCGCAGAACAGGCCGGGCAGGTGATAGCCGGTATTGTCCTTGATCTGGCCCCGCAGGTCGCCGACCACCTCGCCGGAGGGCAGCGCCGCCTCGATGCCCAGCAGGTTGGCGCGGGTCGAGCCGTAGCGCATCACCCGCTGGCCGCCGGCATTGGTGGCGATGCAGCCGCCGACCCGGCAGCTGTCGCGGGCGCCGAGGTCGATGGGCAGCAGCCAGCCCTCGGCGGCGCAGGCGGCCTGGGCCTCGGAGAGGATGGTGCCGGCGCGCAGGGTGACGGTGCCGGATTCGCGGTCGATATGCTCGATTCCCGCCATGCGGTCGGTGGCGATGGCGATGTCCTCGGCCCGCGGCACCGCGCCGCCGGCCAGGCCGGTCATGCCGCCCTGCGGCACCACGCCCTGTCCCAGCCGGTCGCAGGCGGCCAGCATGGCGGCAGCCTCGGCGGCGCTTTCCGGCCGGGCGACGGCCAGCGGCATCTGGCCCTCGCCCCCCGACCAGTCCACGCGCGCGGCGGCCGGGCGGTCGGCGCCGGTCAGCCAGCGGCCGGGCGCCGCGGCGAGCAGCGCGGCCAGGCGGGTCTGGGTGGAATCGGGCATGGCAGCGGCCTCCTGCGCGGGACGGGATCGCCTAGCGGTAGGATGCGAGGCGCCACCGCGCAAGGGGCCGCGTCAGCGCAGCACGATGCCGAGGATCACGCCGAGCAGCCCGAAGGTGGCGATCGCCAGCGCCGCCATGTTCCAGGGCAGGATGCGGGCCATGCGGGCCCGCAGCGCCGCGTCGCCCTGGCCGCGCGCTGCGCGCACGGTGACCGCGCACCAGATGATCACCGCCATGCCCAGCGCCGCCAGCGCCGCGCCACCCCAGATCAGGATCTGTCCCGCCATCCGGCCCTCCGTTCCGCTGCCCGTCGCCTAGCCCCGATTGCGCATCGCGGCAAGACCGCCTAGACCCCCGGTCACGGAACCGAAGCGGAGAGTTGGCCCATGAGCGACGCGGATCAATACAACGTCACCGGCGAGGAGCTGCGCCAGTTCATCGAGCGCGTCGAGCATCTGGAGGCGGAGAAGAAGGACATTTCCGACCAGATCAAGGAAGTGTTTTCCGAGATGAAGGGCCGGGGTTTCGACGTGAAGGCGGTGCGCGCCATCCTCAAGGAGCGCAAGGCCAATCCCGACGATATCGCCGAGCAGGAGGCCATCCTCGACATCTATCGCGCCGCCCTGGGCATGGTCTGAGGCGCCAGCGCCTCCGGCACCAATGCGCCGGGATGGGCGATGACCCGCAGGCTCAGCGCATGGGCATGGCGGACGGCCTCGGCCGGGTCGGCGCCGGCCAGCCGCGCCGCCAGATACCCGGCATTGAAGGAATCCCCGGCGGCGGTGGTGTCGCGGGGCTGAACGCGCGGCAGGTCGGCGACGATGCCGCCGGCCTCGGCGCCGCCCAGATGCACCGGGCCGCCGCCGGCCTTGACCACCACCTGCCGGGCGCCGGCGCGCAGATAGCGGGCGATGGTCGCCGGCGGGTCGGCATCGCCGAAATGGGCGGATTCGTCATCGAAGCTGGGCAGGATCAGGTCGCAGAGCGCCGCCGCCCTCTCCACGCTGGCGCGCATGGTCCCTGCGTCCTCCCACAGCCGCGGCCGCAGGTTGGGGTCGAAGACCACCTGCGTACCCCGCGCGCGGGCGGCCGCCAGCGCGTCGAGCAGCGCCGCGCGGCCCGCCGGCGGCAGGATCGCCAAGGTGATGCCCGAGAAATACGCCAGCGCCGCGCCGTCGAGCGCCTGCGCCAGGGCCGCCGGGTCGTCGGCCAGCCGCCTCGCTGCGGAATTGTCGCGCCAATAGGAAAAGCTGCGCTCGCCGTCGCGCAGGCTGATGGCATAGAGGCCGATCTCGCGCAGGGGATCGCGGCTGACGTAATCCGCCGCGATGCCGGAATCGTGCAGGAAATCCAGCATTTTCTGCGAGAAGTCGCCCATGCCGACGCGCGAGAGATAGCCGACCCGCCAGTTCGCGCCCAGCAGCCCGCGCAAATACCAGGCGGTGTTCAGCGTGTCGCCGGCAATGCCCAGCCGCCACAGCTCGCCCGCGGCCGAGAGTTCGACCATGGCCTCGCCGATGCAGAGGATGCGGCCGCTCATGCTGCCAGCTCCGCGTCGAAGGTGGCGCGCCAGCCCTCGGCCTGCAACCGCGCCAGCACGGCGAGGAGCGGCGCCCGGAAGCCCGGCGCCGTGCGCAGGGCCGGGGCGGCGAGGCCGGGCAGGGCAAGGATCCCGGACAAGCCTTCGGGGTCGCCGCCGGCGGCCTGCGCCAGTGCCAGCAATTGCGCGCCGCGCGGGTCGGGCGGCGCCTTGCCCTCGCGCGCCAGCGCCGCCAGCCAGCCCAGCCACAGGGCGCTGGCGAAGGCATAGGGGCGCAGATCGCCCCCGGCCACCAGCAATTCCGTGGCCGGCGCGAACCAGCGTTGCGGCAGTTTCTCGGTGCCGTCCATGGCGATCTGTGCCGTGGCATGGGCCAGTCCCGGATTGGCGAAACGCACCGCCAGCGCCCTTCCGTAAGCCTCGGGGTCGAGGCCCGCGCCCCCGGGCAGCGTTGCGGCCGCGGCGCGCATGTGGCGGGCGATCAGCGCCGCCAGCCCGGCATCGGCCATCACCTCGCGCACCGTCGCCAGCCCGGCCAGCTGGCCGGCATAGGCGATCAGCGAATGGGCGCCGTTCAGCATGCGCAGCTTCATCGCCTCCCAGGCGCGCACATCGCCGGTGAACTGGGCGCCGCCGGCCTCCCAGGCCGGGCGACCGGCGGGGAAACGGTCCTCGATCACCCATTGCCGGAAGGGCTCGGTCTCGACGCAGGCGCGGTCCTCGCGCCCGGTCAGGGCCATCACATCGGCCGCGGTGGCGGCGGAAGGGGCAGGGGTGATGCGGTCGACCATGCAGCAGGGGAAGGCGACGTGCCCGGCGATCCAGTCGGCCAGATCAGGATCGGTGCGCCGGGCAAAGCCCAGCACCCCGGCGCGCAGCAGATGGCCGTTATCGGGCAGGTTGTCGCAGGAGAGCAGGGTGAAGGGCGCGCTGCCCGCGGCGCGGCGGGCGGAAAGCGCCGCCGTCAGCAGCCCCAGCACGCCGCGCGGGCGGGCCGGCTGTGCCAGATCGGCGGCGACATCGGGATGCGCCGGGTCGAGGTCCATGGCCACCCGGTCGATGCCATAGCCCTTTTCCGAAACCGTCAGCGTCACGATGCGGATGGCCGGGTCGCAGGCGGCGCGCAGCACCGCCGCCGCATCGCCGGCGATGGTGGCGGCATGGGCGGCGATGATGCGGGCGCGGGTCTCGCTGCCGCGCTCCAGCACCGTGTAGAAGCCGTTCTGCGCCGCCAGCGCCTCGGGCACGGTGCGGGAATGCAGGTTGGCGCCGATGATGCGCCAGTCGCCGCCCGCCGCCGCCAGCGCGTCATCGGTATAGACCGCCTGATGCGCGCGGTGAAAGGCACCGAGGCCCAGATGCAGGATGCCGGCGCCATGCGCCTGCGGCCGGTAGCCCGGCCGCGCCACGCCGGGCGGCAGGCCCTCCGGCCCGGCCAGCAGCCGGCTCATCGCGCCAGCCGGTGCGAGAGCGCGGCCTCGACCCCGCGCAGCTCGGCCAGCCCCTTCAGCCGGCCGATGGCGGGATAGCCCGGCTGGCCGCCGCGGCCGATATCGTCGAGAATGTCCTGGCCATGGTCGGGGCGCATCGGGATCTGCGCATCCTCGCGCCCCGCCGCCCGGCGCCGCGCCTCCTCGCGCAGCACGGCGGCGATCAGCGCCACCATGTCGGTCTGGCCGCTCAGATGCCCGTCCTCGAAGAACGAGGCCGGCACGGTGTCGGTATCGCGGCGCACATTGCGCAGATGCAGGAAATGCACGCGATCGCCCAGCCGGTCCATCATCCCGGGCAGGTCGTTGTCCGGCCGCGCCCCCAGCGAGCCGGAGCACAGGGTGATGCCGTTTGCCGGCAGGTCCACGGCGCGGATCAGGCCGGCATAATCGGCCTCGGTCGACATGATCCGCGGCAGGCCCAGCAGGTCGAAGGGCGGATCGTCGGGGTGGCAGCACAGGCGCATGCCGATCTCCTGCGCCACCGGCACCACCTGTTCGAGAAAGTCATGCAGATGCCCGCGCAGCCGGTCCGGGCCGATCCCGGCATAGGTGGCCAGCAGGTCGCGCACGTCGTCGAGGCTGAAATTCGTCGCCGCGCCCGGCAGACCGTGGACGAGGTTGCGGGCCAGCTCCGCCCGCCGCGCCTCCGGCATGTCGCGAAACCCCGCATCGGCGGCGTCGCGCACCCCGGCCGGAAAGCTGTCCGCCGCCCCGGGCCGGCGCAGGATATGGATATCGAAGGCGGCGAAATCCACCAGGTCGAAGCGCATGCAGCGCGCGCCATTAGGCCGCCGCCAGGCCAGGTCGGTGCGGGTCCAGTCGAGGATCGGCATGAAATTGTAGCAGATCACCCGCAGCCCGGCGGCGCGCAGATTGCGCATGGAGGTGATCCAGTTGCCGACATGGTCGCGCCAGTCGCCGCTCTGGGTCTTGATCGATTCGCTGACCGGCAGGCTCTCGACCACCTCCCAGCCGAGGCCGGAGGCGGCGCCGTCGCGCATCACCGCCAGCTGCGCCTGGCGGGCGGCGATCTCCTCCGCCGGCCAGACCGCGCCGGCCGGGATGTGGTGCAGGGCGGTGACCACGCCCTCGACCCCGGCCTGCAGCATGTCGTCGACCGAAACCCGGTCATGGGGTCCGAACCATCGCCAGGTCTGTCGCATGCCTCTCCCTCGCCCTGTCATGGCGGTCAGGCCCGCCACCGCCCATGGATAAGAACAGCCCGGCGGGGACACAAGCCTCGGGCGGCGCGGGCCGGGGGCTCAGGCGCGGTCGCGGTCGCGCAGCCGCACCCGCTTGCGGCCATGCAGCATCGGCCGCACCAGGTCCTCGTGCTTCCAGTAGCGATAGAACAGGATCACCCCGACATGCAGCACCACCAGCAGCAGGATCAGGCTGGAGATCAGCTCGTGCAGGCCGGCGGCCTTGCGCGAGGTGGCGGTGGAGACCTGCGCGGCCAGCGGCCCGGTATTGATGAAATCCTCCGGGTCGGCGACCAGCCCGGTCGCCGCCTGCGCGATCAGCGCCGCCAGCATGGCCAGCACCGACAGCGCCCCCAGCGGATTGTGCCCGAACCAGTAGGAGGGCTCGCGCCGGAACAGGCCGCCGGCATAGTCCAGCATGGCGCCGGGGCCGCGCACGAAATGGGTGAACCGCGCCGGGCGCGGCCCGATCACCCCCCAGACCAGCCGGAAGGCGACCAGCGCGATGACCATGTAGCCGAACCAGAAATGCAGGGTCATCTTCATCAGGCCCAGCGAGGCGCCGAACTTGCCCAG
>JBEBVF010000148.1:0-6455 GCA_040392885.1 Paracoccus sp. (in: a-proteobacteria) | reverse complement strand
GTGTTCTCGCGCCGCAGCCGCGAGGTCTCCATCGCGCGGTTGATGACCACCATCAACTGGTCGATGTTGAAGGGCTTCTCGATGAAGTCATAGGCGCCCTGCTTGATCGCCGCCACCGCGATCTCGATATTGCCGTGGCCGGAGATGATGACCACCGGCACGTCGGGGTTGTTGCGCTTGACGGTCTTGAGGATGTCGATGCCGTCCATACGGCTGTCCTTCAGCCAGATGTCCAGCACCATCAGCCCCGGCTCGGCGGCATTCAGCTGGGCGATGGCCTCGTCGGAATTGGCGGCGAGGCGGGTCTCGAACCCCTCGTCCTGAAGGATGTCCGCGATCAGCTCACGGATGTCCTTTTCATCGTCGACGATCAGGATGTCGCTCATGTCTGGGCCTGTCGGTTCTGTCCGGTTTCGGAGGGGGAGGGCGAGGTGCGGTCGCGCGGCAGCCGGATTTCCGCCATCGCGCCGCGCGGTGCGGCGTCGGACAGCGCCAGCGTGCCGCCATGTTCCTCGATGATCTTCTTGACGATGGGCAGCCCGAGGCCGGTGCCGCCGGATTTCATCGTCACATAGGGCTCGAACAGCCGCGCCCGGTCGGGGGGCAGGCCGATGCCGTTATCGGTGATGCGGATCACCACCCGGTCGGGCTGGGCCGCCATCTCGACATGCACGCGCGGGGTCCAGCCGGGCTCGGCGGCGGCGGCATGTTCGGCCACGCTCTCGCCGGCATTCTTGACCAGGTTGGTCAGCGCCTGATGGATCATGCCGGCGTCGACGGCGACCAGAACCGGCCGGTCGGGCAGTTCGGCGGTCAGCGCCTCGCCCAGCGCATCCTGCTGGATCAGCACGGCGTCGCGGACCAGCCGGGTCAGGTCGGTCTCGTGCCGGTCCGGCTCGGGCATGCGGGCGAATTTCGAGAACTCGTCGACGATGCGGCGCAGGTCGCCGGTCTGGCGGATGATGACCTCGGTATACTGGTCCAGCGACTCGCGCTCGGCCTCGGTCTGGGCCAGCTTGCCGAACTTGCGCCGCATGCGCTCGGCCGAAAGCTGGATCGGAGTCAGCGGGTTCTTGATCTCATGGGCCACCCGCCGGGCCACATCGCCCCAGGCCGCCATGCGCTGCGCCGAGACCAGGTCGGTCACGTCGTCGAAGGCGACCACATAGCCCTCCAGCCCGCCGCCCTCGCCGCGGCGGATCGCCATGCGGGTCAGCAGGCTTTCCATCCGCCCCTCGCGGGTCAGGCGGATCTCCTCCTGCACGGTATCGGCGACACCGCCGGCCAGGCGGCCGAACAGTGCCGCGAATTCCGGCACCGCCAGCGCCAGCGGCCGGTCGTGGTCGGCCTCGCTCACCCCCAGCAGGCGGGTGGCGGCGCGGTTGACGAAGTCGATCTCGCCCGCCGCATCCAGCCCGATCACCCCCGCCGTCACCGAGGACAGCACGGAATCGAACAGCCGGCGCTGGGCCTCGGCGCTCTGATAGCTTTCCATCAGCTCGACGCGCTGGGTCTTGAGCTGGCGGGTCATGCGGTTGAAGGCATGGCCCAGCGTCTGGATCTCGTCGCCGGTGCCGGGATCGGGGATCTGCACGTCCAGATCGCCGGCGCCGACCGCGGCCGCGCCCTCGGCCAGCCGGCCGATGGGGCGCGACAGCCGTTCGGCGAACCACAGCCCCGCCCAGGTGGCGGCAAAGACCAGCAGCAGCGCAAAGCCCAGATAGACCAGCGAGAATTCCAGCAGCACCCGGCCGCGCGTCGCCTCCAATTGCTGGTAGAAGCCGGCGGTTTCGCGGGTTTCGTCCAGCAGGCCCAGCAGGCTGCCATCCACGTCGCGGGTGACATAGAGATAGCGGTCGGCCAGCGGCCGCAGCGGTACCAGGGCGCGAAACTCGCTGTTCGGCCAGTCCTCGACCAGGGCGATGCCCTCGGCCTCGGCCCGGGCATAGGTCTCGCTGTCGGGCTGCTCGTACCAGAAGCGATAGGAGCGGTCGCCGCGGGCGCGGATATTGCCGGCGGCATCGACGATATAGGCCTCGCGCAGCCCGCGCTGGATCAGGCCCTGACCCTGCACCAGCAGCTGCCGCAGGGTGCCGTCGTCCAGCAGCGGATCGGAGCGGCCGGAGGCGATCAGGTAATTCGCCAGCGCCTGCGCATCGGCGGTCAGGTCGCGGCGATGCTCGTCCTGATAGGCCTCGGCGGCCGAGACCGAGGCCGAGACCACCTGCTGTACCCGGTTGGAGAACCAGCCCTCCAGGCCGATATTCACCGTCAGCCCGGCGAACAGCGCCACCAGCACCGTCGGCACCAGCGCGATGCCGGTAAAGATCGAGGCCAGCCGCAGATGCAGCCGCGACCCGGCCTGCGAGCGCCGGCGCGCCGTCACCATCCGCACCATGCGCCCGGCGACCAGCCCGGCCAGCGCCAGCAGATAGACCAGATCCAGCAGCAGCACGAAGCGCAGGCCGTTGCCCTCGCCGCCGCGGTCCAGCGGTCCCATCAGCGCCAGGGTGGTCCCGGCCAGCACCGGCCCCAGCACAGCGAGGCCCAGGGTCAGCACCGCCTGCACCCGCCGCTGCCGGCGCATGCGCGACAGCCGTGCCAGCCCGAGGCTGCGGTGGTTGTCCGCAGCATGTGCCGGGGGCCGCGTCAAAGCCTGCATCGGCGTTTGCGCCGGTCCTGTGCCCATCCGCCCGTCCTGCCTGCCGCCCCCGCACCACCGCCGGAGAAGGGCGGGAGGGAAGGGGGGATTGTTGCCTCAAGGCGACGTTATCCGCCGCTTTGTGGCAACATTACATCACCCGCCGCCGCCGTGTCACCTCGATATTATGCTCGGTCAGTTTTTTGCGCAGGGTATTGCGGTTGAGGCCGAGCAGGTCGGCACAGCGCAGCTGGTTGCCGCCGGTGGCGGCGAGAGCCAGTTCGATCAGCGGGCGCTCGACCTCGGCGATGATGCGGGCATGCAGGCCGGCGGGGGGCAACTCGCCGCCATGCAGGTCGAAATAGCGTTGCAGATGCTGGGCGACCGCCTCGGCCAGCGGCATCAGCGTGCCCGCGGGGCGGGCGGCGGCGGGCGGTAGCGCGGCGGCCAGGTCGGCGGCGCCGATCTCCGGCCCGGTGGCGGTCAATGCCAGGCGGCGCAGCAACTGGTCCAGTTCGCGCAGATTGCCGGGGAAGGGCAGGCGGGCCAGCCCGGCCAGCGCCTCCGCCGACAGGTGCAGCGGCAGGCCGGCGCGGGCCAGCAGATGCGCGGCGAGTTCGGGAATGTCCTCGGCCCGCGCCCGCAGCGGCGGCACCGCCAGCACCATGCCGGCCAGCCGGTGATGCAGGTCTGCGCGCAGCCGGCCCTCGCCGGCATCCGCGGCCGGGTCGGGGCCGGTGACGGCGATCAGGCGCGGCGGGCGCGGCCCGGCCTCCCATGCCGCGAGCCGGGCGACCAGCCGCGCCTGCGCCTCGGGCGGCAGCGCGGCCGGGTCCTCGATCAGCAGGCTGCCGCCCAGCGGCGGCGCCTCGGGCAGCGGATCGGCCGGCGACAGCACCGCCAGCGGCCCGGCGGCGCGGTCCGAAAGCTCGTGCAGCAGCCGGGCGACGGTGCTGCGCCCCGAGCCGGCCTCGCCGGCGACGATCACCGCAAGGTCGCTGTGCAGCACCTGCGCGATGCGGCGAAACAGCGCCTGCATTGCCGGCGCCCGCCCGACCAGCGGCAGCGCGGGCGGCGCGGCCGGCGGCTCCGGGGCAGCGACGCGCCGGCGCCGCCTCAGCCCGGCGCGCACCTGCGCCAGCAGCATGTGCAGATCAAAGGGCTTGGGCAGATAGTCGAAGACCTCGGCCTCCGCCGCCCGGATGGCGGTGACGATGGTGTTCTGCGCCGAGATCACGATCACCGGCAGCCCCGGTCGGCTGTGCTGGATGGCCGGGATCGCCTCGAGGCCATTGCCGTCCGGCATCACCACATCGGTGACCACCAGGTCGCCGCGACCCTCCTCGACCCAGCGCAGAAGCTGCGCCATGCTGGCGGTGGCATGGACCCGCAGGCCGGCGCGGGTCAGCGCCTGGGTCAGCACGGTGCGGACGGCGTGGTCGTCATCGGCCAGAAGGACGGTGCCCTCCATGTCACGCCCCCCTCGGTGCCAGCGGCAGCGACAGCCGGAACAGGGTCAGCCCGCCCTGCCGGCGGGTGGTGATCGCGGCGCCGTGGTCGGCGACGATCTTGGCGACCAGCGCCAGCCCCAGCCCGGTGCCGTTCTCGCGCCCCGAGACGAAGGGCTCGAAGATGCGATCGGCCAGATGCGGCGGCAGGCCGGGGCCGTCATCGGCGATCTCGACCTGCAGCGGCAGCGGCCCGTTCGGGCCGCGCATGGTGCCGTCGTAATGGCTGCGCAGCCGGATGCGGCCGCCGGTGCCGCTGCCGGTGATCGCCTGCGCGGCATTGACGATCAGGTTCAGCGCCACCTGCACCAGCTGGTCGCCATCGGCCAGCGCCGGCGGCAGCGAGGGGTCGTAATCGGTGGTGATCGTCACCGCCGAGGCCGCACCCAGCGCCGCCATGCGCCGCGCCCGTTCCAGCACGTCGTGGATGTTGACCGGGGCGAGGCGCGGCGGCGTGGTGTCGCCGAAGCGCTCGACCTGGGCCAGCAGGTCGACGACGCGCTGGCATTCGGCGACGATCAGCGCGGTCAGCGCCGGGATGCCGCCCTCCGGGTCCGTCGAGGGGCCGGCCTGCATCTCGATCAGCTGCGCGGCGCCGCGGATGCCGGCGAGGGGGTTCTTGATCTCGTGCGCCAGCATCTGCGCCAGGCCCACCGCCGCCAGCGCCGCCTTGCCGGCGGCATCGGGGGCGGCGTCGGGCCGCGGGACGATGACCACCGCCAGCCCGTCGGGATGCGGGCCGGCATGGACCAGCGCCGTCCGCGTCCGGTGCCCGCCGATGCGGTCGGCGAGGCGAAAGCGCGCCGGCTGCGGCCGGCCGCTGGCCTCGGCCGCCTGCGCCAGCTGCGGCAGCGGCGGCTCGGCGCGCAGGCGGCGGGCGATCTCGGGCGCATCCAGCGCCTGCCCCTCCACCATGCGGCGCGACAGGTTCAGCCAGGCCTCGGCGGCATCGTTGATCGTGCGCACCCGGCCGGCGGCGTCGAGTATCAGCGCCGGCAGCGGCAGGCTGGCCCAGGCGCCATCCTCGCCGGGGCGGGGTCCGGTGCCGCTCATGCCGCGCGGTCCCGCGGTGCGGCGGGCTCGCCCTCGGCATCGGCGAAGGCGGCGCGGATCAGCCGCAGCGCCTCGGCGGGCGAGGGCGCCCGCATCAGGGCCGGGCGGGCGGTGGCCGGGGCGCGATTGGCCTCGGCCCACCAGCCCAGATGCTTGCGCGCCACCCTTTGGCCCAGGTCGCTGCCGTAGAAATCCAGCATGTCCTCGTAATGTCCGGCCACGGCATCGGCCAGCGCCGCGCCCTGCGGCACGACCGGCGCCGGTCCCCAGCCCAGCGCATGAATGATCGCGGCGATGCGCCAGGGCGCGCCCTGCGCGGCGCGGCCGACCATCACCGCCTGCGCGCCCGATGCGGCCAGCGCCGTGCGGGCCGAGGCCGGGTCGCAGACATCGCCATTGGCGACCAGCGGCACGCGGGCGGCGGGCGGCAGCCCGTCGACCACCGGCCGGATGCGGGCCCAGTCGGCGCTGCCGGTATAGAACTGCGCCCGGGTGCGGCCATGGACGGTCAGCATCTGCACCCCGGCCTGCGCGGCGCGGGCGGCCAGTTCCGGGGCGTTCAGGCAGCCCTCGTCCCAGCCCAGCCGCATCTTCAGTGTCACCGGGATCGCGACCGCGCCCAGCACCGCCTCGATCAGGCCCAGTGCATGGTCGAGGTCGCGCATCAGCGCCGCGCCCGACAGCCCGCCCGTCACCTTGCGCGCCGGGCAGCCCATGTTGATGTCGATGGCGCGCGCGCCCATGCCCTCGACGATGCGGGCGGTCTCGGCCATCGGCCCGGCCTCGCGACCGGCGATCTGCACCGACATCGGCCCGCCGGCCTCGGCCAGCCCGCGCGCGCGGCCGGCGGCGCGCGACGAGGGGCTGGGGGTGATCATCTCGGTCGAGGCCAGCATCTCGCTGACCATCAGGCCGGCGCCGCCATGGCGGGCGACGGCGCGGCGGAAGGGCAGGTCGGTGATCCCCGCCATCGGCGCCAGGAACACCGGCGGCCCGAGGGTCATCGCGCCCAGCCGGATCGGCGGCGGCAGGGGAAGGGCGGGGGAATGAGCGGTCATGGCGCGTCCTGTGCCGGGCGGCCGCCCGAATCGGGAAAGGGCATGCGGTGGGCGGATGGCGGAGGGCTATCCCGTCCTATCGCCGAATTCGGCGCTGCGGCGCAAGCCTTGCGCAAGGAAGGGCGGGGAAAACGGCGGGTCACGGGGGCGATGTGTTCGCATAGCGGTTCGGGATCGGGGCGCCAGATGGGGAAC